>JAGADM010000016.1 GCA_017613595.1 Lachnospiraceae bacterium | reverse complement strand
GTAAAGAACAAAGGGCGTGCGGCCATCATCATTTTTATGATGTTTCTGACGATGTGCATGTTTCTCGCCGGCAATTATATCAGCAGCATGTGGTGGTACTATGATGTTGCGAAGGGGTACGATTCCCGCATCATTCTGGTGACGGCTCTGTCTACGGATACCGATGATTATAAGGACTGGAAGGCATTCCGCGAGGATATCAAAAAGGATCCGGAACTGATCACGCTGTTTCGAACCGGCAACGGTTACGGCGGCGGAAGTCTCAAAACGACGATCGGTCTTGAAACCGGTGTCGGAAGTTATGTGTTCCGTTCAAAAGAAGATATGCAGACGGCGATGGATCTTCTCGGAATCGATTTTGACTGCAGCGGCCTTCATAACAGGAGTGCCGTGATCAGTGAGAATCTGTCGCGGAACCGGAACCTGAAGCTCGGCGATCTGTCGCCCACGAAGGAGTTCATGATCGAAGGAATCATAAACGACAAGAGCTACCAGTACTTCTACCTGAACGAGGATAAGGAGGAAGACTGCTACCGCGCCAACATTATGAGTAAGACGCTCTCCGGGCAGAAACTGATCGACCGTGTGCAGAGTATCATCGGAGACCGGAAGGTCCGGATCGAGAAAACAACCGCGCGCTATATTCACGAAGACCTCGGTTCGATCGATCTGATCTTCTATGTCGGATTGATCATTCTTTCCGTCATTATGGCGGTAACGCTCAATTCGGTCGTGACCGGCCAGTATATCAAGAGAGAGTACGAATTTGCCGTGTACCGGGCGCTCGGCATATCGAAAGGACGCGTCCGCCGCAAGATTGCCTCGGAACTCTTTCTGATGGATCTTATCGCCCTTCTGGTCGGTACCGCGGTGATGCTTCTTACGACGTTTTTGCTGAACGAACTGCTCTATATTCCGAGAGGCCAGTACCTCCCGTATTGCTCGAAAAACGGCATTATCGGCGTGGTTTTTTCAAACCTTTTGATGCTTGTCCCGATGATTCTTTTAAAGGGACGGAAAATGTGCAAAACAGACGTTACGGAGTTTTAAACCGGGCAATCCCTGCGCGTTATTACGAACTCCGCTTGTGGATACCCCGATGTTATGATACAATCGGGGTATCCTTGGTTTATGTATGCGCGGCAGTTACGGAACTGCCCGCGGCCCGGAAAGATCATCCGGCGGGAAAGGAGGTGCGGACAATGGTATTTCTCAAACTGGCGATAGCGCTTCTTACCGGAATTCTGTCCGCGCTGAGCTCGGATTCCCCGCCCGTCACGCTGATCGTGACCGGATTATTGATGGTTTTGATCGCAGCGGAAGATGTGTGTGATTCCGCGAAAAAACGCACCGCTTTCCGGATCGGAACCGCCGTATTCGCACTCCTTCTCGGAATCCTTTCCGGTCATTGGTGGGGCTTCTCGGCAGCAGCCTGTGTCACGGTCCATCCGGTGCTCGGGACGCTCGCGGCCGCCGCCGCATATGCCGTTCCGGCGGCTTTCGGGATTATCTCGACGAAGATGCCCGGGGTTAAGGAGGAAGCCGATGAAACGCTTGCAAGACACGTCGCGGAACTCATTGCGTCGGCAGCCGTTTTAAGCATCTGCATTGCCGTATTGTTCCTGTTGCGGCGACTCCTTCTTCTCCGCGAAGACCGAAGGAGAGAGGAACAGCGAAGACTCTGCGCGACGGTTGCGAGCGAGATGCACGAGCGGCAGCTGAACCGGGAACTTGCCAAACAGTCATTTGCCGCTGAGAAGAACGCGCGGCTTACGGAAAGGGAAAATATCAGCCGCAACATACACAACAACGTCGGCCATTCAATCACTGCCGCAATCATGACTTTAGATGCCGCGGACATGCTTTTCGAAGCAAAGCCCGAGGAAGCGAGAAAGCGGATGAACGATGCGAATGAGCGGATCCGCGGAAGCCTCGAGTCGATCAGAAGTGCAGTGAGGGCACTTGATGATGAGGATGCGTCGGTTCCGATCGAGGACCTTCGGAGATATCTTGAAAACATTGCCGAAGGCTTCACGATGGATACCGAACTGCAGGTGACCCAGACTTACAACGTATATTCCGAAGAAGTTCTCGTACCGAAAGAACACGCGGAATTTTTAACCGGCGTACTGCGGGAATGCTTCTCAAACGGCGTGCGTCACGGCGGAGCGGACCGGTTCGGCGTTTCGCTTCTTGCCGATGCGGGACATGTGAAACTGACGGTTACGGATAACGGAAAGAGTGATTTTAACCCGGCGAACCGCGAGGAACTGATCGGCAAAGGATTCGGATTAAAGAAGATAGAAGCATATGCGAAACGGTGCGGCGGAAACGCTTCGTTTGAGAATGACGAAGGCTTTATGACCGTTGTGGAGCTGCCGTTTACGGCGGGCGTATAGGAGGTTTCAATGTTCAGGGTTTTACTGGTGGATGATGAGACGATGCTTCTCGACAGTCTCGAAATCATCCTTTCGTTAAATGCTATGGAGATCGTCGGCAAAGCGCACGACGGAAACGAGGCGCTTGCAATCCTCGCAAAGGTCTCGTGCGATATTGCTCTTGTAGATCTCAACATGAAGGGCATGGGCGGAATCGAACTGATCGGGCACATGAAGAAGCGGTATCCCGGGACGCGTATCCTTGTGCTTACGACGTTCTATGATGATTCGAATATTACCGAAGCCATCAGCGGAGGAGCGGACGGCTATCTTCTTAAGGACAGCGGCCGCGAGGCGATTTTAGGCGCAATCCGCCAGATCATGGGCGGCGTCAGCGTGCTCGACCCGAAGGTCATGCAGAGGCTTACGGCGCTTGCTTCAAAGTCTGCGCCGCAGCAGCCCGCGTACGGGGAGTTTACGGAGCGCGAGCAGGAGATCGCGGGGCTTTTAGTCGAGGGACTCACGAACCGCCAGATCGCCGACCGGCTTTACATCTCGGAAGGCACGGTCAAGAATTACATTTCCGCGATATACGATAAGACGGGTATCCATGACCGCGTGAAGCTGGTTGTGGCATTGAAGGGATAGAGGAAGGACTCCGATTATTGGCACGGAGTTAACGAAGGTTGCGGAGGAAATACGGTGAGCAGGAGAAAGAAGAAACAGCATATTCCGAAAAGAGCGAAGATCGTCCTCAGCATCGTGGCGGTTGCATTTGTGATGTGGATAGGGCTGTTAGCGGTCATATTTGCCCCGAAGACGAAGAAAGCGGAGCTGCCGAAGGCCGGCAAGCTGAGAACCATGGAAACCGCGGAGGTGGTCCGCCTTGTCAGGGTCCGCGAGGAATCTAACGGAATGACCTTTGATAAGTCACAGGTTACGTATGATGCTTTCGGACGGCCCGTAAAGATAGTATTCAGTGATGAAGACGGCGAATACGGCTATGCGGATATCCGGTACAATGAAGAAGGCCGTCTGGAGAGTATCCGGGAGTATTCCGAGGATCGCTGCCTGCAGGCAGAATACAAGTATGTCTACATGGAGAATGTGTACCGCAACAAGTACGAACCGATTGCCGTCTGCATGAAGTACAGCGCAAGCGGCGAGAAAGAGTGGACGAAGAAATACCTGCTGTCCGGTTTTCTGCGGCTGATCCAGTACAGCGAATTTGAAGGCAATGATACAAGAGCAAAGCGTTCCCGGAGTTACAGTTATAATGATGCCGGCAATATAACAAATATGCATTATACGGAAGCATTCGGCATATATAATAAGATGACGGATTTCATCATGTATTTCTATTCCGGCGACGGATTGCTTTCGCTGATCCAGTACGGATACTGGGCTTATGACGATGAGGAGGATCAGCAAGGGGAAAAGGTGGTCACCTCTCAGACGGAGTTCCTCCGCAGTAACGGCAGGTATACCGAGATAAGGGAGAAAAATGAAAAGACGGGAGAGCAGAAAACCACTCCCTGTGTGTATGATGCGAAAGGCAATCTGGTCAGCCCGATCATCATTAATCGGCAGATTCCGAGTGCGGGTATCTCCATCATGGAGGGCTCGGCAGCTTATGACGAGGAGAACCGTCTGCGCGTGTGGGTCAACGGAAATCCGGACAGTATGCAGGCTCGTTATGAGTTTAATGAGGACGGGCAGATTGCCGGATACACCCTGACCGTGGAGGCCGGGCTTATCCGGGGTGACCGCTACGAATACGAGAAAATGACCGTCTACAGTAAATGGATACAATATACGGACGAAACCTGGTTTCTGCTGCAGTACCGCAATGTCAAGTAAGAGCGCATGCGGCCGCCGGGAATAGCAAGTGAAAAAGAAAGGCGCTATCCGAAGAGGATAACGCCTTGTTTTTTTCGAAAACCGGCGGAGCAAACTGTCCGTCAGGTTTATGGAATCGCTGAAGCCCGCCGTTATTCTATGCCGGGCCGGTACTATCCGACAACCTTTTCAAAGTCATCCGCACCGTGTTTGCAGAGCGGACAGATGAAATCAGCCGGAAGTTCTTCGCCCTCGTACTCGTAACCGCAAATCTTGCATACCCATTTGGTCGTCGGGGTATCGCTCTTCTGAGGCTTCGGCTTGATGTGTGCGAAGTAGTATTCGTATGTTACGGAAGGCTCGTTCGACAGAACTTCGCTTTCCGTGATGTCGGCAAGGAAGAGGCTGTGGGAACCGCAGTCCGTTACGGAAATTACCTTACAGCTGAATACGGCATTGGTGCTCTCGGTGATCGCGAGCAGGCCGTTCGCGGTACGCTTGATACCGTCAAAGCCGGCGAATTTGTCCGTGTCGCGTCCGCTTGCGAAGCCGAAGCGCTTGAACAGGTCAAACTCCGCGGATTCGGTCAGTACGGATACGTTGAAGACGCCCGTGCGGACAATCAGATCATGTGTGTAATTCTGCTTGTTGACCGCGATTACGAGACGGTTCGGACCGGATGCCGCCTGCATCGTCGTATTGGTGATACAGCCGTTGTCGCGTCCGCCTTCGCGGGTCGAAATTACGAACAGACCGTAGCTTAGTTTGAAGAGGGCGGTCGGATCGGTCGAGCCGACAACACTCGGCGCGGAGGCGTCGGGAGCGGGTTCCGTAACCGGGAACGATGCGATGATCGAATCGGCAAGAACGTCGAGTTCGGAAAGCTGCGACGCGGCGAGCGAACTCTTCAGAGAAACAAGCGGCTCGATGTAGGACATGTCCTTGCATTCCTCGAAGAGAGCGCGCATCTTGCGGCCGCTCTGGGCAGCCCATGTGCCGTTTTCAAGGAACGCAACCGTTCTCTTACGGATGTTGTGCGCAACGAGGTCGCGAAGCGCTTCCTCCATGCGAACAAAGATCTCCGCATTGTAGGTCGTGGAGGCAAATACAAGGTGGCTGTAGCGGAACGACGCGGCGACAATTTCGGACGCCGGCTTTACCGACACGTCGAACATCGTCACGCGGGCACCGCGCTCACGAAGCTTTACGGCGAGGATTTCGGCTGCGTTCTCCGTGTTGCCGTATACCGAAGCGTAGGCAATCATAACGCCGGTCTCCTCGGGATCGTAGCGGCTCCATTTGTCATAATATTCGATATAGTCACCCAGGTTGCGGCGCCATACGAAGCCGTGCAGCGGGCAGAGCATCTTAATGTCGAGCGTCGCGGCTTTTTTGAGGACGGCCTGCACCTGCGCGCCGTATTTGCCGACGATATTCGTATAGTAGCGGCGTGCCTCATCGAGGTAATCGCGGAAGAAGTCAACCTCGTCGGCGAACAGGTTGCCGTTCAGCGCGCCGAACGTGCCGAACGCGTCGGCGGTAAAGAGCGTGCCGGTCGTCCTGTCGTAGGTCATCATAACCTCGGGCCAGTGAACCATCGGCGCCATGACAAATGTGAACTCATGACGTCCCGTGCGCATCACGTCGCCTTCCTTTACGAGATAAGGCTTGCGGTTCTCGCCGACATACCCGAAGCGGACCATCATCTCATGGCTCTTCGTGTTGCATACGACAACGCAGTCGGGGTAGCGCAGAAGCAGTTCGCGGAGCGTCGCGCTGTGGTCCGGCTCCATGTGGGATACGACAACGAAATCGAGATCGCGGCCGTTCAGGACATACGCGAGGTTTTCAAAGAAGACTTTATCGACGGCACGGTCGACCGTATCAAACAGCACCGTCATTTCGTCAAGCAGCAGATAAGAGTTATAGGAAACGCCGTCCGGTACGGAATAAACGCCCTCGAACATGGCAAGCCGGCGGTCATTTCCGCCTACCCAGTACAGGTCATCGGCGATCTTTCTGGTACAATGCATAGGGAACCTCCTTGTGTGGTATTTATTATTCCCAGTATAGTAAAGAAAAGTACTTCGGTCAAGCCTTATCGCATGGAAAAAGGTGCATCGTATTTTCGGCAAATGAAGACCGTCTTGTGTTGCAAAACGGAACCTCGGTTGGTATAATAAAAGGTATTACAGGGGAGGCGCATCCGAGCATGAAAGAGACTGATTTATCCTGGACAACCGAATCCGTGCGGACCATCCTGAAAACGCCCGTTTTCTCGGTGGAAGCGAAGCAGCAGACGGCTGCCGCGGGACCGAAGGGAGAGTATTATTCCATTCAGGGATGCCGCTGTGTGTGCTGCGTCGCGGTCTATGAGGGACAGTTTGTCATGGTCAGGCAGTGGCGCCACGGGAGCGACATGATCACGGCCGAGTTTCCGGGCGGGATCGTGGACGACGGCGAGGAACCCGTTACCGCTGCCGCGAGAGAACTCGAGGAGGAGAGCGGTTTCCGTGCCGGCAAAGTCACACTGATCGGCAAAGTCAATCCGAACCCGGCGGTGTTCGAAAAGGAGAGCGAGCTGAATATCTGTCTCGCCGAGGATGTGATTCCGACGGGCGAGCTGCATCCGGATGAGGACGAGGTGCTGCACAGCGTGCTCGTTCCGGTGGATGAGGTTCTTGATAAGTTCGGAACCGGCGAATACACGCATTCGTTCATGGGCGCGGCGCTCTTATTCTATCTGCGCGCGACGGGGCGGATCGGCTGAGGATTTCATGATTAAAGTATATACCGGCGATATCGGAACAATCGATGAGAAAACTGCGGACAGGCTTCTTGCCTGCCTCAGCGCGGAGCGGAAGGAACGTGTCCACCGTTACCGGCGGGAGAAGGACCGCCTTCTCGGAATCGGCGCGGGAGTGCTGTTGTCATTGGCACTCTCGGAGAGACAGTGGAGGAACGGCACTGCCATGGCAAGCGGGGATGGCGTAATACGAGGGTCGGACGCGAAGGAAAACATCTCCGGCGTGACGTACACACGGCGGGAATCCGGCTCCGGGATGTTTCTCGCCGAAGTCGATTTCTCCGCGCTTGATACGGACGGGTTTCCGTCAGCAGAACAGCTGGAAACCGGCAAAGGCGCGCACGGAAAGCCGTATCTGAAACGCTATCCGGACATACATTACAACCTTTCCCACTCGGGGACAAAGGTGATGCTCGTCACTTTCAATTCGGAAGTTGGCTGCGATATACAGAAGCTCGGGCCGGTGCGGGAACGTGTCGTGAGGAAGGCCTTTGCCCCGGCGGAACAGGCGTATGTGTCCGCGGCGGAGGGCACGGAAAGAGATGTTCGGTTTACGGAAGTGTGGGCGCGGAAGGAAAGTTTTCTGAAAGCGGCCGGCACGGGGATTGAGCGGGAGCTTGGTACATTTTCCGTAATCGGAAAGAACGGAAAGCCGGTGAAGACCGTTACGGCGGAGGAAGGAACGTTCGAGATCCTGTGTCCGGCGGAAGTCGAAGGCTATGCCTGTTTTATATGCGTAAAGAGAGGATAATCCGCGGAGAGTTACCGCGTGCGTAATTAAGGAGGAAGTATGAATTTCAAAAAGATCACGGAGTACATCGACAGTCTGCCGGAGAAGTACGGGCTGCCGTCTGCCGATGTCATCATCATGAAGGACCATGAACAGGTGTATCGTCACATGGTCGGAACGACCGATACGGAGCATAGGAAGCCGGTTGATGAAAAGGCGCAGTACCTTGTGTTCTCGATGACGAAGATTCAGACGATGGTAGCTCTGATGCAGCTTGTTGAGCAGGGGAAGATCTCACTGCAGGACGAGGTGGCAAAGTATCTGCCGGCGTACGGGAAGATTTTCGTTGAAGAGAAGTTCGAGGATACGATCCGGCTTGTTCCGGCGAAACGCCCGATGCTGATATGGCATCTTGTTTCGATGCAGTCCGGGCTCGATTACAATCTTGACCGGCCGGGCATTTCGCAGGCGCGCCGCACATACGGGCCCGATGCAACGACGAGACAGATCGTTGACGGTTTTCCGCTCACGCCTCTGCAGTTCCATCCGGGCGACCATTATCTGTACAGTCTGAGCCATGATGTGATCGGCGCGGTCATTGAGGTTGTGTCCGGCATGAAATTCTCGGAATATCTTACGGAGCACATCTGGAAGCCGCTTGGTATGAACCGCACGCGATTCTTTATGGAGGAAGGGCAGGAGAAGGATCTTGCGCAGCAGTTCACCTGGGAAAATGAGGAAATCGTTCCGATGGAGAACGACTGCAACTATCGTCTGAGCGACGCTTACGAAAGCGGCGGCGCGGGACTTGTGAGCTGCACCGAAGACTATGCGATCCTTGCGGACGCACTTGCCTGCGGCGGTGTCGCGAAGAACGGTTACCGCGTTCTTTCGGAAGAGTCTATTGAGACAATCCGAACCGACCTGCTGACCGAGCAGGGACACAAGGATATTGAACAGAATATGGGACGTTTCGGCTACGGCTACGGTGTCGGCATGCAGGTGCTGATGAATCCCGAAGCCATCGGTTCGCCGGCAGAGGCGGGCGTATTCGGCTGGGACGGCGCGGCGGGAAGCTGCACGATCATGTCGCCCGAAACGAAGACGGCGCTCGTATTTTCCATGCATGTGAGAGGCTTCGGCCCGGCGTACGGGGAGATTCACCCGAGACTCCGAGACCTGCTGTTTGAAGAGTAAGACCGGCCGGCTGACGGGATGAGGAATGCCCGATGCCGGATGAAATAAGAAAAGCGGTAATGCCGCGAGAATTTGGAGGGATATGATGAAACGATTGGGAAAAAGGATGATTGCGCTGCTCGTGATGATCTGTCTGATCGGATGCCTCACGGCCTGCGGAGACAAGGAAGAGGATCCGAAGGCAGGCAAGACGCGTGACGGTAAAACAACGGTTACGCCGACCGAAGAACCGACACCGACCGACGAACCCACACAGGAACCTACGCCTACTGACGAGCCTACCCCGGAGCCGACGCCCACTCCGACCGAGGTGCCTACTCCGGAACCGACGCCCGCTTTGTCGGGACATGCGGCAACGCTCGAGAGCCTCTTCGGAAACTGGTACAGCAGTGATGATATCGCGATTACGATCCGCCCCGGCGAAGATCGCAGCAGTGTTGAGGTTGTTTGCGGTTCCTGGTATATCGATAATGTCGGACTGCACCAGGACGACACGGCACCGTCCGTGATGAAGGTAATCAGCAGCGATGTCGATGTTGACGCAAGAAAGGCAACATTTACCGTTAATCATGCCGAGACCGATCAGGATTTTATCTTCTCGCTTTCCGAAGTCAGCACCTATGATTTCAATCTGCAGATCAGTCACGGCATGACGAGACATTTTGAGAAAACCGAGAGAACGCCGAGAGCGGCAGAGGATGCGCTGGCATTCTTTACGTACTATCAGGGAATCTGGTCCGCAACGGGCACCTGGGACTTTGTGCTGATCGGATACGAAGGCAAGGGTGATTACTTCTACGCAAGCTTTAACTCCTACGCATCGGAGTGGCTGCCTGCATGTAAGATTGAGAAGATTGTTCCCGCTCCGAAGACAGGACATTATGTTCTTGTCGACATGCTTGATTACGAAGGAACGATCCCGACATGGATGTTCTGGGACATCAACAACAAGGGCGACCTCGAGATGACAACAATCCGTGACGGAAGAAAGACGACCTATGTTAAGGGCGATAACCACAACAGCCCCGAATACTCTCTTGATAAGCCGAACATCTTTGAAGCGGCGGCGCTTCCGTATGAGATGGCTAACGTATATCTTGTCGGATATGATGCCAACGCGCTGAAGAAAGACTGGAACGGTTACCTGACGCATGAGATTCCGGGTGAGTCGTATACCTTTACCGATTCCTACGGATATTCCGTTACCGTTTATTTTGATGAAAACGGTAAGATAACTGAAGCTAAGACCACGAAATAATAAACTTCTGGAGTGATTTATGAGTGACAGTATTAAGAAACTGACGATTTTGCACTCGAACGACCTGCACGGCGATTTTCTGCCGAAGGAAACCGATGGGAAGGAGACCGGCGGTCTGACACGGCTCGCCGGTTATGTCGGAAAGGTCCGCAGGGAGAAGGAAAATGTCATCTACGCCATCGCGGGCGACATGTTCCGGGGCTCGGTCATTGACTCCGAGTACCAGGGACTCTCTACGATCGATCTGATGAACAATCTGAATCCGGATATCGCGACAATCGGAAACCACGAGGTTGACTACGGATTTGCCCACCTGCTTTTCCTGGAAAAATGCGCCAAGTTCCCGATTGTGAACGCGAACCTTTTCATTACGATGAATAACGCGCGCGTATTTACCCCGTACATCAACATTGATGTCGGAGGTATGCGCATCATGTTCATTGGTATTCTGACCGAGGAGGTGCTTGCGTCCACGCGTTCCGAGAAAATCATCGGTACGTTTATCGATCTCGAATCGGCTGCGAAGGAAGTCGGCATCATCTGCGACAACTACCGTACCGTCCGCACCGATATGACGATTCTGCTGACGCATATCGGCTACGAAAATGACCGCAAGCTTGCCGAGATGCTTGACCCCGACTGGGGCGTGAATCTGATCATCGGAGGACACTCGCATACCTTTATGGACAAGGCCGATGTGGTGAACGGCATTCCAATCGTACAGGCAGGTACCGGCACGGGGGTGATCGGGCGTTTCGACCTGCAGTATGATACCGAGAAGAAGGTTATCGAAGACTGGAAATGGCGCTCGATTCCGATCAACGAGGATACCGCTCCGAAGGACGAGGTCATGGAAGAGCTGATCGACAGCTACCGCACGAAGACCGACAGCAAATACAAACGCGTCGTGACGCGCTGGGCGCGCAAGCTGACGCATCCGAGCCGCGAGCAGGAGACCGAGATGGGCAACCTCTACGCCGACCTGATGGCGTGGGAGGCAAGCTACGACGTTATGATGTTCGGTTCGGGCAGCATCCGTAAGAAGGAACTCGGACCGGTCATTGAGTACCAGGATATGGTGGAGAACACGCCGTTCGACGATAACCTGTATATGGTCGAGGTGACCGGCGCACAGATCCGTCGGATTTTCCAACATCTGTTCCGGGATGAGGCGTGGGTCGGCGAGACCGAGTTTTATCAGATCTCAAGCGCTTTAAGGGTAACGTATCGAAAGTCGACACACACAATCGAATCGTTTACCTTTAAGGGCGAAGAGATTACCGATGACATGCGGATCAAGCTCGGCATCCAGGCATATCACTACAATAATTTCGATGAGTTCTTCGGCGTTCCGCTCGAAGAGGTGAAGGCCAACATGAAGCCGCGCGTTGTGGCGACTTCCGTGAACAACATCATCGAAGAGTACTTCGCGACCAACAACGGACTCGATGCGAAGGTCGACGGACGGATTACGATTCTCGAGTAAGACGGATTGCGGCCGGATTACGATTCCGCGGTAGAAGATTTATCAAAAAAACTATGCGGCGGAACTGCCGCAGCTTAGAAAAAAGACATCAAAAATCCCCGGAGGTTTCTCCGGGGATTTTATTGGCCTTAAATTGTTTAATTCGATCAGGTACCTGCAAGGATCTTTCTGAGAGCGGATGCATCGGGAGATACCTTGTAGCCCTCTTCCTTGGTGATGAGTTCCTGACGGATCAGGTTCGCAAGGTCGTCGTTCATGGTACGCATTCCGGCGCTGCGGCCTGCCTGCATCATTGCAGGAATCTGCAGGGTCTTGTTCTCACGAATCAGGTTCGTGATAGCAGGAGTTCCGATCATAACCTCGGATGCAAGTACACGACCCTGTCCGTCGCTTCTCTGAAGCAGCTGCTGTGTGAATACACCGCGGATTACGTTCGAGAACTGGTTACGGATCTGGTCACGGCCTTCAAGCGGGCACGCGTCGATGATACGCTCAATCGTCTGCGCTGCGGAAGTCGTGTGCAGGGTGGAAAGAACGAGGTGTCCGGTCTCAGCTGCGCTGATAGCGGCCTGAATCGTTTCGAAGTCACGCATCTCACCTACAAGGATGATATCAGGGTCCTCACGGAGTGCGGAACGCAGAGCGGATGAGAAGTTATCTACATCACGGCCTACCTCACGCTGATGGATCATAGCCTTGTTGTAAGGGTATACATACTCGATCGGGTCCTCAATCGTGATAATGTGACGGGCGCGGGTCTTGTTGATGTAAGCAACCATCGAAGCAAGAGTCGTGGACTTACCGCTTCCGGTAGGACCGGTTACGAGTACAAGTCCGCGGGGCGTCTCAGCCATATCCTTGATTGCATTGGGAAGACCGAGTTCTGCAAAGGAAGGAATGTTCTGCTCAAGAATACGAATGCTGCATGCAAGGTTGTTACGCTGATGATAAACGTTGGCACGGATACGGCGTCCGTCCGGAAGCATAACACCGACATCAAGGTCGTTGCCGGCATCGACAAATCTGCGCTGGTCCTCGCTAAGGATTGAATAAATCATTTGCTTGGATTCCTCGGCACTGGGTGCGGGTTCCAAAATACGGAGTTCACCGAACCTTCTCAAGGCAAGCGAAGTTCCGACAGTGATGTGGATATCCGAACAGTTTATGTCGGTAGCCATCTCCAACAGTTCTGCGAAAGTCATTGCTATCCCCTCCTGAAATAGTAGTGGTTTTTTACTGACTAAACTATTGTAGCATATTATTTCGGAAAATGGTATATGGTTTTTCAACTTTTTTTGAAGTTTTTTGCACTTTTTTCTATTTGGCGGTATCTCCTGTATATTGACAGTCTGATAACAGGGGCTTGAAGTTTGCACGGAAGTTTAGTAAAGTATTAAAATAGCATTGAATATGAAGAGAACTCCGGAATGCGAATTCCGAAGGAGGTAAGTTTTGGATCGTAAAGAATATGAAAGACTTCGTAAAGCCTATCAGGAGAAGAAGAGAAGGAACCGTCAGCGCAGAAAAGTGCTGATCGGAGCCGCGGCCGTTCTAATCCTGGGATGCTTAGTATGGGTAATCGGAAGCCATTGGAAGAACCGCAGCAAGCCGTCCGGAGGAGATATCAGCGGAACCCCGGATGCACCGACCAAGATTGTGAAACTGACGGATATGCCGGTTCCCACCCTGACGCCGACCAATACGCCGACCCCCACACCGACGCCGACCCCGATGCCGAAAGTCGTTTCGCTCGTGGCGGTAGGGGATAACCTTTTTGACTGGGATATTCTCGATGACGGTAATCTCGGTGACGGCAAGTTCAGTTTCAAAGGCTATTACGATAATGTTGAACCTTATGTAAGAATGGCGGATTTCGCCGCCATTAACCAGGAAACCGTACTCGGCGGTGACGGCGGTTACATCGGATCCGAATCCGAGCAGCAGTATATCGGGACAAGAACCCGCTGGGGTTCCTATCACGGGTATTCGACATTCAACACCCCCTATGAAGCGGCAGAGGAATTCATGAAGGCCGGCTTCAATATTGTCACGAGCGCGACCAACCACTCGTCTGACCACGGATACAAAGCAATTCAGGCTACTATGGAGTTCTGGAAGAAGTATCCGGAAATGACCGTTGTCGGTATGCATGACAGTGCGGAAGACCAGGAGAGAATCCGTGTTGTCGAGAAGTACGGAATCAAGATCGCTCTTCTCAATTACACTTACGGACTCAACCTCACCACGGCACTCAAAGAAGCACCGTATTCGGTTGATGTTCTGGAAGCGTCCAGAGTGAAGAAAGATGTTGAGCGGGCTAAGGAACTGGCCGATTTCGTGGTCGTATTTCCCCACTGGGGAACGGAGTATTCGCTTTCCGTTTCCTCTTACCAGAAAGAGTGGACGAAGAAATTCGCGGAATACGGTGTCGATGTCGTGATTGGTGCACATCCGCATATATGCGAACCGATGGAGATCGTGACCCGTCCCGACGGCGGAAAGATGCCGGTTTATTATTCGCTCGGCAACTTCCTTTCGATCTTCAAAAGTGCAGACTGTGAGCTTGAGGGTATGGCGTATGTCGAGTTCTATAAAGACGGCGACACCAAATACATCAAGGAAAGTACGATCATTCCGCTTGTAAACCATTATAACTACGACGGATCACGGTTCCGTTCGCGGTGTCATTTTACGGTATATGCTCTGCAGGACTATTCTGACGCGCTCGCAAGCGAACACGGCTGTCTGAAGTTCGGCGACGGCAAAGGCTTCTCAAGAGCGCGTATGGAGAAACTCGCCGCGCAGCTGTGGGGCGACCATATCAAGGTTGTCGACTGGTCGACCGTCGATGAGTCGAAGAGCCGGTAGGCGGGTCGGTCCGGCGAGCCGGAAGGCGGACTTAATGAGATAAATGAGCCGGAAACGGCTTACGGTACAGAAGCCGGGCATCTGCCCGGAGAAAGGAATTCCATGACCGGAGCGGAAATAGTAATCCGATGTCTTCATGAACAGGGTACGGATACGGTATTCGGGTATCCCGGAGCGACCAATCTCGCGCTGTATGACGCGTTGTGCCGCGATCACGGGATCCGTCATGTGTTGACGGCGCATGAACAGGGTGCCTGTCATGCTGCCGACGGATACGCGAGAGCGAGCGGAAAAACCGGCGTCTGCATGGCGACAAGCGGTCCCGGAGCGACCAATCTGGTTACCGGTATCGCGACCGCGATGATGGACAGTGTCCCCGTGGTTGCCATCACCTGTAATGTGGCCGTGGATTCCATCGGAAAGGACAGTTTCCAGGAGGTGGATATTTTCGGTATCACGCTTCCGATCACAAAGCATAATTTCCTCATAAAAGACGTTCACGAACTGCCCGGTACGCTGATGAGAGCGTTCCGGATTGCGGGAAGCGGACGTAAGGGACCGGTTCTTGTGGATATCGCGAAGGATGTCACGCAGGCGGAACTCAGCGAGGAAGAGTATCTCGCGTCCTGCCGGCGCGCGTACGGACATTCCGATAAGAAGAAGTCCGCGCAGCAGGAGCGCGGCGACGCGAAGAAACTCTGGGAAATCGTTGCCTCGGCGGAACGCCCCGTAATACTGACCGGCGGCGGTGCGGTGGCAGCAGGCGCGGAGGAGGAGATTGCTGCGCTTGCGGATCATCTCGACGCACCCGTATGCGAGACACTGATGGGCAAGAGCGCCTATCCGGGCAGCGGCTGCCGTTACCTCGGCATGGTAGGACAGCACGGCACGAAAGCTGCTAACACGGCGCTTCGTGAGAGCGACTGCGTTCTGGCGCTCGGCGTACGCTTCAGCGAGCGTGTAACCGGCGGCAACGCGGAATGGCTTCCGAACGCGAAGATCTGTCAGATCGATCTTGATGCGGCCGAAGTGAATAAGAATGTCCATGTGGACGCGTGGATTCTCGGCGATGTGAAGGAGAGCCTCGCAGGCTATCAATCCTATATCCTGAAGAAGGACCACGGAGAGTGGATGAAGCGGATGTGCGAGCTGCGTGAGCAGGACCGCGCGGAAGGACTTCGTCTCTTTGAGCCGGGCTCCGGAAACGAGCTGAGCGGAACGTATCTTGCGATGCTGATCGACCGGATCACAGCCGGGAACGCAATTCTTTCTACAGATGTAGGACAGCATCAAATGTGGATGGCGCGCAATTATTGCGTAACGAAGCCGCATCGTTTTTTAACCTCTGGCGGACTCGGTACGATGGGTTACGGACTGCCTGCGGCGATCGGCGCTGCATTTGCCTGCCCCGGGGAAAAGGTGATCAATATCACCGGGGACGGCTGTTTCCGTATGAATATGAATGAACTTACGACGGTGGCCCGTTACGGACTTCCGATCATCGATATCGTTTTTGATAATCACGCGCTCGGACTGGTGCATCAGTGGCAGCACATGTTCTGTGATGACCGTTTCTACGAAACCGAACTTCCGGGCGGCCCCGATTACGTACGGATCGCGGAAGCGATGGGTATTCCCGGATACCGCGTACGGACCAAAGCGGAAGCCGAGGAAGTGCTCCGCGACGTGTTTACGAGAAAGGGACCCGCGGTAGTCGTGTGTGAACTCCGGACGGAGGACAGCCTCTGGACTTCGGGAGCGATCGTCGGAGCCATGGATTCGTAAACAGGCGGGTATTCCCGGCGAAATGCGTAATTATTTTCCGTTGACGATTGCGGAACGGATTGCTATAATCACGATTGAAAATTGCATAAAGCGAAAACCGTTGAAGCGGAGATAACGGCAACGATGCCTTTACAGAGAGCCTGCGAGGATGAGAATCAGGCAAGAAACACATTGTCAAATGGACCGCTGAGGGCGCAGTCAAACGGGTTATCCCGGAGTATTCTGCGACGCGCAGGCAGGCGTAACTTGCCGGGGATATGATGGTATCCTGCAGAGAGCACGGTAAATTCCGTGAATCAAGGTGGCACCGCGAATGATTTTATTCGTCCTTGACAGAAGCAATTCTGTCAAGGACTTTTTGCGTGTTAAGCGAGAGTTTTTCTCTGCGAAGCAGTTGGGATGCAACATTCGTGGGCTGCGGAAAAGCTTGTTTTTAC
>JAGADM010000127.1 GCA_017613595.1 Lachnospiraceae bacterium | reverse complement strand
CCCTGAAAGAATACATAGATTACTACAATAACGAGCGGATCCAAGCGAAAACAAAATGGATGCCCCCTGCAAGATACAGGGAAGCATCCATGTGTTTCGGTTGATCATAGATAATGTGTCCAGAATTCTGGGTACATATCACAATGCCGGGCTTAATGTTTTTATGACGTAACCGTGGTTATTTCGAACTCATCTGAAAGTCTACGCTGATGACGCAGTAGTAATTCCGGCCGATCTTTTCGAAAACGCTCTCGGAGATCGTCTTTTTAATCTCGTCGGATTGTTCGGAAAGACGGAACGGAAGAACGATATCGAAGATCAGGTTGGTGTGCGTCGGCCCGATCACAACGCGGAAATCGTGCATGGACATTTCGGAATCAATGCCGGTGACGATTTCCTTTACCTGCGATTTCAGGGCGGCCACATGCGGATCATTGGTCACAACGGGATCCATGTGGATCGTTGCCAGACACGAAAGCTTCGTGCTGAGCGTGTATTCGAGGTTATCGACGACATCATGGATCGCCAGAATATCGCCTTCCGCGGGAACCTCCGCGTGAAGAGAGATAATACGGCGTCCGGGACCGTAATCGTGAACGATCAGGTCATGCAGACCGAGAATCGACGGGTCAAAGCCGACAACAATATCTTCAACGGACTTGACAAATTCGGGTTCCGGCGGTGCGCCGAGCAAAGGGTCTACCGTCTCTTTGGCCGCCTTGAAGCCGGCGATCAGAATGAAGATGCCTACCAGGATACCGAACCAGCCGTCTAACTTCCAGGAGAAGAAATGCTCTAAAAGCGTTGCGATCAGAACGGCCGTTGTCGCGAGACAGTCGCTCAGGCTGTCGGCGGCCGTGGCGCGAAGCGTTGCGGAATCGATCTTTCCGCCGATGCGCCGGTTGTAAAACGCCATGTAGCATTTGACTAGGATCGATGCGATCAGAATGACAAGAACGACAGGCGACCAGTTGGTGGCTTCGGGGTGACGGATCTTTCCGACCGATTCCTTGATCAGCTCATACGCCATAACCAGAATAACGCCCGAAATGATCAGGCCCGCGATGTACTCAACGCGTCCGTGTCCGTATGGGTGCTCCGCATCGGGCTTCTGTTCCGAAAGCCGGAACGAAACAAGCGAAACGACCGAAGAACCGGCGTCCGAAAGGTTATTGAACGCGTCGGCCGTGATGGCGATTGACGAGCTGATCAGTCCCGCAGCAAGCTTCCCGGCGAAAAGGACCAGGTTGAGGAAAATCCCTACCGCGCCGCACAGCTTCCCGTAAAAACTCCGTTTCCGGTCGTCCGAAAGCTGCTCCGCGCGGAACAGTTTTGCGAGTATTGTAATCATAATAATGCCTCATCGTTATATGCTGATAACACTCATGCTACAACCATCGCGGGAACTTGTCAACGCAGTTTCGCCGCATGAATTTTCGGAAAGTGAATCATATTTCATAAGAAACGCGAAAATCCATGTAAAAAATCGGGAAAAAGTAACAAAAACTTGAGAAAAGTACTTGAAAAAATCGGTGGGTAAATGATACACTTATATTTATCATAAATGATGCTTATTATGTGTCGGGTGATGCATACAGACAGGGGATTCATATGGGAGAGAAGGCCGGGAACGGGTTGTTCACGAGGCGAAAGCCGGGGAACAAGCTGTTTGCATTTTATGAACAGATAAAATCACAAGACCGGAATCCCGGGGACGTAATTCTTCAGTGTAAACCGTATCGCAAGGCGGGGCTCTCGAAAGAAATCATCGGGGAGATTGCCGGATACAAAGGAAAGCAGAAACCCTACACGCTGCATGAGAACGCGGAACGGCTTTCGAAAGCGCTTCAGGCGGGGACGGAACGGTACGCGGACCTGGCAGAGATGACGCAGCGGGGATATCTCCCGGGCGTGTCCGCACTTCACATATTACGTTCGTTTGCGTGGACTGCGGGTGATTATAAAAAGCGGATCGGACTGGATATCGATAATCTGTCCGAGAAGGAACTCACGGCGGTTGTGAAGTTTATCACGGAAGCGGAGTTCTTAAATTACCGGGGCGGATCGTTCTGCCCGGGGCTTTGCAGCTTCCCGGATAAGGATGTCATATTTGTCCCCGAAATATTGATCCGCAAAGGGACGGCGCGATTCAAACCGTATGGTTATCCCGCATCGCTGAACCGTCTGCAGAAAGACCTGATCCGGCTGAAGCCGGTTATGGAAGGTATTGCGGTGGCGCTTTTCGCCGGAGTCGTGAGCGAAGAGAACCGCAAGGTGTTCGTCAGCGTACTTGCCGCATGGTGTACCCTGGCATCCGCTTCACGGGAACCGTTCCTGTTAAGCGAAGGACCGAAGCAATACCGAAAGAAGACTGCTTCCAAAAAGATTTCGGAACGCGCGTTGCCCGAAGTCGTTCCCGAGGGAATCGGGAGATCGGTACCGAAAGAGGCGGTATTTGAAGCAGCTGATATTGAATATATTTCAAAACGACTATTAGAACTACAGGAGGAAGACATGGTGGCTAACAATGATCCCGGAAGAGAAAGAACGGTGGAAGAGCTGATTGCGGAGTTAATGGGATCCGCTACGCAGCCCAAGGCTCCCGAGCCCGCACCTGCCCCGGCACCGGTTGAACCGGAATGGGAAGTGACTCCGAACGAGCCGAAGAATGATATTGAACCGGAATGGGAGGTTTCGTACGTAAGTCCCGCTTCCGCACCGGCACCTGCACCCGCACCGGTTGTTGAGCCTGTTGCACCTGCACCGGTTGAGCCGGCTCCGGCACCCGGCCCGGTTATCCCGGATCCGAATTACGTTCCGCCGGAACCGTCCTATTTCTTTAACCAGTCCGTGCTGGATTCACTGAATCCCGCACCTGCTGTTGAACCTGCACCCGCACCTGCTCCGGCAGAACCCGCAGCAGCTCCCGAGCCGGCACCTGCCGTTTCGGAAGCGGATCCGATGTATTTCTTCAACCAGTCGATTCTCGAGTCCCTGAATCAGGGACCGATCCCGGAGAATATCGCTCCGGCACCCGCACCGGTTGTTGAGCCTGCACCTGCTCCGGTTGCTGAACCCGAGCAGGTTGTTGAACAGGTTGCTCCGGCACCTGCTCCGGTCGTTGAGCCCGCACCTGCTCCGGAACCCGCTCCCGTTAAGCCGGTAAGCACGATCCCGAACATCGCCCCGAGTGGTGAGACGCCTGCGGCATCGACCTACGAGACCAACCAGGCAAGCAAGGAAGAGATCGACGAGCATGAGGCGGCCGTAAGACGCCGTATGCGTGAGATCCTCGAGCAGAACAAGCGTAAGCAGCAGGAGAAGGACGAAGTCCGCAGACAGATGGAAGAGCGCCGTCTCGAAGTTGCGAGAAGACAGGAACAGAGACGTCAGGAGATTCTTGCAAAGAGAAAGGCCGATTACGAGCGTCTCTGCAACGAGCAGGAAGAGCTTCGTAAGGTTGTTGAAGAGAATAAGAACGCACTCATGGGAGAGCGTAAGCGTAAGCGTATTGATGCGCAGAAGAGAATCGACGATATCGAAGACATCATCCTGAAGGAATATCTCGATCTGAAGCGCGGCACGAACGATTATCATACCGGACTTACTCAGGAACTGTAAGATTCCGTCACAAACGGATACCGATTCGCGTACAGGCGAAAGGAGGAAATGCATATGGGTTTATTGGATAAGATCATGAATTCCATTTTCAACGAGACCAAGAAGGTTGTGGACAACGCCATCCCCGGAGCGAAGAAGCCGGAAAGCGCACCCGCTCAGTCGAAGCCCGCGCAGCCGGTTCAGCAGACGGCGGCACCCGTTCAGCCCGTACCCGCAGCGGCTCCGGACGCCGAGAGAATCTATGATGAAGACGGTGAGAGCTACGTGCTCAACGATACGTTCAACCGTGACACCGCTTATTTCCGTAATATTCTGTTTAAGAATTTCGGGGATTACGGTATCGAGGAGAATGTTTCCATCAGCCGTTTCGATCCGAGCGCGCATCCGAAGTGCACACCGGTAACGTTCCTTCTTACAAAGGACGGCCGGAAGTACGCATTTTACGTAATCGCGCTGAATAAGACCAACGGACTGCCCTACCGCGAAGCGAAGAGAATACTGGATGAGGCGGGAATCCGTCATATCCACTGCATTCCTTGCTACAAGAACGAAGAATCCTATGTGGTGAACCGCATTAAGTCAATCATGTAGGACTATCGCCGCCGGGAAGCCGGAGGCGTTAATCAGATGAAAGAAGCAATTGCTTTTTCATAAATAATTTCGGATAGAGAAGAACGCATTTCAGATGCACCTGCAGGGGGCGCAGCATAACCCTTGTTAGGGTTTTGCAGGTAGCCGGTTATGTATCGCCCGGTATAGCAAATTTGCTATTTTAAAGCTCTTCTTCTCTATCCGTTTTTTATTGCCCAAAACCGCCCGTAATTGGGCACGGAGAAGACATGAAAGACCTTTTGGATTGCGTCGGCGACCGCGAAGCGTGGGAACGGTTTTACGATTACTGCGCCGCCAACGAGCATAATACGAAGAAAGACCTTGCGGACCTGCGGCAGTTTATCGACTGCGGCGGGTATCTGGCGTGGGATGAGCGATTTCGCAGGGGAGAAGCATTCCCGGATGCAGAGCGGACCGTTCTCAACAAAAAGGGAACCGCGAAGAAGCGCGTCGTATATATGTTTCCGGGAGAGGCGGGGATCCTTCTTAAGTTCTTCGCGCGCGGGCTGCATGAGTATGACGATATCTTTCCGGACAATCTCTTTTCGTTTCGTCCGAACCGCGGCGTGAAGCGTGCCGTGGCGGATATCCTGTCGGTGCCGGACCTGTCGGACCGTTATGTCTATAAGCTTGACATCCATGACTATTTCAATTCGATCGACGTGGAGCGGGTTATTCCGCTTGCGAAGGAGGTTCTCGGGGCGGACCATCCGCGGTTCTTCGGATTTTTATGTGATTTTCTGCGGAATCCGTACGTGACGGAGGCCGGAGAGCGCTTTGAGGAGCGGAAAGGCATCATGGCGGGCAATCCGCTTTCCGCATTTCTCGCGAACCTGTATCTCGCGGAGATGGACAGGGCATTTGCCGAACGGCAAATCCCATACGCGCGTTATTCGGACGACATCATCGTATTCGGCAGGGATCGTGAGGAGATTGAGGCGTACCGGGAGGAAATCCTCGGAGTTCTTGCCGAAAAGGATATGACCGTCAATCCCGCGAAGGTGTTCTACGCGGAACCCGGCGAGCCTTGGGATTTCCTTGGGATTACCTATCAAAACGGAACGATTGATGTGGCGCGGGCTTCGGTCGAGAAGCTGAAACATAAGATGAAGCGGAAGGCAAAGGCGCTGTACCGCTGGAAGGTGAAGAAGGGCGCGAGCGACGAGAAGGCGATCCGCGCATTTATCCGCCATTTTAACCGTAAACTGTACGATAATCCGGTGAAAAGCGAGCTGACCTGGTGCCGGTGGTTCTTCCCGGTGATCACGACCGATAAGAGCTTAAAGGAGCTTGACTCATACATGATTGAAAACATACGCTTCCTTGTGACCGGAAAGCATACGAAGGCCAATTACAACCTGCGCTACGAGACGATTCGCGGCTACGGATTCCGCAGTCTTGTGCACGAGTACTACGAATTTGAAAAGACGGCCGATTTGTGATATAATCAAATATTGGGGTGCGGAAAGAACAGAGCCGCGCGTAATACGGAGGGTTTATGAAATACGATGTGATCATTGTCGGAGCCGGTCCTGCCGGCATCTTTACGGCAATCGAAATGATAAAAAAGGGATCGGACAAGAAGATCCTGATGATTGAGAAGGGTAAGCCGATCGAGAAGCGGAGCTGCCCGAAGGTAACGACCGGACGGTGCATGAACTGCAAGCCGTGCAACATTACGACCGGATTTTCGGGCGCGGGCGCATTTTCCGACGGAAAGCTCAGTCTGAGCCACGAGGTAGGCGGCGACCTGCCCGACCTGATCGGTGCGGATGTGGCGCAGGCGCTGATCGATTATACCGACGGCATCTATCTGGAGTTCGGAGCCGACACGCATGTGGAAGGCGTCAGTGAGCCGGTAAAGGTTAAGGAAATCCGCCGCCGTGCGATTTCCGCGGGCCTTAAACTGGTAGACTGCCCGATCCGTCATCTCGGAACCGAGCGCGCGCAGATCCTGTACGGAAGTCTGGAACTGTTCTTAAAGGAACACGGCGTGGATATCATCTTCAACACCAATGTGGAGGATCTCGTGATCGAGGATCGGACCGCGAAGGGCGTTGTTATCAGCGACCGCGGCGAGCGCGTGACGATCGAGGGCGACAATGTCGTAGTCGCGACGGGACGCAGAGGCGCGGAGTGGCTCGAAAAACTGTGTGCGCGGTATGATATCGCGCATAAGCCCGGTACCGTTGACATCGGTGTCCGCGTTGAGGTGCGGAACGAGATCATGGAGGAGGTTAACAGCGTCCTCTATGAATCCAAACTGGTCGGATATCCTTTGCCGTTCAAGAATAAGGTGCGGACGTTCTGCCAGAACCCCGGCGGTTTCGTCAGCCAGGAGAACTACGACAACAATCTGGCCGTTGTTAACGGTCACTCCTATAAAGAACTGAAGTCCGACAACACGAACCTGTCGATCCTGTGCTCGCATAACTTCTCGGTGCCGTTCAACAAGCCGATCGAGTACGCGCAGAAGGTCGGAGAGCTTACGAACATGCTCGCAAACGGGCAGATCCTCGTGCAGCGCTACGGCGATATCCTGAACGGCAAGCGAACCTGGGATAAGGAGCTCGCGCAAGGCAACGTGCACCCGACGCTTCCCGATGCGGTGGCAGGCGACATCACTGCAGCGATGCCGTACCGCGCGATGGTGAACATTATCAATTTCATCCAGGCGGTCGACAATGTCGTGCCCGGATTTGCCTCGGAAGAGACGCTTCTTTACTCGCCTGAGCTGAAATTCTATTCGAATAAGGTCAAGATGGAACCTGACCTGACAACAAGCATCAAAGGACTTTACTGCCTCGGTGATTCGTCGGGCTGGACGAGAGGCCTTATGATGGCTTCCTCGATGGGCGTTCTGATGGGACGCAGACTCGTTTAATAACTACGGCAGGGGACCCCGGTAACCGGAGTCCCGCCATTAAGGAACAATATGAACAAAACATTCCGCAACCGAACCGCTTCGCTTCTTCTCGCGGCGCTCCTCCTTATCTCGGAGGTGTGCGGCGTGTGGTTTGCGTGCGCCGGCACGGCGGAAGCGTCCGATGGGGAAACGAAGACGATTCCGAAGGTGGAATCCATCCTCGGCGGCGGACCCGCAATCAGCGGCAAGGCAGGCGTTGTCATGGAAGTAAACTCGAACGCGGTCCTCTTCGCGAAAAATGCGACCGAGTCCCTTCCGCCGATGAGTCTCACGAAGCTTCTTACCGCGCTGCTCGTTCTGGAGGACGGCCGTCTTACCGACACCATCAGCTGTTCTTATTCCGCGATCAATAACATCGGCGCAAACGTTACCCGTGTCGGTCTTGTTGTAAACGAACGTATCGCAGCAATCGATCTTCTGAATGCGTCGCTTGTGGCATCGGCCGACGAAGCGACCTACGCGCTTGGCGAACATGTCGGCGGCAGTATGCGAAAGTTCCTGAAGAGCATGAACGAGCGGATGCAGCAGCTCGGCGGAGTGAATTCAAACTTCACAAGCTGCACCGGTACGGGCGGTTCCAAGCAGACTAGCTGCGCTTACGATATCGGCCTTGTGGCATGCAAACTCGGAACGAGAACCGATTTTCTGCAGATTGCCGGAGCCAAATGGTATCAGATTCCGCAGTCCAACCTGAAAGAAGCAAGAACCATCGCCCAGACGCATAAGTTTATCCGTCAGACGATGAAATACGACTATGCCATCGCCGGAAAGTCCGGCGGCAAAGCCGAAGACGGCACCTATTCTCTCTGCACCTATGCCGAGAAGGATGGTATGCGGCTTGTGGCAATCGTTATCGGAAGCGCCTCGGATGAGAGCGCCTATGACGATACGATCACGATGTTAAGTTACGCGTTTGAGAACTATAAGAGTTATTCCATGCGGAACGCCGAGCGTATTTCCAATCCTGACTACGCGGGCTTCTTCGACGAGTGCCCGATGTTCACGGGAAAGGATTATTCGACCCTTTCCATCGCGGCGGGAGCGACGATCGTGGTTCCTCTCGATACCGATCTTACGAAGCTTGAAAAGCGCGTGGAATACTCGATCCCGGAGGACTATGTGCACGGGGAAAATGTGATCGGCCAGCTGATCTATTCCTACAACGGCGCGCTGGTCGGGCGGACGGATATCATATACTACAACGAAGAGTACCCATTTTCCCAAAAGGATTTCAACGCGGTATGGCCGAAGTTCCTGCTTCCGCCGTCCATGCTGAAGTCAACCGGCGGCGAGGGTACCGAGTCGGTTATCAAGATGTCTGGCGAGAAGAAGGCAACGCCGACCCCGACCCCGCTTCCGAAGACCATGGAGCGCTGGGAAGGACGGAGTAAGCAGGAAGCCGGAGTGCGCGGCGGCATCATCGGTCTGTCGATCTTCCTTGTATTGGTTGTGGTGATCTACATTGTTGCACCGATGATCGTGATGAGCCGGAGACCGAAGAATAAACTGAGAAGAAGATAAGAAAATCCCGGGTAACGGAAACCGTTCCCGGGATTTATTATGTCATATGTCCGGCTGAATTACTGACCGTAGTAAGCGTTTTTGCCGTGCTTTCTTAAGTAGTGCTTATCAAGGAGAGCCTGCTGCATGCAGGGGGTATCGCCGATCAGGAGGCTGCTGTGAAGCGCCATGAAGGCAACTTCTTCAAGAACAACCGAGTTGTGAACGGCGTTGTGCGGGTCGGTACCCCAGGTGAAAGGACCGTGGGAGCGGACCAGAACCGCAGGGATGTCAACCGGGTTAAGCTCACGCTTCGCAAACGTTTCGATAATGACGTTACCGGTTTCCAGTTCGTACTGTCCCGCAATCTCCTCTTCGGTCATATAGCGAGTACACGGAATGTCGCCGTAGAAGTAATCGCCGTGCGTCGTTCCGCCGGCAACAATATCGCATCCCGCCTGAGCATAGGTGGTCGCGTAACGGCTGTGCGTGTGAACAACGCCCCCGATCTCGGGCCATGCGCGGTACAGAGCGAGGTGCGTGGGAGTATCGGAAGAGGGCTTCCACTTGCCTTCCACAACCTTGCCATCCAGGTCGACAACAACCATATCGTCAACCGTCATAGTATCATAGGAAACGCCGGATGGCTTAATGACAACGAGCCCCTTTTCGCGGTCAATCCCGGATACATTGCCCCAGGTAAAGGTGATCAAACCGTATTTCGGAAGGTCCAGATTGGCCTTCAGTACTTCTTCTTTTAATTTCTCAAGCATGTCATACCTCCTCAGTCATCAGGGAAAAATATCTTGGAAAGGTCATTAGCCATATAGGCGGCCGGTGTTCCGAAGAAATAGCGGTCCTTCGCGATGTGAAGGATCTTCGTGGACGGAACGATTGTCTTTGCGATGTCGTGCGAGATGACGATGATCGTCATATGGTGTTCGCGGTTCAGCTCCGTAAGCGTATCATATAGTTCGGAAGTCGCTGCCGGGTCAAGTCCCGCGACCGGCTCGTCAAGCATCAGGATCTCATGTGCCGCAAGAAGTGCCCGCGCCAGTAAAACCCGCTGCTGCTGACCGCCCGAAAGGTCCCGGTAGCTTCGCTTCTTCAAATCGCCGATGTGCAGCTGCTCCATTACTTCCGCGGCACGTTCACGCTCTTCTTTCCGATAGAAGGGGCGCAGTCCGGAACGCATCAGGAATCCGGACATGACCACTTCGGAAACCGTTGCCGGAAAGTCTTTCTGTAAG
Source organism: Lachnospiraceae bacterium (assembly GCA_017613595.1). Next base: position 51,582 of record JAGADM010000127.1, on the reverse strand, counting down.
GCTGTCTGCTGGGGAAGGTATCCGATACATCCGCTCCCGCGGCTGCAGTTGACCGTGATGCTTCCCGAAAGGGGCTTTACGAGACCGAGCATCGTCTTCATAAGAGTGGATTTGCCGGAGCCGTTCTCACCGATAATGCTCAGATAATCGCCGGGATAGATCTCAAAAGACAGGTCTTTTACAACCGGCTGATTCTCATATCCGAGTGTCGCGTCTGAGCAGGTAAGGATCGGGCTGTGGCTGTCACAGCAGCAATCGTTGTTCATTCTGGGTCACCATCGCAATCATAATCCGCGAAAAGTCCGGCAGATTGCCTCCGACACATTTCGCAAGTCATGCTTATTGTAGTTTAGACAGCGTGCTTTGTCAATGTTTGCAAAATGGCGGAAAATATTATTTTATATTGCAAAACGCAGAAAAATATAGTATAGTTACAGTAGCGTCGGTGTCAGTTGCGACGGAATTTTAACAAAATAGGAAGGATGAGAGAGATGTTTTGTACAAAGTGTGGCAAGCAGGTTCCGGATGGATCTGTGATTTGTCCTTATTGCGGTAGCCCGTTAGCAGCTCCTCAGGCAGCCCCCCAGGCAGCTCCTCAGGCAGCTCCTCAGGCAGGTCCTCAGGCAGTTGCGAATTACGCAAGTAATATTGTTAATGGCGCGAAGAAGGGTGATAAGAAGAGCCTTATTATCGCTATCGCAGCAGTTGTTGTTGTTATCCTTGCAGTTATCGGCTGCATTAAGCTTTTCGGCGGAAAGAGCCCTAAGGGTATCGTTAAGGCGATGCTGAAGAAGCAGGAGTCCCTTGAAAAAGAGGCTGAGAACTTCGAAAGCAAGTATTTCCTGTTCGCTAACAAGAAGGCTCTTAAGAAGCTTGACATGGACAGCGATGATGATGACGACGATGACGTTAAGTCTTCTTGGAAGATCACCAAGGTTAAGAAGTTCGGTAAGAACGACGATGTAACCGACGGCGTTAAGGCTTATGTTAAGTCCAGCAAGGGCGATGACGATGCCGTTAAGGGCGCAGCGCTCGTAGAGGTAACCGTTACCGTTAAGTCCAAAGACGATAAGGTTAAGGTTAAGCAGTACTACTGCCTTGCTAAGGTTGGCGGCAAGTGGTATCTTGTTTCCGACAACGGCCGTACCGCTGAGAATATCAACGATGCAGCTGAGTTCTGGGAGAAGAAGGCTGACAACAAGAAGAAGAGCGACGATGATTGATCATCTGCTCTGAGCAGTAAGTAAATATCCCCGGGGCGCGATGGCGTTCCGGGGTTTCTTTTCACTAAATGAGGATAATATGAGTAAGAACGGTAAGAAAAGCAGCAGTGAAAAAGTGCAGGACACGGAAAAGCAGGTAAAGGAAAGTGCTGAAACGAAGATCGAGCGTCTCAGAAAACCGCTATTCATCGCGGCAGTTGCGCTTGTCGCGGTTGCCATCGGTGTATACTTTCTCGTGAAGGTGGTCATCAATAACCCGAACCGTTCGGCAGCCGATGCGGCCGAGAAAACCATTCAGGCTTCGGACGATATCATCTTTGACGATTTCGTAAAGAGCACCATCTATAACGACAAGTGCAGCAAGGCGATGAAACTCGATGTATTTGACGACCTGGAAGCAATTGAAAAGGCTTTCGGGGACTGGAAGGCTTCGGAGGCCGGTAATTACAAGGCGAAGTACGGAAAGACCGCAGTAACGGAATACGCTTCGGATACCGATATGTACAAGGATGTCATGGAGGATATCCTCGAAATGCACGCAGGCTGCGATATCACCGTTGTTGAGAAGGTTGCGATTGCAAAAATCCCCTATACATATTCTTATGATGACGGCTTTCCGGATGATACTGGGACCGAGACTTATGTTGTCTTGAAAGTGAAAGGCCGCTGGTATTGTCATCCCGGTCTGGAAGCACCTGAGGAGTAAGTGACAGGCGGAGTGATATCTGACTTTTTGAGGGCGCGGCCGGACCGGCTGCGCCGCATAAACGGCTGTTAAGCCTGAAAAAGCGCAAAAAAAAGCCCCCGCCCAACGAATCATGTCGTCAAATGGAGACCTTCTATGCACCTCCAGGGGCTCGAACCCTGGACACCCTGATTAAGAGTCAGGTGCTCTACCAACTGAGCTAGAGGTGCAACTATGCGATTGTTTCGCTGCGTTTTCGTGAACGCAAGTGTGATTATATTACAGGTTATCTGAAATTGCAAGAGGAAATTTGAGAAAAAATCAATTTTTTTATTCGTCTTGTTTTTTCGGTCTCAAAACCACACGATATATAGGGTTTCCGAGGGCGGAAAAGCGGTCTTCGTACTCAGTGTGGAAGTTGCCTTCCTCATACGGACTGTTATGGAGGTCATAAGTTACATCATTACAGCTCCAGCCGCATGCGGCCGCGGTTTCGAGGGAATAATCGAAAAGTCCGCGGTTGTCGGTCTTGAACATGATGCAGCCGTCCGGCGCAAGAAACTGCTCGTAACGAGCAAGGAACCGGTCGGATGTAAGACGGCGGTGCGCATGGCGGTCCTTCGGCCACGGATCGGAGAAATTCAGATAGATCCGTTCCACTTCGCCCGGCGCGAAAACATCCGTGATCTGTTCGGCATCAAGACGGAGGAACCGGAGGTTCGGCAGATCGAGCTCCGCCTGTTTTGTAAGCGCGCGAAGCAATACGCTCGAGTATTTCTCGATGCCGATATAAAAGATATCAGGATTGGCGGCAGCAAGAGCCGTCAGGAACTGTCCTTTGCCCATGCCGATTTCTATGTGAATCGGCTTTTTGTTTCCCGGGAAAGAGTGCCACTGTCCGCGGTGCTCTTCAGGGTTCTGTATTACGTAAGGGTTTACCAGCATTTCTTCTCTGGCACCCGGTATATTTCTGAGTCTCATGCTTCCCTCCGAAAGACTGAATCGATTGCTGTATCGTCACCATTATAACAAACGGAAGCGATATTGCAACGGCGGTTTTTCGGAAAAGTAAAACATATCGCGCGCGTATGAATAAAGTTTTTTGCAATCCGCCGGATTGTATGTTACAATATAATGTACGATTGCCATCACTATAGGGCATGATTGAGGAGAGTATATGAAAGAACCCAAGAACCAGAAGCGCGGCGGCGAGACAATAAGCCTTGCGGCGCTTACAAAAGTACGGCCGGTTCCTTTCGGTGACGTACGCAAATACTATCTCGCTGCGAAAGTCGGGACTGTGGTCCTGCTTGCGCTTTGTTTCCATGTGTCGGTTGCGGCAATAGCGCTTCGTACGGACAGCTGTGAGCAGCTGTCAACGGCACTCATCATTATGATGCTTCTGGCCGCAATCGCTGTCATTGTTGGTCATTATATGCGGAGTCTGCTGGGATACGGAATCTCGGCCGCAGCCGCATTTCTCTTAATCCTTTTACTCCAGTTCGGTAACGGCGGCGCGCCGGTATCCCTTGTTTCAGACCTCCCCGAGTACGGTGAGGTATTCCGTGACGGCGCGAAAAGTACCGAGTTCTGGATCTTACTGGCGAAAGTCATCGCCGTTGTTCATCTTCTTCTTACAGTTCTTTTTATCCGTTCCACCCTTACCGTGACGGAAGAGCCTCCGCTTAAGGGAATGAATGTGCAGATCAAGCGCTTCACGGACTGGCTCGATAAAAACAATAATTCGCTTCCGCCCGGGCGAAGGGCAACGGATTATTGGTTCGTGGCGGGGAGTATGTTTCTTTACATGCTTTTCGTTGTGTATGATACCACTATGGGGCAGTATGATTACTATTCCTTAGGGTGCCTCACCATCGGAGCTGTTTTAATCGCATTACGGCAGACAGTTCCGGGGGCGGCGCTTTTTGTAGCATCAGCATTGATTCGATGCACAATGTATCAGATGCGCTTCGGAATGATTCAGCCGGTAATAGCATCCTATCTTGGAATGTGTGTGGCATTCCTATATTTGATTATTGAAGTTTCAGGAGAGCACAACAATACGTCCGGTAGGATAAATCCTGAATGGATGGGTATAATTAGTAATGTTATTGGATGGATTGCAGTCACATTGGTGGTTGCATGTGTTTCCGTTCATGAGATTTTAAATGCCTACTCCGGTGATTATATGGGGTACCAGAAAGACAGTCTTCCTTTGCTAATCGGAATCCCGCTGCTGTCATTTCTTATACTTCGATCGCGCAAATGGTATGGGTTCCTGCTAGGCGGAGTGTGTTATTGGTGGTTCTGGGATACTTTAAATAATGCCACGCCGTTGTATGGGGGAGATTTATTCCATTTTGATAGTGTGGAACAGCATGGAACGATAGCGGTCAAGACTACAGATCGCATGATGTCCTTGGTGAAGGTCCTTTCTGTAATGTCTTTAGTAATGATGGGAATATGCGCAATCCTGACTGTTATATTGGGATTTGCGGCTTTAAAGAATATGCTGAAAAGGAGGGCGGATCATGGAAGAGAAAAAGATTAACCCATGGATTGATTTGCTGATTATCCTGGGAATGATTACACTTGTGTTCCTGTTCTGTCAACCTATCGGGCGAAAGTGGAATGATGCTGAGAAGGAAATGTATACGGGAAGCGAGGGAACGTTCTCTTATGATACCGACACATATTATTATATCCGGAAAGCGAAAGAGTTTACGGAGGGAGGACTCTCCTCTATTTCACTCTTTAATTCCAGAGCGAAAGACTCGCTGATGACCCCGGTAAAAACGGAAAGTAAAAGCCTTACCCCCAATTTGCTGAGTGCTTTGGCAGCAGTGATATGGTTTGGTTTAAATGGAATTGGAATTCACATTAGCATCTACCAACTTGTAATGCATCTATGCTCTTTCCTGTTAGCGCTTTTTACGGTACCTGTGTACTTCTTTTTAAAGAAGAGACTATCCAGAACCGCAAGTGTTTTAGGTGCTTTGATAGCAGCTTTAGCCCCACCTTTTTTCAATCATTCCTGTTTTAGTGTTTTTGATACAGATGCGATGATAGGCTTGCTTGCACTAATCATTGTATTGTCTATCTTTGAGTGCGTTCTTGCAAAAAACAGAAAGGCTGCAATTGCGTACGGTTTAATTGCATGCGTATCAATACTGTTGCTGTATCTGTGCTGGCAGATGTTCTTTGTATATGTTTGCATCGCTTTCGGTACAGCAGGAGTAGGCGTGATGGTTACCCGATTCTTGCGGAGAAAGCATGAAAATAAAGGGGTAAACATCGCAGTTCCGGGCGTTTTCCTCGGAATTGCAATCATTATTAGTGCCATTGCCGGCGGAAGAATGTTTTATTCCACAATGATGAGTTTCCTGGCTCCGTCTGGGGGAAGTGCTGAACCGTGGCCGAGTGCGGCAGTTTTCGTCACGGAATTGGAAAGTGTAGCATTGGTCCGCTCACAATCGTTTTGGTATTACTTTATTACTGTAAGCAATGATTTTATGAGTTATATCGGCGGATTGATGGTGTTAATTCTTCTTTCATATTCGCTGATAGCGTTGGCAATAAAAGGAGTTCGTTTTCTCAAGGGAAAAGTAGATGCGGATGGCGAGCACGTGTTTTTATTCACCGCTATCGGTACATGGTTCGCCGGCGCACTGGTGATGATTCTCTTCGGAATACGATATATGCAGTTTTTGATTTTGCCGTCGGCTTTGATTGCTGCATTTGGGTTTGAAACAATACGAATCTGGATTCTTGCCAAGGATCGTGGCGTGTTCTTCCGAAGACTTGTATATGTAATAACGGCAACCGTCTTATTTGGAGTTCTTGTTTTGGTAACAAAATGGAGCATCGTGGTGGCTGCAGTCATACTTGTAGGGGGATTCTTTTTTGGGCGGATTAAAAATCCCCGGATTATCATAGCGGCATTGTTTATTTCCATCTTGGCAGGAAATGTTGAAAGCGCCTATATAATTACGAAATATCAAAAGCCTGTGATTGAAAAACCTATAGAGGATGCCATGATTTGGGTTCGCGAGAACACGCCTGAGAATGCAGTAATTGCTGATTTCTGGAGCCTAGGGTATATTTATGAATACTATGGGGAACGAAGAGCGATTGCGGACGGCGGAACCTATGACGGGGAGTTTTTCTTCTGGCTCGCCACAATGATGGCGACCGATAATGCCAAATTGTCAGCAGGAATTGCGAGAATGCTTCAAAATTGCGGCATTGACGGATCTATGTATGTAAGTGGTCTTATGGAGAGCAGTCGTAAGGCAAGTGAAATAATTAAGGAGATTTTGCCGGTTTCTAAAGAACAGGCGGAAAACCTTTTAAGAGAGAAGGGATTGTTCTCTGATAGCGAGATTGCGAAAGTACTATCATATACTCACCCGGATGATGTTCCAGAAATATATATGGTTACAGATTTTAGACTGGTTCGCTCTTGCTCTGCGTTAAGTTACTACAGAGACTGGGATTTCTCACAGGAAAAAACGTCAGATGGAACTACTATGTTAGGTCTGTTCTCGGTTGAGAAGCCGATAGAGGGAACAGTTACAAATTGCACCATGGGCAACTCGCGCACGGCGAATGAGTGGATGGTATTTTTTAAAACGACAGATGAAATTGTTAATGGGTGGATTGTTCGAAATGGCGAGTCGTTCGATTGTGGACGTGTGATTTATGTGAAAGACGGTGTAAGGGTTTATGACAAGCGGTTAGCAGAGGCTGAAAACGGGCGAACATTTATGCCTGATGAAGCGCTCATAATCATGGAGGAAAAAGGAAGATTGTCTGCCTTTGCTTGTGAAATAAACATGCCGGATTCAATGCTTCTTAGGTTATATCTGTTTAATGGTGAAGGTCAGGATACCTTTACGAAAGTGTTTGAAGCAGAGCACATAGAGGAATTCACCGGAGATGTATCACACATACAGCGAAGAATCGGTGCGGCTAAAACGAAAGACAGCGCAGGTAATGCAGTAAGTGTGTGGAAGATTTCTGAATAAAGGTTTAGATGTTGCGAAGCTTTAGGAAAGGGTTTAAGGAAAATGATAGAAGAAGGACTTGTATCCATTATCATCTTATCCTACAAAAATTTGGAAGGAATATTCGACACGTTAAAAAGTGTGGCAGAGCAAGATTATTCTTTGATCGAAGTAATCTTTGCAGATGATGGGTCTCCGAATTTTTCATCAGTGGAAGAAAGAATAAATACAGCGATATCAGGGAGCCCTTTCAAAAGAACGCTTATTACACACTCACAAAAAAACAAAGGAACGGTCAAAAATATAAATAGTGCATTAAGCAAGGCAAATGGTGAGTATATTAAGTTGCTGGCAGCGGAAGATATGCTTGCTGGTCCGACTGCGATTTCGGATTATGTTGCAGAAATGCATGATACAGGATCATTAGTAGTGTTTGGCGGGATGGTAGGGCTTACACCGGAAGGAGAGATTCGGAAAAAATTAGTTTCATGTGAGTCCAATATTGAATTGTTAAAATCATATGATATAAAAAAACAAAGAAACAGGTTGTTCGCCAGGAATTATCTGCCGGCACCGGCGGCTTTCTTCCGGAGAAAAGTTTTTGATCAATATGGTATGTTCGATGAAGATGTCCGACTGATTGAGGATTATCCTTATTGGCTTATGCTTTCTATCAAAGGAGTAAAGTTTGCCTATATGGATAAGATAACTGCTGTCGCTCGTCTTTCCGGGGTGTCCAGTGCCGGGTCTTACAGTGAATCGTTTATGAAGGATATGGATGTGATCTATCGCAAATATATCTTTCCGTATGATCGGCGGTTTGGAGTATTTCAGAAACCATATAACTGTTTGAAACGTATGGGATTGCGGTTTTATGCGGAGAAAGCGAGACTTCCGAAATATAAAGGTTTTCGTCGGATCGGGTACTATTTAATGTATTGGCCTTTTATCTTGTATACAGAATGGGTTAATTGGAAGACTGCAAGAAAAAACCGCTAATTTTTTGATGGAGAAGCAAGAATGCAAAGCAAACTATTGCTGATTATTCCGGCATATAATGAACAGGAAAATATAGAGCGCGTAGTTGAGGAGTTAAAAACGAAATATCCTCAGTTTGATTATGTGGTTGTTAACGATGGTTCGAAAGATAACACTGCTGAAATCTGTCGTGCGAATGGCTACAACTTAATGGATTATCCGATTAATCTGGGGCTTGCTGGAGCTTTCCAAGGCGGAATGAAATATGCCGAGAAGAAAGACTATGCTTATGCAATGCAATATGATGGGGACGGACAGCATGACCCACAGTATATTGAAGAACTGTTGGAGGCGGCGGAAACCGGTAAGAGTGATATTGTTATCGGATCTCGTTTCGTTTCGGAAAAGAAGCCTTGGACAGCAAGAATGATCGGTAGCCGGATTATAAGCGGATGCATAAGAATTACGACAGGGAAAAAGATATGTGATCCGACGTCAGGGATGAGAGTATTCAGTCGGAGTATGATTAAAGTCTTGGCGAAGCAGGTAAACTATGGGCCGGAACCGGACACTCTGGCGTTTTTGCTTCGTTGTGGGGCGAAAGTAACGGAGCATCAGGTTTCCATGAAGGAAAGGATTGCCGGAGAGAGTTACTTGAAGTTTGGGTCATCTGTAAAATATATGGCGCGAATGTGTTTATCAATATTGATTGTACAGTGGTTTCGAAAGAAGGTGTAGAAATGCCGATTATTCTCAGGGTAATGCTGATTGTAGGGTCTTTAGTAACTGGAGTATATATTCGTGGAAAACTGCGAAAGTCACAGATGCAGATTGAGGATGTGATTTTCTGGCTGTTCTTTGCTGCAGCACTGGTCTTTATGAGTGTCTTCCCGGAATTAATCGTTTGGTTTGCGGAACTTATCGGTGTTGATTCGGCGGTTAATTTTGTCTTCCTTTGTGTAATTTTCCTCATGCTGATCAGATGTTTTTCTCTGTCGGTAAAAGTATCGACTTTGGAAGTTAAGTTGAAAGAGTTGACGGAACGTCTTGCTGTAAAAGAAGCTTTAATTCACGAAGAAGGGAAAGAGGACACATGAGCAGGGAAAAAGTGAGCATTCCTTTTGTTTCATTTCGACCGATGGAGAAGGAACTCGGAGAAGAACTGAGAGCAGCTTTTGAGAAGGTTCTTGAGCGGAGCTGGTATATCGGAGGGATAGAAGGAAAGACTTTCGAAGAGAGTTTTGCCGAGTTCTGCGGGAGGAAATACTGCGTCGGTGTCGGAAACGGATTGGATGCCATAGTCTTAACGCTAAAGGCCCTGGGAATCACATCCGGAGATGAAGTGCTGGTTCCGTCAAACACTTATATTGCGACGGCTCTTGCGGTAACATATGTTGGTGCAACGCCTGTTTTTGTGGAGCCGGACCTGCGCACGTTTAATATGGCTCCGTCGCTGATTGAACGGTCGATTACGGATAAAACAAAGGCCATCATCCCGGTTCATCTGTATGGGCAGCCATGTGAGATGGATGAAATAATGAGGATTGCCGATGAATACGGATTAAAAGTTGTGGAAGATTGTGCGCAGGCTCATGGCGCGGTTTATCATGAAAGAAAAGTCGGATCATTTGGCGAGGTCGCATGTTTCAGTTTCTATCCGGGAAAGAATCTCGGGGCATTAGGAGATGCCGGAGCAATTGTAACTGACAATAAAGAATTTGCGGAAATCATCCGAACACTGGGGAATTACGGTTCTGATTATAAATACCATCATATCCGCAAAGGGCAGAATACTCGTCTGGATGAATTACAGGCGGCATTTCTTTCCGTAAAACTGCCCCATCTTAATCGGATGAACGAGGAGCGAAGGAGAATTGCAAGTCTGTATTCCGAGGGAATAAGAAACAGTAAGGTTAAGACTCCCGATGTTATTCCGAACTGTTCGCCTGTCTGGCATATATATGCTGTCAGATGTGATGAACGAGATGCCTTGGAGGCGCATTTGCGGAATAAAGGAATCGTGACTAATAAACATTATCCGATTCCGATGCATCTTCAGGAATGTTATAAAGATCTGCAAATCCCGGAAGGCAGACTTCCCATAGCAGAAGAAATCAGCCGAACGGAATTAAGTCTTCCGATGTATTACGGGCTCAAGGACGAAGAGATACGATACATTATTGATGCTATCAACGAATTTTGACGAAGGAGAGATGCATGCATTTACGTAAACTGGAAATAAAAGATGCGCCGTTTATGTTAGAGTGGATGAATGATAGAAGCATTACAGATTCGCTACGTGCGGATTTTGCGTCAAAGACTCTTCAGGATGCAGAAACTTTTATTTTGAACGCGAAAAATGATGAGAACAATATACATCTTGCAGTGGCATCTGATGAAGATGAATATATGGGAACGGTCAGCCTCAAACACATTGAGGATGGAAACGCAGAGTTTGCCATTGTTGTCAGAGCAGCAGCGATGCGAAGAGGATATGCTTGGTTCGGAATGGAAAGCATTATTCAAAAAGCCTTTTCCGAATACGGACTGGAGAGTGTCTACTGGTGCGTGTTGAGAGATAACCGGAGAGCGGTAAGGTTCTATGATAAGCATTATTTTCACGAGGTTCTTGATGTTCCGAAAAGAGTTCTCGCCCGATACGAGGGTATAGAGAATTTAAAGTGGTATTCAGTTCTTAAGGGGGATGAGTTTAATGTCAGAGAATCCGTTGCGGGATGCAGAGTGATTCATATTAAAACAATCCCTACTGTTAATGCGGGAGAATTATCTTTCTTTGAGGCAACGAAGGAAATACCATTTGAAATAAAGAGAATATATTATATTTCAAAGGTTCCGGAAGGCGTTCGAAGAGGATTTCACGCTCATAAAAAGCTGAAGCAGATACTGTTCTGTCCATACGGAAGAATTCAGATAGTGCTTGAAAATAAAGAAAAGCGCGAAGAAATTGAGTTGTCGGATCCTTCCATAGGTGTTGTGATAGAAGAATGTACTTGGAGAGAGATGCTTTGGCTCCAGAAAGATTCCGTGTTGTGTGTTGCGGCTTCCGAGTATTATCAGGTCGAAGACTATATCCGAGATTATGATGAGTTCTGTAAATTCGTCGGGAAATAAGTTTATCATATAAGAGGCAATAAAGGTGGCATCGAAGAAGAAAGGAAAACTGTTTCTCATCATGGGAAAGAGCGCTTCCGGTAAGGATACGCTTTATAAGGACATCGTTTCGCGTTTTCGCGGAACGCTTAATACTGTTGTCCCGTATACAACCAGACCGATGCGAGAAGGCGAAGAAGAAGGACGGGAGTATCACTTTATTTCGGAAGAGCAGATGCATGCGATGGAGGCTGCCGGAAAGGTGATTGAGTCCCGCTGCTATCAGACCGTGCACGGTCTTTGGTACTACTTGACTGCCGACGACGGGCAGATTGATCTGAACCGCGGGAGCAGTATCCTGATCGTGACGCTTGAGGCGTATGAGCGATTAAGAGCGTATTATGGGGCGGAGGCTGTCGTTCCGTTATATATTGAAGTTGAGGACGGACTGCGCCTTGCGCGTGCTTTGGAACGGGAAAGAAGCCAGAAATGCCCGCGCTATGAAGAACTGTGTCGCAGATTTCTTGCAGACGCAAAGGATTTTTCGGAAGAGCGGCTGCAGGAACTCGGGATTACGCAGCGGTATCAGAATGATGATTACAGCCGTGTGCTGGATGAGTTGTGTAAGATGATAAGGAAGGAATGCCGGTAGGCAGGAGGAAGCGTATGCTGTCTTTTCGTGACATAATCGGTCACAAAAGTATAATTGAGCATCTTCAGCAGGGTGTACAGACCGGCCAGATCGGGCATGCTTATATTTTTGAGGGCGACGACGGAATCGGCAAGCGTCTCACTGCGAGAACTCTGGCAGCAGTCATGCAGTGCCGGGAGGGCGGAGCGGAACCGTGCGGACGGTGTATCTCCTGTCTGCAGATGGAATCCGGCAATCAGCCCGATGTGATTTATGTCACTCATGAGAAAAGCGTAATCGGTGTCGATGACATCCGGACGCAGCTGTGTACGCCGATGGAAATAAAGCCGTACGCGGGTCCGTACAAGATTTTTATTGTTGATGAAGCCGAGCGGATGAACGAGCAGGCACAGAACGCTCTTCTGAAAACACTTGAAGAACCGCCGGAATATGGTATGATACTGTTGTTGACCAACAATCGGAACGCTTTTCTGCCGACGATTCTGTCAAGAGCGGTATTGCTTTCGTTCCTTCCGGTAGCGGAACAGGAACTGGTTCCGTTTCTGATGGAACGCGCACAGATACCCGATTACCGTGCAAGACTGGCAGCGGCTTTGGCAGGCGGGAGTCCCGGACAGGCGCTCACGATTGCTTCGTCCGAAGAGTTTCGAAAACGGAAGGACAATGCGGTCGGTATCATGCAGGCTCTTCCCGATATGGGAGACGAGCGTATGGCACTGGCGGCGAAAAGTCTGGCCGGAAGTAAGGAAGACCTTGACGGAATTCTCGACCTGATGTTAGTCTGGATACGGGACCTTCTTTGGGTTAAGGCGGCGGGCCGCAAAGCTTCGCCGATGTTCTCGCAGGAGGAGGCCACACTGCAGGCCCAGGCAGAAAGAATATCCTATGAAGGCATCAAGGGGCTGCAGAACGAATTACAGATTTTTGATGAGAAGAGGCGGGCAAATGTAACTGCGGAGCCGGCTGTATGGCTTATGCTTCTTCATATGAAGGATTGCTTCCGATAATTCGGATAGGATACAGAACACAGAAAGGAAAAGCCGAAAGGCTGAAGACATTATGGCAGAAATCATAGGAGTAAGGTTCCGTCCGGCCGGCAAGGTGTATTATTTCGATCCGGCAGGGCAGACCGTTGAGGTGGGAAATCACGTTATCGTAGAAACCGCCAGAGGCGTCGAATACGGGCAGGTTGTGCTCGGAAAGAGGGAGATTGAGGAGACGAAGGACCTGCCTCCTTTAAAACCGATCATCCGTCTTGCGACGTCCGAGGATGACGAGCAGGTCCGCAGGAATGCTTCCCGCGAGGCGGAGGCGCTTGCCGTATGCGCCGAGAAGGTGCGGAAGCACGGACTGGAGATGAAACTGATCGGATGCGAGTATACATTCGATAACAGCAAGCTGCTGTTTTATTTTACAGCAGATGGACGCGTGGACTTCCGTGAACTGGTGAAGGACCTCGCGACGGTATTCCATACGAGGATTGAGCTCAGACAGGTGGGAGTTCGTGATGAAACAAAGTTGCGAGGAGGCATCGGAATCTGCGGACGGGAACTGTGCTGTCATACGTATCTTTCGGAATTCATTCCGGTTTCCGTAAAGATGGCAAAGGAACAGAATCTCTCTCTGAATCCGACCAAGATCAGCGGAAACTGCGGCCGGCTTATGTGCTGTCTGAAGCATGAGGAGGAAGCGTACGAGTATCTGAACAGCCGCCTTCCGAATCTCGGAGATATGGTACATACTCCCGATGGACTTACCGGAGAGGTAACCGATCTCAACGTGTTAAAGCAGAAGGTTAAAGTAATCGTGCATGTTAACGGCGCGGACGGAGACGAGAAAGAGATCCGGGAGTATAAGGCGGAGGAACTTCGCTTTAAACCCCGCAAACAGCGCCGCGAATCCCGTGAGGATGCCGCTGCTGAGAAAGCACTGCGTGCTCTGGAGTAGAGTATGGATGGTTTAAAAGGGAAGGAACAACTGGTTGACCTTGAAAGAAACGGTCTCGTCCTGATTCAGGACCGAGACCGGTTCTGTTTTGGTATGGATGCGGTATTGCTGTCCGGATTTACCGAGATTAAGCGCGGAGAGACGGTGCTGGACCTCGGAACAGGGACGGGAATCCTTCCGCTGCTACTGTCGGCCAAGACGGAGGCATTTCATCTGACAGGGCTTGAAATCCAGCCGGAAAGCGCGGATATGGCGGCGAGGAGCGTAAGAATGAACGGTCTTTCGGAACGGATCGACATCGTCGAAGGGAACATTAAAAATGCTGTGAAGCTGTTCGGAAAGGCATCTTTTGATGTGGTTGTATCCAACCCGCCGTACATGACCGGAGGGCACGGAATCGTCAATCCGTCGGACGCAAAGGCTATTGCGCGACATGAACTTTTGTGCACATTTTCCGATGTGGCAGGTGCGGCTGCAGGGGTGCTGAAACCGGGCGGAAGGCTGTTTTTAGTGCACAGGCCGTTCCGGCTCGCGGAAATTATAGCAACGCTACTAAGCGCCGGACTGGAACCGAAGCGGCTGCGGCTCGTGTATCCCTATGCGGATCGGGACCCCGATATGGTTCTCCTTATGTGCGTGAAAGGCGGAAAACCACGTTTAAAGGTCGAAAAACCGCTGATAATCTGGCAGGACAAGGGGATTTATACCGAAGAAGTCGCGAATCTTTACGGGTTTTAACGGTCGTTTACAAAATGTTCATGATTTTTGACGGAAAATATTGCATAAAATCTGGACTCAAACGAACACCCGTAATTAAAATGTTAACAAATTATTTACAAATTATGGGCGCAAATGCCCGAAAACACTGGCTTTGACCACAATATCTTGAAATCTGAATTTTCAAAACCACAAGACGAAAAAGAATATTAAGAGAAATGCACAAAAAATCATTGTTTTGCCTTGCAATATTTTCCCGAAAGTGATATTCTCTAATTGTAGACAGAACTCTGATTTAAGTGTTTGGGAGGCTTTACATGGCTGGCGAGATCTATCGTAAGAAGAAACGGCTTGGTGACATGCTCGTTTCTGAGCATGTTGTTACACCGGAGCAGATTGAACAGGCCATGGAGGTCCGTAAGACCAACGGCAAGCGTCTCGGCGAGACACTCGTTGATCTCGGTTTTACTTCTGAGGAGAATATCACCAAGGCGCTCACAAGACAGTTGGGCGTTGAAATGGTAAGCCCCTCTACAATGAAGATTCCCGAGGACATCGTGAATCTGGTCAACCCGAACATTCTTCGTAAGTATATGGTTATGCCGTTCGCATATGCGGCCGGCAATACGAATATTCTCCGCGTCGCCATGTCGGACCCGATGGACATGGTTGCCATCGATGACCTGGCAATGGTTACGCACATGGATATCGAGCCGTACATAGCTACGACGCACGATATCATGATCTGTATCGACAAGTACTTCGGTAACGCGGAAGCTCTTGACGCTGCTGAGGCATACGCCAAGGAACGTGAATCGAAGAAGATGGCAGGAGAGGATGAGGACGAGAACGATACCGTCGCGGATTCCCCGATTGTCATCATGGTTCGTAACATGATTGAGTCGGCAGCCCGTCAGAGAGCATCCGATATTCATGTTGAAGCACTGGAAACGAAAGTTCGTATCCGGTATCGAATCGACGGTGCGCTCTTTGAACAGATTACATACGATATCGGGATGCTTCCCGCAATCATCGCCCGACTCAAAATTATGGGCGGCATGGACATTTCCGAAAAGCGTAAGCCGCAGGACGGCCGTATCAGTATCGTGGTTGACCGTGTCGAGTATGATATCCGTGTTTCCGTTCTTCCGACTTATTACGGTGAGAAATGCGTAATGCGACTTGCTCAGAAGACGGCTCTTACGCGAAGCAAGAAGGACCTCGGTTTCGGCGAGGCCGAGATGAAGAAATTCGATCATATTCTTGCTAACCCGCACGGTATTATCCTTGTTACCGGGCCTACCGGTTCCGGTAAATCAACAACGCTCTATACCGCGTTAAGCGAACTCAATAAAGAAGATGTTAACATCATCACGGTTGAGGACCCTGTAGAGGCGAACATCAACGGAATCAACCAGGTACATGTTAACGTAAAAGCGGGACTTACCTTCGCATCCGCGCTTCGTTCCATCCTCCGTCAGGACCCTGACATTATCATGATCGGTGAGATTCGAGACGGTGAGACGGCACAGATTGCGGTACAGGCATCCATTACCGGCCACCTGGTTGTAAGTACCCTGCATACCAACAGTTCCGCCGCAACCATTGCCCGACTTCTTGATATGGGAGTTGAGAGTTACCTGATTGCGGACTCCGTAGTAGGTGTTATCGCACAGCGACTTGTGCGCCGCCTCTGCCCGAAGTGCAGACAGGCACGCTACGCCACCGAAGAGGAGAAGCGGACCATGGGAATCCGTCCGGAGACCCCCAATGTTGTTCTCTATGAGCCTGTCGGCTGCATGTACTGTAACCGAGGTTATAAAGGTCGTATCGGCGTATACGAGATTATGGAGATCACACCGCGACTCAAGAAGATTATTTCGAACCGTGAGGATTCGGATATTTTGAAACAAGCCGCTTTGGAAGAGGGAATGAGCACGCTCCGTATGAGCGCCGCAAGAACGGCGCTTCAGGGAATCACATCCTATTCCGAGATGCTTCGAGTATCGTTCGAAAGTTAACAGCGGCTTCGCGCCGGTAATAAACAGGAAAGAGGAACGGACACAACATGAGAGAATTAGACGATATTTTGCAGGAAGCCGTCAACCGGCACGCGTCGGACGTACATATCACTGCAGGAAGACCCGTAATATTCCGTATCGACGGCGATCTGAGACCGCTTGATACCGAGAAACTCACTCCGGAGACCATTGAGGAGCTGGTTGTACCGCTTTTCGCGGACAATGACCGACTCGTCGAGATTATGGATAAGACCGGTGAGATCGACTTCGCGTATTCTCTGTACGGGCGTGGCCGTTTCCGTGTAAACGTATTCAAGCAGAGAGGAACGCTGGCGATGGTCATGCGACTCCTGCCGTTCAAGATTCCGGCGCCCAGAGAACTCGGACTTCCCGCCGCAGTGCAGGAACTCTGTACGAGAAAGCGCGGACTTGTTCTGGTAACGGGCGCTACCGGTTCCGGTAAGTCCACCACGCTTGCTTCTCTCATTAATATGATCAATAAGACTTACGCAAAGCATATCATTACGATTGAGGATCCTATTGAGTATCTTCATCGTCATGAAAAGTCCATCGTTAACCAGCGTGAGATCGGTGATGATACCGAGACTTACTCGGGAGCACTTCGAGCAGCACTTCGTGAAGACCCCGATGTAATCCTTGTAGGTGAGATGCGAGATCTTGAGACGATTCAGACCGCAATTACTGCAGCCGAGACCGGACACCTCGTATTTTCTACGCTCCATACGAACAGTGCGGCCGACACGATCAACCGTGTTATCGACGTATTCCCGCCGCATCAGCAGCAGCAGATCAGAGTACAGCTCGCAAGCGTTATTGAATGTGTCATCTCGCAGCAGCTGCTTCCGATCCAGACCGGTTCCGGCCGAGTTGCCGCTTTCGAGGTAATGATGGGAACAAGCGCCATCCGCAACCTGATCCGTGAAGGAAAGGCCTTCCAGATTCCGTCCATGATTCAGACCAGCAAGAAGCAGGGCATGCAGTCCATGGATGACGCACTTTATAATCTGTATATCGGCGGTTTGATCAGTGCTGAGAACTGTTTGAACTACGCACAGGATACAATCGCAATGAGCCGGAAGGTTACATTCTAACCGGCTGAAAGGAAAAGGAGGAATTACCGATGCCCGCATATGCATATGAGGCCGTCGACAAGATGGGCCGTAAGAAGAGGGGCAATATTGAAGCGACATCGCCTGACAGAGCGCAGACAATGCTCAAAGGCGAGGGATTGATTCCCTTAAAAGTCAGCGAACAGTCTTTCTTAAATAAAGACGTTAACATCGGCGGAAGCGGTGTAAGCAAGCGAGATCTCAGCGTATTCTGCCGTCAGTTCGTATCCATTCTGAATGCCGGCGTACCAATCGTAGATGCCATGGGCATGATGGAGGATCAGACCGAGAACAAGAACCTGAAGAAGGCTCTCGGAGAAGTTAAGACCAACATCGCAAAAGGTGAAAGCTTCGCAAACGCATTGAGAGAGCGAAGCGACATATTCCCGGCCATGATGATCAACATGGTAGAGGCCGGTGAAGCATCCGGCAGTATCGATGTTTCTCTCGATCGAATGGCTAATCAGTTCGAGAAAGACACCAAGCTTTCCGCGATGATTAAGAAAGCGCTGATCTACCCGATTGTGGTAGTTGTTGTAGCGATCATCGTTATGGTTGTCATGATGGCGTTCGTTATCCCGAAGTTCATGGAAATGTTTAAAGACATGGACACGAAGATGCCGGCGCTGACACTTGCGGTTATGGCGGCTGCGGATTTCTTTAAAAACAACATCATATTAATTATTGCCGTATTTATAGCAATTGTTATCGGAATCAAGATATTTAGTGCTTCACAGACTGGTACGATAATGCTTGCCAACGCGGCGATTAAGATTCCGGCATTTAAGGATTTCACCGTAAAGACTTCGTCTTCGAGACTTGCTCGAACTCTTGCCACTCTTACATCGTCTGGTATTTCGATGATTGACGCACTGGATATCAGTGCCAAGACAATGAGCAACTACGTGTTCCGGCAGGCTGTTCTGGAAGCCAAGGAAGAGGTTAAGAAAGGTGTCCCGCTCTCTGAACCGCTTAAGAGAGCCGGCATATTCCCTCCGATGGTTGTTCATATGACCAAGATTGGTGAGGAAACCGGTGATATGGACTCCATGCTCACGAAAATGGCCGACTACTATGATGAAGAAGTTGAGAACGCGACGCAGAACCTGCTCTCCGTTATGGAGCCTGTTATCATCCTGGTTATCGCTGTATTCGTAGGACTACTTGTTGGCGCATGCGTAATGCCGATGCTCAGCCTGTACAAAGGTCTGGACAACATCTAACTTTGAATTAAGCAACCGCCGGAATAGGGACGGCAGTTGTTTAAGATAGAAGGTTGCGGAATGAGGAACCGTAACCGGATTTTAGAAAACTAATATTATATGAAAATGGAGGAATGTTTCTATGAACAAGAACAAAGGTTTTTCACTCGTTGAGTTGATCGTTGTAGTAGCGATCATGGCTGTATTGGTTGGTATTCTGGCTCCCGCTTATCTGAGCTACGTTGAGAAGACTCGTCGTGGTACTGATGAGAACATGGCTGAAGAAGTTCGTCATACGATTGAAGTATCTGCTGCTGACATCTGTGTTTATGATGAGCTTAAGGCTGGCGGCATCACCTTCACATTCGGTAACGGAACTACGATTGCTACCATTGATACCTCTAAGTGTGCATTCACTGAGGCTATGAAAGACACATATGCTGACAAGAAGTTCAACATTAAGTCTAAGAAGTACGGTTCCAAGAGTTACACGGTTTCCGTTGGTGCTGCAGCAAACGATGGCGCTGCTCTTACTGTAACTGGTAGCTGGAACTAATCTCTCAACTGAAAGAATAGTTCTGATTGCATAGGATTTCGTGCCACAAGGCATGAGAAGCTTTTAGGCTAGAAGATATGAAGTCCTGATTCCCTATCACGCAGGTGGGGCAACCCACCTGCGTGGGATATAATATCTTAGATATGTTTCCAGTTAAAACCTAAGAAGGAGAGTGCGTTATATGAGAAATGGTAACCGTGGCTTCTCCCTCGTAGAATTGATTGTAGTAATCGCGATCATGGCGGCGCTTGTTGGCATCTTAACACCGGCATATCTTAGTTATATAGAGAAGACGCGAATACAAAGGGATGAATCCGCAGCGGGTGAGATATATCGTGCTGCGGAAATTGTCGTCTATACCGGCGAGTATGATATCAGTGGTCAGGTATTGGTTACCTTTAGCAATACTGGGATTCAGATGAATACAGCAATTGCGAATGCAACTGAGGTTGAGACAATACTCAAAGAACATTTCGGAAATCAATATCAAACAGCAAAGCCTATTTCAAAGAAATACAAGAATAAGACCTATACGGTGACAATTTTGCCGCCAGACGGAGAGGATCTAATGCCTAAACTCTCTGCCGCATGGTCATAGAGGGGACGGCCAATTCAGAATAATGAAGAATTGACCATATTATATGAGAAAATCGGGGTGAAGGTACGGTGGATGCCGCAGTCATAATTGTAATATATGCATTCGTCTTCCTATATGGCATCGTAATCGGAAGTTTTTTGAATGTATGCATCTACCGGATCCCCCTCGGGCAGAGTCTTTCCAAACAGCGGTCTCATTGTATGACATGCGGATATCAGCTCCGCTGGTTTGACCTGATTCCGCTTTTCAGTTGGCTGTGTCTTCGCGGAAAGTGCCGTAAGTGCGGGGCAAAGATTTCAGCACAGTATCCGGTCGTGGAAGCGACCAACGGGATTATATTTGTACTGATCTTTCTGGTTCACGGATTTGAAGATCGGACCTCCCTTCTGGAAAGCATTCTTTATTGCTTGATGGCATCCGCGCTTCTGGCATTGAGTGTAATAGATTTTCGAACATTCATTATCCCGTTCGGATTTAATGTTTTTATATTCTGTCTCGGGGCAGTGAATCTTATCTACCGGATATTCTTTGTGAAGAGTCCGGATATTTGGCTGTATATAGCAGGCTTTTTTGTAACAAGCGTTATTGCGGGCATCCTTTACTTATGTAAAGCGATGGGAGGAGGAGATGTAAAACTCCTTGCGGCATCCGGATTTCTGATTGGATGGAAGCTGTCATTGCTTTCGTTCTTCGTCGGATGCATTATCGGAGCAATCATTCATCCGATCCGCATGAAGGTATCGAAGCAGGGGCGAACCCTGGCAATGGGACCGTATCTCTCTGCAGGAATTCTGATTGCGGTGTTGTGGGGGTACAGATTTATTGATTGGTACTGGCATTTTACCGGACTGGATAAAGTTTTCGGATAAGCCGTACCGAGTGAGATTGAATATAACTGACGTTTCGTCAGATTATATAGTAGTAAGTTAATTAATGCGGCGTTCGTAAACAAGAGGATGCGGACAGTCACACGAAATTGATTAAGGGAAGGAAGAATTGCCAAGCAATTCGAAAGGGAACCAACATGGCAGGAAAAGTGCTATCAATGGAAATCGGCCAGGGCATGACGCGTGTTGTGGAGATTGACTATCAGGTTAAGTCTCCGAAGATTTATCATGCGTTTTCTCTTGAAACGCCGAAGGACATGGTGCAGGACGGTGTTATTACCAGAAACGAAGACTTCATCATTAACTTGAAGGCTGAACTGCGGAAACGGGATATCCGGACGGAGAGTCTTGTGTTTACCGTGGCATCCAGCCGAATCGCAAACCGTGAAGCACGGATACCGCTTTGTAAGCCGAAGCAGATCCTGCCTCTGATTACGGCCAATGCCGCGGATTATTTCCCGGTAGATATGAACCAGTACCATCTGGTTTACAACATTCTCGGAAAGACCGAAGAGGAAGGTGTTAAGCAGTATCGTCTGGCGCTGTTGGCAGTACCGAATGATGTTACAACCTCATACATCGACCTTGCTCGTTCTCTCGGAATGCACATCCGTGCGATGGATTATGTCGGAAACAGTATCTTCCAGGTTGTGCGCCAGGAAGTAGCTTCGGGCGTAAACGCAATCATTAAAATCGATGAGCATACTTCTCTTGTTACGATTGTCAAGAACGGCGAGATCATGCTTCAGCGTTCCGTTCCTCATGGTGTTAACGGCGCCATCGAGAACGTAACCGAACTTGATGTATACGGTGAGAATCTCTCCTATGCGGATGCTACTGTTGTATTTACAAAGGAGCGCTGCCTGCGTCGTTACCTGAATGTTGACGTAGACTATCAGGAGAAGGAAGATACTTCCGATGAGATGATGATGTCACGAATCATGATCACCGAGAACCTTCGTTATTTCATCGGTAATGTTGGACGAATTCTTGAGTACTTTGTATCCCGTAATGATAACGCTGCAATTGAGAACGTATACCTTGTAGGTATCGGTGCTGACTTCGTCGGAATGGATGATCTCCTTTCAAACGAACTCGGTTACAAGGTTCAGAAGTATACCGGACTTGACAACATCCGTACCGGTTCTCCGAACTTCACGGCACTTGAATCGATGCGTGTATATGCTGCGGCAATCGGCGCATCTTATGCGCCGCTTCAGCTCCTTTCCGAAGACCTTCTGAAAGGTGAGAAACAGACATCGCTTGTTTTGCCGATTGCAATCTTCATTGCCTGCGCAGCAATTGCCGCAACACTCTTCGTTGTTGGTCGGGTAAGCGTAACGAATGCGAAGAAGAAGAATGAAGATCTGAAGGCAGAGGTTGAAAGAAGCAAGTATGTTGAACAGTTGAAGCAAGCGTACGAAAAGGCTTCCACGACATACAATGATATAGCTGCTCAATTGGCTATAACCGGTTCGAACGATAACCGTCTCTTAACGCAGTTCATTAATGAGCTTGAGCAGAAGATGCCTACGGGCTTTAAAACGATACAGCTTTCTGCGGATGTAGATAAAGGCGTAACGCTTGATGTAATATGTGCATCCAAAGAAGAGGCTGCGACGGTATTCCTGCAGATTCGAGATTTTAAAACGATTATAGCTGTCAGCGCTTCTGAATTTACTGAGACTTATGGACTTAGACCGGAGTATGATGCTATCCTTGAAAAGTTGCTTGAAAAAGAGATTCAGGAAGCAATTGCGAAGTATGAGGAACGAGCTGATCGTGATGGTTTTGTCCTTAATGACGAAGGCGATAAGGTTCTACTTGAAGATCTTGTAGAGGAGAAGAAGCAGGAGCTTCTTTCTGAAAAAAAGAATGAGAAGATTGTCCTTGGCCGAATCGTAAAGGCGATGGATGACGAGGATGAAGGCAAGGAGAAGACTTCTCTTGATGAAATTGATCCCGCTGATTTCTTCTATACGGAAGTTAAGTTCACTATAACATGTGCATATAATCCGGCATGCGATTCCAAGGAGTATCTGAGCGGAATCGAGGAAGAACTCGCGAAGGAAGAGAAGGAAAGAGAAGCCGAAGCCGAAAGAAAGGCTAAGGAAGAAGCTGAGCGTCAGGAGAATGCTAAGGAAGACGCTAAGGCCGATAACAAGAAGAACGATAAGAAGAAGGAGGATAACTAATCATGACGATGAAAGTATCGAAAAGAGATATCACAATTCTTCTTATAGCACTTGGTGGAATTCTTGCTTTTTGTGTATTCCAGTTCTATTTCCGTAAGGCAATGGATGAGAAGAAGAACTATGATGCTGAGAGCGCGACTCTTCAGGAACGCTTAGAGAAGAATGTTTATAACGTTGATGAAGATAAGCTTCGAAGCGAGATGGCAAAGATGGAGGAAGCCCTTAAGGAAGGAATCAAGGACGATAAGGGTAACATAATTGTTCGCGGTGCAAAGGACTACCCCTCGGAGTATTCTTATGAGAACCTCATCTTGTATCTCAATGAATGGCAGTTGCTTCCATATGAAGAGATGTACAACTTCCCTAAGTATGCTTTGACGGAAACCCTTTATGATAAGAATATCAGCGGAACAATTAACTGGAATCAGGAAAACCATACAGAAATAACAACATCTTATTGGTTTGGTTTGTCTGCAATTGATACGCTTTATGGAACAAACTCATATAAAGCATTCAAAGATATGATTAATAAGATTTATCTTGATCCGTCCCCGAAGACAATCCAATCGATAACGGCTAAGATGGATGCGACAAATGGATTTGTAAGCGGAAAGGTCATGATTTATTTCTGGAATGTTCAGAATGGTTCAAATGAACCGGCACCGGTTACGAAGCCTACGGTTGAAACGAAGATTCCGAACATCTTCGGACCGACCAATACTCCGACTCCGACTCCTACCCCTACTCCGAGACCGGGTAGAAATACCGAGAATAACAATTAAGGAAGGCAATCTAATAAGATTACCGCTTTATCCTACCCGGGGAGAGACTCCCCGGGATGGATAAGGCCTCAATCGGAGACCTTAAGAGGAGATATGAAAATCAAAACAGAAAGGATGAGAAAACCGTGAGAGATAACGAGAATAAGAAACGGAAGAATAAAGGTTTTACACTCGTTGAGGTGTTGGTTGCGGCAGCGATATTGAGCATTCTGGTACCGCCGATATTGTCTTCCTTTGTCGCGATTGCACGCGTTAATGCAAAGTCTCGCCGCAAACTCTCGGCAACAACCATTGCGAACGGCGTGATGGAATCCGTGAAAGGATTTGAGTTGTCACAGGTTGCAAGACAGTGCGATTTCCCTTCAGACGGGTTCTACGTTGTGGCCGGTTTTTCAGGAACAGCTTCGGAAGTACTGTTTTCGGACTTGACTACGGCAACACGTTCCGTAACGAAGAGCGGTACGGAATATAACTTTGATGGTCAGACAAGCGGTAATTACGCGTTTAAGTTTCTTGGCGTTGAGATGGACGGAACGACCTATGATGTATTGCTGACATATCAAAAGAATGCAACCAAAACAAAATCCGAAGTCACTGTTGAAAAATCGGACGGATCAACCGAAACCAAAACGACGGAAGCGATTTTTGGGACAGTAGCAATTCGAGTGCTGACATATTACGATGTTGACATTAAAGTGTTTCGTGGAGGTCAGAGCATGACAACCACCCCGCTTGTCCATATTACCGGAACCAAAGCGGATTACAACTAGTATGACATAAAGATTATAAGAAAGGAGAGACGCCGATGAAAAGATTGAATAGAGACAACAAAGGTATTGCATTGATTACCGTTGTAATCGGTGTTATGTTCTGTCTCTTACTTACATCGACAATGCTTCGCGTATCGCTGCTCGGATTACAGTCAAGAGAAGTGAATAAGCAGACATCGGATAACTATTACGATGCCGAAAGCGTTATCGATACGGTTCGACTGAACCTTCAGAATTATGCGGCAAAGGCATGGGCTGAGACAACCAACGGCGCTGACTCGGTAAACTTTGTTAAAAAAACATACGAATTGATCACGGGAACAGCATATCCGTCGAGTGGTTCACTGACTCCGGCCAATAAAACCGGTGTTATCACCAAATTACAGGCCAACGCTATTCAGGGCGGAACGATTTTAAGTATTGGTGATATTGAATCGGTAATCGGAGCCAGCGGCAAGCTCGAAGGTATTACGATTAAGGATGTTGAGGTTAAGTATGAGCATCCGACAACCAAGATGGTTTCCTATGTAAAGACCGATATTACGATCAGTGCTCCTTTGTACGCAAGTAAGAAGAAGTACCCCTTGGCGAGCTACTCCATGTTCGCCGGATCGGGAGCAAATATCTATAAGGCGGCAGGTGAATCCAGTTCAAATGCAAATGAAAGTGGTTACTTGGAACAGGAAGGTTGTGTTTACTTCGGTTGGCATGACTGGAATGGCGGAAATGCTGATGCGGTGGATATTACAGGTCGTCAGACGCTGATTCTCTCTGGGGACAATATCGTCATTAACGGTAATGTAATCATAACCGGACATTCCTGCTTGCAGCTTACGAGTGTAGACGGGCAGGATGTTGAAATCAGAGGACGCATTCTGATTGGAAGCAATTCTCATCTTGTTATCAGCGAGAAGACGAACCTCAAGTGCCAGGATATCTGCTTCTTTACGAGTGATTCGACTTCGGATGTAAAATCAAGCTCTACAAATTATACTTCGTTGGCAAAACAGAACGCCAATCAGTCGGCGCCTTCAAATTTTTCGTTTGAAACAACAGTCAATAATACGACGAAAGCCGGACTCCCGTATGATTGGTACAACAAAACTTTAAGTACTAATCCGTACTATGGATCCGGGCACTCTATTGTTTATGCGAAGATGAGATATAATTCAAGCACGCACGAACCTGAAGCAAGTGCAGTGTATGATACCGATATTGTAAACGGTCGTGTGACAGTGCAAACTACGCCTTCAAAAACGCTCACGGCTGAAGGACACATTTCGCTTGCGATGAATTCGAATGGCGATATTATTGATGAAGAGTTGAAAGCAAAACCCAGAACCAATCAGTTTGTCAACTCGAACGGTCAGACGGTTACCCTTAAGAATTCATACGATCCGTTCTTCCTTGAGATGGTCGATGGAGAGTATTTTGAAAAATTCCTTGATCTGGAGCCTACAAAAAATGGTAAGTGCGAATGCTATGTTTCGGGCAACCCCGTTTCCAGTGAGAGTATTAAAAACGGAAAATATCGTTGGAATGGA
The DNA here is from genome assembly GCA_017613595.1 of Lachnospiraceae bacterium. Next base: position 25,578 of record JAGADM010000127.1, on the reverse strand, counting down.
AACTCCTTGGATCCGGGTAGCGCAAATGTAAATAGCAATTCCTCACAAAGAGAAATAACTTACAATGGCGTTACTTTGAACGGAACAAGCAATCCTAAGTTTTGGCTTGGTTTTACCTCTGTCGGAACAGCAATTCCGAATCCGGTCAATGTTTCGTCGCGTCCGTTTGTCTTGGCGAAGGATAAAATCACAATCAATATGGATGTTGATGGCGCAGATTATTGTGGTATAGTAATTACATCAGCTAACGTCGAATTTAAGAAAGATACCGGATACTGTAGCGGAAAGTCGCTTCTGTTATTGGATACAAGTGCTGACAAGCACAATCTTGTGGCCTTTATGGATGAGGTCGGAAAGAGAATGAGTGGAACCGGAAATGTACTTGAATCCGATTACAAGTATCTAATTTTCAATAATTTGTTCAATGGTGGCGTAGCCAGATTTACGAACACTTCCGGAAGCGGCGGTGGTTCAGGTTTCATTGCCGATGAAGAGCACAATAAAGGTCTTAATTTGATTGGAACCAGTAACTACGAGAAGAAATAATAACAACGGCAACCAATGAGGAGAGGATTATATGAAAAAGAATCATGGATTTACAATGGTTGAAGTAATGGTTACCGTTGCGATTATGGGAGTTCTCGCTTCCATTATCGGGATAACAATGGGAATCTTACTTGGCCAGAGAGTAAAGTCAATGGCTGCGGATACGAAGAGTGTTTTTCAGAGTACGCAGATTGTAGCACAAAGCCGTGATGACGCATATATCGAGTTGCGTCAGAACGGAAGTGATGCTACTGTGATTGCATATTCTGCTGCCGGCAAGGAGATTAACCGCGCGGAAGGTCATAATGTAAAAATGTACGTGAAGATCGGATCGGGAGCCGAGCAACTGGTTTCCTCTACGATTGCAATCCATTTTGATCGTCAGACCGGCGGATTAAAACCGCAGACGAACGGTGGAAGTGATTATGTAACGCAGATCCGTATCACGAATGGAAAGAGAAGTGTAACATTAAAGATTTCCAGACTTACAGGAAAAGTGACATACTGAAAGGAGGAGGTTTATGAAGCGAAAGAAGAACCAAGGTTTTACGCTTGTTGAACTGCTTGTTTCCATTGCCGTACTCAGTATTGTTACACTTGGAATCGGTGGCCTGTTGAGACTTGCAGCCGAGCAGTATTCTAACGCCACGAAAGAAACGGAAGTTCAGAATATACTTCAGCAAGCGACAGCTTCCGTGAGCAGTTCAATGGAGGATGCCGAATTAGGCGTGTTCTTCTCGGGCAATACTCTTACGATTGCGAACAGAGAGAAGTATATTAAGTTTGAAAAGGTCGGAACAGTACTCTATTATGATGAAAAAGAGTATGAAGATGCTGTAGATGACGACGAAAAGATTAATGAAGCAAAAAGTGCTTCCGTAGGACATGCTCAGGAGAATATTCTGGCGGATCATGTGAATACTTTTTCAGTTGCGATTCCTGAAGTATTGCCGGATGGAAAGACGGGATTTGCCGTTCTGTCATTGGCAATCCAGTTTCAAGAACGTCATAAGGATATTGTTCAGAACGTATTCTTCCGAAATTATTTGAGTGAATCGTTTACGGCCACTAGTACGGTCGCCTCAGCTGCTACTCCGGTATATACGAGTGGTAATCCTGCGAGCACTACTGCACCGACTTCGAGTACGACTACGAATCCGACTACGAACCCGACTACCACGGTTACAACGGAGCCCACAACGGAACCTACTACGACCGTTACAACAGAGCCCACAACCACGGTCACTACGGAACCGACAACGCCTCCTGCTAATCCTGGGGCGGGGCTTACGGCAAGTGCTTCGGCTACGATCAATGCAGGCTGGACACCCAACGGCTTACCCGCAGTAACATTCTCGTGTTCTTTACCGTCTAATACTAGAATTGAATCATTGACGATTACATTTGCGCAACCGGTTTCTCACATCATACAGTCTTCAAATCTGGGAACACCGCAGTTAAGTGCAGATGGAAAGATTATTTCTGTAACATATACTAGTGACCATTGGACAGGTGGCGAACAGCTTGTAGTAGACTTTGACAGTGTTACTTCAGGAACGAGTACGATTCCCGCATGTACAGTGACTTATGTGAAGAAGAATTAACCTGGTAAGCATTTTGGATTACAAGGGAATATGTTATTAGAAAATGTAAGGAGCTTTTCGCTATGAAGAAGAATGCAGGTCTTTCGACAATTATGGTTACGGGTTTGGCAGCAGCCATCTCCATTTTTACTATGATTATTCTTGTAGTAATCAAAGGAGCGGTCGGAGGTACGTCGACTTCTTCCGAAGTAACAAAACTGGCGGAACAGAAAGCCGACTTGATTGGATCGAAGTTCACCGAATATGTAAACCAGGCAGATCTGGATGTCTTCTGGTACAGCAATACCAACGCAGTTGTATTTGTCTCCAAGAATGATATTAAGGTGATGTGGAAAGACGGCGCAAATATCTACGATACCACAATTTCGTATGATACCAGTAAATTCGACGGTGTCGCCGATGATGATAAGAAGATTGAGCAGGCCCGTGAAGCGGTTAAAACCATAATCGGAATGCCCGGTTCACATATGCTGGCACTTCAGGTAAAGAGCTTCATGGTATATGATTCGGATACTTCGTCCGGAAAACTCACCCTGAAGATTGAGTACAAGGATGCCGAGAAGAAGACGCACGTTCTTGAAAAAGAATATGTTGTAAAATGGACCGAGGGTGTTGAGGCTACTAAGCTTCTTCAGCAGAACAAATAAGATAGAAATATCTGAATTAAGAAACTATCGAGAAGGTATATAAAATAACAGATCCCGCCGTTTCTTCGGAAACGGCGGGATTCTTATGTGCGTCAATTTATAAACCGTGCGGCATGTGTCGAACAGCTTCCGAAGACGTTACCGAAGCAGTTAGCTCGGCCCAGGCTTCCTCACGGCACATGAAAGATTCCGCTTAGTGCTGCTGCATTCCTGCCCTGACACGGTTCACAGATTTCCATTGCGCGAGACCCAGACGTCTACACCACTTGCTCCGGGCTGCTCCCCGTCGGCGAGCCCTCGACATGCCATCACCCCTGCTATAGCGGATTTCAGGTGCAGGGCACCGCTACCTCCCCGGCTGCACGGCTTCCATAGTATACCCTTTTTTCGAAGAGTTGTCAACAATTGTGGATAAAGCGCCCTGAATACACAGTATAATGTGGGGAAATCGCAGAAAAACCTTGATAGAATGCGGTTTTGGTGGTATGATATAGTAGATTTAGTATTTATAATGCTATAAATGTATCCGGGCGTTTTCTCTTATCGCAATCAAGCGAACCGGGAGGGGAGTCTAACATGGCGATGTTATTGACAACAACGGCTAAAATCAATGCTTTAAAAGAATTTATGAAAGAAGGAGATTACGATTCGGCAGTCGAAATTGCCGAGAAGATCCGGCCCGAGAAAGTCGGCTCCGTTCGTGACCTTACCAGCATTGCAAACGCCTTTCTGAAGAAGCAGCGTTACGAGGATGCTAAGGATATTTATATCGAGATGCACAATCACGCTCAGACGCACAAAGTTCTGGTCGGATTGATTGAGCTTTGTTTAAAGACCAATTCTCCGGAGGAGGCTGAAATCTACATCCGTGAGTTCCGTAAGCAGGAACCCGATAACCCGGAGCGCCTGATCTATCGTTACCGTGTTGATGTAATGCTCGGAAAGGGTCCCGAATACCTTGTTAAGAGCCTCAGCAAACTGAAGGACGAGGACTACAGCGAGACCTGGGGGCTGGAACTTGCAAAAGCCTATTATAAGATGGAAGAATACAGCAAGTGCGCGCAGGAGTGTAAGGATATTCTCCTGTGGTTCGCCGGTTCCGAAGCGGCGAGCAAGGCACAGGTTCTCTTAAATGCCTGCGGTGAGAAGGGCGTGAAGATTTCCATGCCGGCTCCTAAGGTTAAGAAGGCTGAACCGGTTCCCGAAAAAGCGGAAGAGGTGCCGGTAGAAGAACCTCTTGCAGAAGAAGAACCTTCAAAGCAGGAGGATGAAGGGTTCTTCGATCTGTCAGCGGCAATCGGTGAGGTTGTTTCCGAAACCATCGCTGAGGATGCCAAGGCCGAGGAAGCGACAGAGGATCCTGATGCGCAGTTCAAGCCTTCCGCTGCTGAAGCCGCTGAGGTCAAGGAAGACGCATACGATGAAGCTGATCTCGAAGCAGTGGAAGAGATTAAGTTCAACTTCTCCGATATAGAGGAAGAGGCTGCGGAGACAGCCGACGAAGCGGTCAGCAGCACTGCGGAAGTTGTAGAAACCTATGCTGACGAAATAGAGGATAAAGCGGAAGCTGCAGAGGAAGCGGCCGACGATTTCGCAGCGGAGCTTGCCGAATCCATAAAGGCTGCTGTAGTTGATGAGTCAGAGGAAGCTGTACCGGGTGAGGATATCATAGCCGGGTCACAGGAATCCGAAGACGACACCTTCTTTGAAGAAGGTACGTTCTTTGAGGAGGACGAAGCCGAAAAAGTTTCCGAAGTACCTGCGGCACAGGCTGAGGAAACTGTTGAAGCGGCAGCAGAGGCTGTTGAGGAAATCGCAGAAGAGATTCCCGAAGACGTAACCGTTGATATTGATATTATCGCCCTCGCCGTTAAGAAGGCTAAGGAAGCCGATGATGACGATGACGATATCGTTCTGACGGATTACTATTCCGAAGAGGAATTAAAGGAAGCCGAGTGGGAAAAGGCGGTCAAGGCCGCCGAGCAGAAGAGCCGTAACTCCGCGGTTAACACGGAGAAGTCCTTCTATATCCCGCCGTTAAAGTATAATACACCCGAATCGATTCTTTCCGGTTCCGAAAAGACATCGGGCTCCGCAGGCTCATTTGACGGAATCCCGACTATCAGCGTTCCGGGAGCCAAGAGCGAGCCGGCGGGCACCGTATATGACCGTGTTCCCGGACCCGCAGAGAGCGTTGTTAAGAAAGCCGAGAAGGCACCTGTGAAGTCCGAGGAGGACTTCCTCAAGGATGTTTCCGCATCGGTTGACAATATTCTTTCCGTTGACGCCGAGGAAGAGGACGGACAGATGTCGTTCTTCTCCAAATTCGACGCTGACGATTCGGTTACATTGAGCGGCAGCCGCAAGGACGATGAAACAGACGACTTCGCGGATATTGCCGGAAGCATCGCCGATTCCGTAAAGGAAGAGATTGAGAACGGCGAGAAGGAGCCGGAAGTATCGGCGGCTCCGACCAAGCGCTTTGCCGAGGATTTCACGGCACAGGCCTTGGACGCAGCGCTTCGCGATGATGACGAAGCGATTGAGAGGGCTCTCTACGGACTTCTTTCCGAAAAATAGGAAAGATTATCCGATAAGATAGATGGAGGAAATGATATGGAGCAGTACGTTATCAACGGAGGCAAATCCCTTGCCGGCGAGGTCACCATCAGCGGTGCCAAGAATGCCGCGCTCGGTATTCTTGCCGGGGCGATCATCTGTGACGATTTCGTTACGATTGAAAACCTTCCGGATGTAAACGACACCAATATTCTTTTGGAGGCAATCGCAGCCATCGGGGCGGTGGTTGAACGTGTCGACAGACATACGGTCCGCATCAACGGAGCAACGATTAATACGGAGATGGTGGATTACGATTATATCCAGAAGATCCGTGCTTCTTACTATTTGCTCGGAGCCTTGCTCGCGAAACGCGGCAACGCAACCGTAGCAATGCCGGGCGGATGTGATATCGGTTCCCGCCCGATTGACCAGCACTTGAAAGGCTTCCGTGCGTTAGGGGCAAAAGTGACTACCGAGAACGGTTTCGTTCACGCCCAGGCGGATCACCTTCGTGCGAGCCACATTTTCCTTGATGTAGTCAGCGTCGGCGCAACGATCAATATCATGCTTGCGGCAACGATGGCTGAAGGCCAGACGATCATCGAGAACGTAGCGAAGGAGCCCCACATCGTAGATGTGGCCAACTTCTTAAACAGTCTCGGAGCCAACATCAAGGGCGCCGGTACTGATGTAATCCGTATCCGCGGAGTACAGAAGCTGCACGGCAACAGCTATTCGATCATTCCGGACCAGATCGAGGCCGGAACATTCATGTGCCTGGCCGCAGCGACCAAAGGCGATGTACTTTTGAAAAATGTTATTCCGAAGCACCTTGAGGCAATTACCGCCAAGCTTGTAGAGATTGGTGCCGAGGTTAACGAATATGACGATTCCGTCCGCGTATGCTGCAGCCGCAGACCTCACGCGAGCACGGTTAAGACCCGCGTATATCCCGGATTCCCGACTGACATGCAGCCGCAGATGGCAGCGCTTCTGATGTTCGGTGAAGGAACCAGCTACATCAATGAGACCATCTTTGAGAACCGCTTCAAATACGTTGCGGAGCTTCGTAAGATGGGAGCCAATATCAAAGTCGAGGGTTCCTCGATGGCAGTGATTGAAGGTATCGAAAAGGGTACCGCAGCCACATTGGATACGCCGGACCTTCGTGCCGGAGCGGCGCTTACGATTGCGGCGCTTGCGACGGAAGGACGCAGCGTTATCCGTGATATCGAATACATTGAACGCGGCTATGAGAGTTTTGATGAGAAGCTCCGGGCACTCGGTGCTTCGATTGAGAAGCAGCCTGTTCCCGCAGGACGCCGCAAGAGCAAATACGCATAATTCTATAAGAGCCTGATCAGTGTCGGGGGCAGCCGCCTCCGGCACTGTTTATCACAATAAGAGGAGAAAATGACATGGAAGAAAGAATCTTTACCTCCGAGTCCGTTACGGAGGGACATCCCGATAAAATCTGTGACCAGATCAGCGACGCCATTCTCGATGAACTGATTCGCCAGGATCCTATGAGCCGTGTGGCCTGTGAAACCGCGATTACGACCGGCCTTGTACTCGTTATGGGTGAGGTTACGAGCGAAGGCTATGTGGACATCCAGAAGGTTGTCAGAGACACTGTACGTGAGATCGGATATAACCGTGCAAAGTACGGATTTGACGCCGATACATGCGGCGTAATCGTTGCTCTTGACGAGCAGTCCAAGGATATCGCTCTCGGCGTTGACAAGGCACTGGAAGCGAAGAACGGCGAGATGGGCGAGGAAGACATCGCCGCAATCGGTGCCGGAGACCAGGGACTGATGTTCGGTTACGCAACCAATGAGACTCCCGAATATATGCCGATGCCGATCAGCCTTGCTCACAAGCTTACGAGAAAGCTTTCCGAGGTACGTAAGAACGGTACGCTTCCCTACCTTCGTCCCGACGGAAAGTCACAGGTTACCGTTGAGTATGATGAGAACGGCAAGCCCGCACGTGTTAACGCGGTTGTTGTTTCGTCCCAGCACGATCCGGACGTAACCCAGGAGCAGATTCATAAGGATATTAAGAAGTACGTTATCGACGCGGTTATCCCTGCGGAGATGATGACTCCTTCGACCAAGATCTTTATTAACCCGACAGGCCGTTTCGTTATCGGCGGACCGAACGGGGACTCCGGTCTTACCGGACGTAAGATCATCGTAGACACCTACGGCGGATACGCACGCCACGGCGGCGGTGCATTTTCCGGCAAGGACTGCACGAAGGTTGACCGTTCCGCTTCCTATGCGGCACGTTATGTTGCAAAGAACATCGTTGCTGCAGGTCTTGCAGACAAGATTGAGATTCAGGTTTCCTATGCAATCGGTGTTGCGGAGCCCACTTCCATCTCCGTGGATACGTTTGGAACCGGTAAGGTTTCTGATGACAAGATGGTTGAGATCATTCGCGAGAACTTTGATCTCAGACCCGCCGGCATCATCAAGATGCTTGACCTGCGCCGCCCGATTTACAAGCAGACTGCTGCATATGGACATTTCGGCCGCACCGACATTGATGTTACGTGGGAGCGTCTTGATAAGGTTGATGTTCTGAAGAAATACCTCGCGTAAGTTTGAGGGTTTTCAGGAAGATAATATTTGCTTTTTTGTGCTGAAAAGTGTATAGTTAGTATAAAGAGGATGCGTCTATTTTATGACGGAGGGTTGAAGTACCATGACGAATGGTTTCTTTCAGTCATTTCACCTGATCTTTGCAGCGACTTCGCCTAACAAAGGCGTTCTGGATATGCTGATGCTTGTTGTCAATATCCTGATATTGATGCTGATCACGTCGCTCATTCTTTTCGTAATCGGAAGGCGGCGTAACCCGAAGATCAATGAAAGAGATAACAGCAGCATGCAGAAGTACGGAACTGTGCCGCCCGAGTACGTAAACGGCAAGCCGCAGTTCGGAACAACTTCTCTGCTGAAACCTTATCACAGTGAATACCCCGATGTGGTCATTCCGCAGGAGGGAGCCGAGAAGACATCGCTGCTCGGAATCAATCCGCGGGGCATGGTTGTCATGCGGATGCGCACCGAGGAGGAATTCCTGGTGGACAAGGATGTCTACATGATGGGTAAGGAACGTGTTAGGGTTGATTACTGTATCACCTCAAACCCCGCGGTCAGCCGCACGCACGCGAAACTGACCCGCAAAGACGGAAAGCTTTATATTGAAGATATGAATGCCACGAACGGAACGTATGTGAACGGCGAGAGAATTCGCGCGGGCGAGGCCGTTCCGCTTGAAGTCGGAGACCGCTTCCGGCTCGCCGACGAGGAGTTCCAGGTTCGGTAGACTGCGGCATACATAATGAATACGACGGTACCGGAAGCGCTATGCACCCGGTACCTTTGTTTTTATCAGAGAGGAAGGAATTATGAATCAGGGTATTCTTTCGGCCGTTGCGCCGGCAAATGTAATGAAATACTTCGAGGAGATCTGTTCCATCCCGCACGGATCCGGAAACATCGGGGCGATAAGCGACTGGCTCGTCGGATTTGCCCGTGAGCAGGGGCTTCGGTATGTGCAGGAGCCTTGCGGCAATGTGATTATATACGGCGACGCCGCGCCGGGATATGAGAATGAGCCCGCGATCGCGCTGCAGGGGCATATGGATATGGTTGCGGTTAAGGATGCGGACTGTGAGATTGATATGGAAACGGAAGGGCTTTCACTCTTCGTTGAGAACGGATTGATCGGAGCACGCGGAACGACACTCGGCGGTGATGACGGCATTGCCATTGCCTACGGACTGGCGGTTCTCTCGGACCGCACGATTCCTCATCCGCCCATCATGCTTGTAGCGACGGTCAATGAGGAGACCGGTATGGATGGAGCTATAGCCATGGATCCAGCCAACCTGACGGCCCGCCGCATCATCAATCTGGATTCCGAGGACGAGGGAATCTTCATTGCCGGCTGCGCGGGAGGCGCCACGCTTCGCCTCAGGATGCCGTTGGTGCGGGAGGCAACTGCAGATAAACTTTATGAGGTCACTTTGAGCGGACTTCAGGGAGGGCATTCCGGAACGGAGATTTCGAAGAACCGCTCCAACGCGATTCTGCTTCTTGCAAGGGTAGTGCGTGAATTAAAGAAGCAGGGAGTGAGACTTGTTTCGATTAACGGGGGGACAAAGGATAACGCCATCCCGAATGCTGCGGCTGCGATTGTGGCAGCATCGGAGAAGCCTGATGTATCCGAAATCCTTAAGGAACTGAAGAATGCGCTGACAGGCAAGGAGGACGGGCTTCGGATAGAAGTTAAGGAGTATACCGAAAAGGCATGCACCGAGGGCTGCACCGCGGGAGGACCGAAGGCTTCGGACGCTCTCTCCGCAGACTGCGAGGAACGCCTCCTGAACCTTCTTACATTACTGCCCTATGGACCGAAAGCAATGAGCACGCTTCCGGGGCTTGTAGAGACGTCCGATAACGTGGGTATTATCCGCGTTACTGCGGAACAGGCGGAGGTTGCGGTTTCCGTACGAAGCCTGATCGAATCCGAGAAGCAGAACCTTTGCGAGCAGATCGGACTTCTGGCGGGAATCTGCGGAGCATCGGTATCACGTAACAGTGAATATCCGGGCTGGCAGTATCGGGCGGAGTCGGCAATCCGGGACAAGGCCGTTGCCGCTTACCGTGAGATGTACGGAAGTGAGCCGAAGGTGGAAACCATCCATGCCGGCCTTGAGTGCGGACTTCTGATCGACAAGTTTCCGGACCTTGACGCCATCAGCATGGGTCCGCAGATGTATGATGTTCACACGACGAAGGAACGCCTTTCCGTCGAATCGGTTCAGAAGACGTGGGAACTGCTGCTTCGAATCCTTGCGAAAAAGGATTGACAAGCCGAAGGTTTTCATGTATAACAATAGTACAAGGTAACTGACATTTACCTCAAAAAGAGATGTAAGAGCACATTTCAAATATAGACAGGAGGAGAAGAATATGTTTGATGATGATTTTTTCGCAAAGACATCAGAGGCTCTGAATGGTTTCTTTGATTCCATTGAGAAGAGCATCAAGGGGCTGCAGAAGGAAGTGGATTCCGCGAAGGATAAGATGAAGGAATCCGCTGAGAAAGCGAAAGCAGAGAATGAGAATGTATTCAAGGGCGATGATGTGAAGGAAGAGCCCGCTAAGACGGAGGCTAAGGCAGAGGATAAGACCGAAGCAAAGAACGAGACTGCGGATGAGGGCAAAAAGGACGGCGAGGCTGCTGCCAAGAAGCCTTTCGAGGATTGGTTCAACAAGGCAAAGGACGCGGTAAGCGGCATCAAGATCGGCGGAGCGCCTAAGGTAATCGGTATCCCGTATTACCGTGCGGATACCGCGGATACCGTAAACATCTTCTGTGAGCTGCCTGGCTGTGACCGCAGCAACGTGAAGCTGAATTACGAGAAGGATTCCATTCTTATCACTGCTAAGAAAGAGGCTCCGACGGTAGAAGGAACGGTTCTTTTCACTGAGAACACCGGCTTCGTTGGAAAGATGGACCTTAAGGTCCGCGTAGGCAATCTCGACGCAAAGTCGATTCACGCATCCTACAAGGACGGCGTTCTTCGCATTACCGCGAAGCGTCCGCAGGAGAATTCGGCGAGCGGCATTAAGATCGATTAACCGGTATAATAACAGGGCATGTCCGACGGCATCTACCGGATGGGTAGACCGAAGGGCATGCCCTGTTTGTTTGTGCACCGGATTAGCGGAGAGGTTTTGAAAGAAGACCGGCTGACTGCCGGGTCTGCGACGGACTACTTTACGTAATAGAAATCATCTGCCGGCATTGCACCGCCGACGGATGCCGGATTGGCATCGAAGAGAATCTGCAGGTAAGCCGAGACGGCCTTCTTCATTTCGTCGTTCGTGTAGCATACGATGTTACACTGCGGAATCGCCTTCTTGGCAACGGCAGCCTTGAAGATGTCGAAATGCTCAACGAGTTCAGCAGCCTCGTCAACATTGGATGTAGCAAAAGCGGTACTTGCCTTGTACTCCTCAAGGAATACGTCAAATGCCTCCGCGTTGTCTTTAAGCCATGCGGTGTTGGCAACGATCACGCCGGTAACAACGGTCGAATCGTTCAGTTTATCCCACTCGGCGGTAATGTCAAGCGCAACACGTAAGCTCGGAACCTTTGTCTGTACGGTTGCCACATAGGGCTGCGGGAGCATCGCAATCACTTCGCCGTCTGCGGCAGCGATACGGGCAGCGGCCTCGCTTGCTTCGGAAAGGAAGGTAATCTGTACATCCTTGTCCGGATCGATTCCTGCGGACTTGAGGAGGTAGCGGAGCGTATACTCGGGTGTCGTACCTGCGCCGGTAGCGAAGATTGTCTTGCCCTTCAGGTCTGCGAGAGTCTGTACGCTGTCGCCGGTATCAACGATGTAAAGGACGCCGAGCGTGTTAACCGCGCATACGGTAACGCCGCCCTTGGTCTTGTTATAAAGCGTCGAGGCAAGGTTGCAGGGAACCGCGGCAACCGGGATCTCGCCTTTGATGATCTTGGCGGTGATTTCGTCGGCAGCGCCGGCTACGGTAAATGTGTAGTTGTTCTTCGCGGTCTTTGCTTCCGCCTCGGACATGAGCTTTACCATACCGATCGCGGTAGGCCCCTTAAGAACCGCAACATTGATGTCAACGGCCTTGTAAGGCTCGGGAGTAGGGGTCTCGGTCGGCTCACCGGTTACGGGAGTCTCGGTCGGCTGCTCGGTGGGAACTTCCGTGGGGGTCGGCTCAGCCTTCTTGCCGCAGCCGATAAGAAGCATAGCGGTAAGGCAGGCTAAAAGGATCAGGGATAATGCTTTTTTCATGATATCACTCCGTTCTTTTATATTATCATCATAGAGTCCGCAGGTTATTCCCGCGGACTTTTCGGCATAAAGAATAAACCGCCGTCAGGGTCGGATAGCCTTCCCGTCGGAACCGTCTTATGCGAAGCGTCTTTGGAGTCGGCTTGGGCCTTCTCCGCAGTGTGCCTGTGATTCGCCATTAATCTAACATATGCGATAGTATTTGTCAAATGCTTTCCGCGGTGTTATACTGAATAAAACGCGGGCGGGCGCGAAGGGCGGTTCAAAACCGTGAGAAACGTCTGCTCGGGAATCAGTCAGACGGAGGTGCCGTATGAAACTGTTGGAAGACCGGATCCGTGAGGAAGGTGTCGTAAAAGAAGGAAATATTCTGAAGGTCGATATGTTTCTGAACCATCAGATGGATGTTGTATTATTCCGGCAGATGGCGAAGGAATGGAAACGTCGGTTTGCCGATGCAGGAGTGAATAAGATTCTTACAATTGAGGCATCCGGTATCGGTATAGCCTGTATTGCGGCCGAGGAATTCGGGTGCAAAGTCGTATTTGCCAAGAAAACGCAGGGCAAGAATCTCGACGGAGATCTGCTGACAACGCAGATCACTTCCTTCACGAAGGGGCGGGTTTTCGACGTTATTGTCGCAAAGAAGTTCCTCGGACCGGAGGACCGGGTGCTGATCATCGATGATTTCCTTGCGAACGGCTGTGCGTTAGAGGGGCTCATTTCCATCGTGAAGGAGTCCGGGGCAACGCTTGTCGGCTGCGGAATCGCGATTGAGAAGGGCTTCCAGGCCGGCGGAGACAAGATCCGCGGCATGGGCGTCCGGCTTGAGTCGCTTGCGATCATCGAAAGCATGGACGGCGGAAAGCTTACGTTCCGTGAAGACGGAACCTGAGAAGGGACGAGGGTGCTCCGACGGAGCGTGCATCATCGGTTGAAGAACTGAACATGGAAAAATGCGGGGCGCTTCTTTATGAGGCGCCTTATTCAGGAGGACGGGATATGCGATTTTTGATTCAAAGGGTAACGGAGGCTTCGGTCACCGTGGAAGGAAAGGTCATCGGGGAGATCGGAAAAGGATACCTTGTTCTGGTCGGCGTATGCGATACGGATACCGAGGCGGTTGCCGACGCAATGGTGAAGAAGCTTGCGGGGCTCCGGATCTTCGAGGACGAGAACGGAAAGACCAATCTTTCCATCCGCGACGTGGGCGGATCCATGCTTGTTGTTTCGCAGTTCACGCTGTATGCGGACTGTAAGCACGGCAACAGGCCTTCTTTCACCAAGGCAGGCAATCCGCTGGAGGCGGAGCGGCTCTATGAATATGTCACGGCGAGAATACGCGATGTCGAAGGGATTCCTGTGGAAACCGGAAGCTTCGGAGCGGATATGAAGGTGCGGCTGCTGAATGACGGACCGTTCACCGTCTTTTTGGATTCCGTTGAACTCGGTAAGGGATGAGATGGAATATTTTTACATTTTCCAGTTAAAAATGTAAAGAAAAAGAAAAAAGTGCAAGATTAATGTTGTAAATAGAGTTTACGTGTGGTATAATGCCTAAAGTTGGGGTTCCATGAACAAACACGGAGGTGTGAAACAATGTCTTTTGAAGTGCGTAATCTGGTCAAATCCTACGGCGAGAAGGTCGTAGTTGACCACCTGAATCTCAAAATGGATCGCCCGGGCGTATATGCGCTTCTGGGTACGAACGGTGCCGGTAAAACGACATCCATCCGTATGATTCTCGGTATGCTGCAGAAGGATTCCGGCGAAGTTCTTTTCGACGGAAAGGAAATGCAGCCCAAACAGATGAATATCGGCTATCTTGCCGAGGAAAGAGGACTTTATCCGAAGTATCCTATCATTGATCAGTTGCTGTACTTTGCCCGTCTGAAGGGCGTTAAGCGCAGCGAGGCTATGAACCGCATCAAGCACTGGTCGACGCGTCTTGAACTCGATGAGTACCTGTTCCCGCCGAAGAACTCGAAGGGCAAGGCTCCCAAGCCGAAGCTTGCGGACCAGCTCAGTAAAGGTAACCAGCAGAAGGTGCAGCTGATGGCGGCACTGATCTCCGATCCGGAGTTCCTTATCCTTGACGAGCCGATGAGCGGTCTCGACCCGGTTAATACCGACCTTTTCAAGGAAGTTATCCGTGAAGAGATTGCGAAGGACAAGTACGTTATCATGTCCAGTCACCAGATGCCTACCGTTGAGGAATTCTGCACGGATATCACGATTCTTGATCATGGTAAAACCGTGCTTCAGGGCAACCTTGATGAGATTAAGAAGAGCTACGGCCGTGTAAACCTCTTCGTTAAGTGCGAAGGCGAGATTGAGGACCTGATTGAAAAGGCCGGACTTCCGATCGTGGAGAAGCTTCCGAGCGAGTACCACATCCGTGTTACCGGCGAAGAGCAGGCAATGCAGTTCCTGCGTTCGCTGATCGATGCGAACAATTCCGTTATGGGCCGTAAGATCACGATCATCCGTTTTGAGCTTCGTGAGCCGAGCCTGCACGAGATTTTCGTAGAGAAGGTCGGCGGCAATACCGTTGCCGAGGAGGAAGGTGCAGACAATGAAAAAGAGTGAGTTCCGCGGATGGACCGACGTATTCCGCTTCACTCTTGTCGAAACCTGGAAGAACCGCTCGTTTTTGATCTTCATGATCATTATGTGGGTAATCTGCTTCTTCGCGGTTCCGGTTCTCTCCCTCTTAACGGGCGATAAGAAAGGCAAAGGCGACGAGGAATACAATTTCGAGGAGGCAACTCTTCAGAAGGTATATATTCTGGATGAGCTTGGTTTCACCGACGCCGGTTTCCGTTCTGATTTATTTAAAGAAAAAGAAGTCTTCAAGGATGTAGAAGTACAGCGTGTGCCTTACCTTGTGCTGCTGACCCTGGAAGGCGAAAAAGACGAAAAGGTATATAAGGATCTGTGCGAGAAGGTCAATAAAGAGCCTAACAGCGCGATCATCCATATTTACGCGGACCTGACGAGCGGCATCGCATTTGACGTTGTTACCGCGATCGAGTCCAAGGTAAAAGACAAAGAGTGCGATTACATCGGAAGCCTCCTTATTAAGGAGTTTGACGAGTTCAAGTACAAGGTTACCGAGATGGGCGAGGAACAGATCGCCGCTCTCGACTACAAATACGAAGTTGTTTCCCTGATGGAACAGAACGACGGTACGTTTATCACCGAGAAGCCTCATATTTCCGAGGCGAAGTACTGGGTTGTATACGCAATTCTGTTCGTTGTCATGATGATCGTTACGACGTCTTCGTCGCAGGTTGCCACGGCGGTTGCGATGGATAAGTCGACAAAGGTTATGGAATACCTGCTGACGTCCATCCGTCCGATGGCGCTTGTATTCGGTAAGGTTGTTGCTTCGGTTGTTTCGACGGTCCTGCAGCTCGTTGTTTCACTCGGACTGGCATTCCTGTCGAACATCTTAACGAAGCAGTTTACCGGCACCGATTATCTGAAGACCAAGCTTCCGGAAGGTATTCTCAGCAATCTGACCCTGCCGAATATCATTATTGCTCTGATAAGCGTGGCCGGCGGCGTTATGTTCTACGGATTTGTCGCAGGTCTTTGCGGCGCAATGGTTCGCAAGATGGAAGAGATGCAGGAGAGCATGAGCTTTCTTGTTGTTCTCACAATCATAGGCGCATACCTCGGTATGTTCGCTTCCATGACGATGCAGAAGTCTCTGACGAACCCGTTGTTCTATGCGGCGATGCTCGTTCCGCTTTCGTCACCGTTCCTGCTTCCCGGCGTATGCGTTATCGGTGCAGGCGCGCTGTGGATCCGGCTTCTCTCACTTGCCATTCTGATCGCACTTGATATTGTTATCCTGTTCGTATCGGCTCGTGTATACGAGATTCTGATCATGTACAACGGCAATAAGATCAAGATGAAGGATCTCGGCAAGTTCTTAAAGCAGGCGAAAGGAGGTAAAACCGTATGAGACAGATGAAAGGTTTTCGCTCCGTATACCGCTTTACCTTGAAGCAGTACGCAACCCGTAACGGGTTTCTGCGGGTTACGATCATATTTGCCATCTTCCTGTTCTTAGGCGGTGCGGCACTGATCTACTTTACCGGAAAGCCCGCAAGTCCGAAGTCCGATAAGGACAAGGATAAAGAGAAAGATATCAAGACCTGTACGGTTCTGGTTGTCAACAAGACCGGCCTCGAGGAAATTCTTCCCGAAGAAGATGAGGATGACGAAAAGGACGAGGATGAGACACCCGATATCATCTATGTTTACAAGGACGCCGAGGGCACTGAGGATGAGGCTTTCAAAGAAGCATCCTCGGACCCTGCCAACAAAACCATTATCGCGATCGTGGAAAAGGGAACGAACGATGACGGCGGCGTAAAGTATGTTACAAGCCTGAAGATTCCGAAGGATTCCGAGATTGAGAAGGACGAGGCTATGACGGCCGGAGATTTCATTTCCGATTCCGTCAGACATGCCGTATATGAGTCGCTTCATATGACAGAAGAGGCCATTCAGTTTATCTCGATTGAACCGATTACGAGAACCGTTTCCACGGACGAAGAGATCAGCATGCTGAATATGATCATCAAGGGATTCCTTCCCGCGATCCTCGGATTCGTTATGTACATGATGATCCTTCTTCACGGTCAGACGATCTGTAAGGAAGTATCGATTGAGAAGACATCCAAGCTGATGGAGACGATGCTTGTTTCGGTTGATCCGAACGCGCTGATCCTCGGAAAGACCGTTGCGCTTACCGTTATGGCACTCGGACAGTTCTTTGTCTGGGTAGGCGGCGCGCTGCTTGGTCTTCTTACCGGCGGCATCATCGGAAAAGCACTTCACGGAAGCGATTTCCACAATAAGCTTTCGAGCGTTCTCTCGTTCCTTAGGAACTTCATCGGCGAGAGCGCCCTTTCACCGGTTGCCATCGTGATGAGCATTATCGTATTCTGTTTCGGTATCTTCATCTACTTTGCGCTTGCGGCAATCGGCGGAAGCTTCGTGTCGAAGCCCGAAGAAACCTCTTCGGCGAACGGCGCGTTCATATTCCCGATGATCATCTTCTGGATGATCACCTATTTCGCATCTCTGTCCGGTGCAAAGGATGTTCTCAAGGTGTGCCGTTACGTTCCTTTCGCGGCTCCGTTCTGTGTTCCGGTTGATCTGCTGACCGGTAACCTGGGACTTCTCGGCGGATTGATTGTCAGCGTCGAGGTTGTAGCGGTTGCATTGCTCCTCATATTCCTCGCTGCGAGAATCTACCGCGGCCTGATGCTTCATACCGGCCAGAAGCTCTCCCCGAAGCGTATCTGGGAGTTCATCTGCGGACGATAGGCATCACGAAAGACACAATAAAAAACTCCGTTCGGCTTCGGCCGGACGGAGTTTTCTGTTCTGTAAAAAGTATTCGCGGAGGCTGGAAACCTGCCGCAGTGCGGGAATTACTCCTGCTCGTCAGCGGGTGCGGTTTCGTCGGTCGAAATAACCGGATCAGCATCGCTTCCAACAAGGGAATTAATAATATAAACAAGACACAGACCGTTGTCAATATTACCCTGTACCGAGTTAACGGCGAGCTTGTTCGCGTTCTTACGATGAATGGCAACAGTATTGCCGGAGATGCTTGCGCCGCCGATCTCTTCCATTGGAACGGTAACCTTCTTCGCAAAATGTCTTCCCGTAATCTCGGTCGGAGATACGGAAACGCCGCCGATCTGGATGGTGCCGCCTTCCTTGACGGTCATAATGTATCTTGCGGCAATGGTCTTAACAACGGTAGAAATCGTTGCGGTGATTGCTGCAACGTAGAAAGTCTTCTTGGATTTGATGCTGCCGAGACCGAAGACGCTGAATGCGCCGTTCTTCCATTTCAGCTTACGTTTGTCATTCAGTTTGAAGACAATGCATGTGGAAAGATTGTGAAAGATTCCGTTGTAAATAACATTGCTGTAAGAGGAACTTACGGATTCGATATCACGATACAGGATCGTTTCGTCATTGAAAACCATACGGTCGGCGTAAAATACAACCGGCTTCTTATCCTTTTTCTTTCTGGGGCATACGGCAAGAGCTTCCGTTCCGGACTGCTGATTCATTTCCTGATCCATTGTTTTTATCTCCTTTTCCTAAAGTTGTGATCTTATATAGAACCCCCTGACGTTCCCGGGGAGATCTAACTATTTAATGATGCCGAACCGGGCCTTTACGGTGAGAATGCGGAGTACGCTCTCGTTGAGACGCTGTTCGGTGATCGTGCCGTCCTTCAGAGCGTTCTTAATTGCCTTAAATGCGGCGTCAAGGTCCGCAGGGCGGTACAACATGTCTGCGCCCGCGATAAATGCGTTCAGCGCGGCCTCAGCGGGCTTGTAGCGGTCGGTAACGGCGTTGTTGTCAAGAGCAGCCGTCATAATGATGCCGTTAAAGCCGAGATCCTTCCGAAGAAGTGAGATTGTTTCGGGGCACATACATGCGGGAAGCTTCGAATCCGACAGCGTGGTCATATCCGCGTAGCCGACAACAACAACCGATGCTCCGGCAACGATACCCGCGCGGAATCCCGCGAGGTCGGTTGTAAGAAGCTGTTCCTTTGTTAAAGCGCTCGCACCGGAGACCGGTACGGGATAATGCGAAAGTACTCCGGGCATACCCGCTTCCATGCTTCCCTTTACGTAAGCGGAGATCATGGAGGCTACCAGGTCGGGATCGGAGCCGTAGGAGGAAGTGCCGAGACCGGACTTCTCCGAGGAAATATTGGCTACCGGCACCATATTCATGTTGAGGCCGAGTTTCTTAAGCTCTGCGGCAAGAGAGGAAGCAGCACGTCCCGCGTTGGCGGGGTCGCCGGTCTTTCCGATTGCAGCGGGCGTATCGATACGATGCGTTCCGACAGCCGTTGTCAGAGAGCCGACTTCGTCATTGACCGCGAAGAAGGTGCCGTACTTCGCATACCGAGCACTGTTCGAAAGAAGCTTTGTGAACTGGCTCTTGTCATTAATGTTCTGCTGGCTGTAAATGAGACCGCCGACAGGCTTTTTGGCAAATGCACTCTTCGTCTTGTCGTAAGCGTTGACAACCGGACGAACACCGGTCAGCATCTCCGGAGTAACGAAGAAGAGCTGATAGATCTTATCGTCCGTCGACATGCCCTCAAGTACCTTCTGCGCCTTTTCGAGTGCTTCGGGAGCCACGGTCGGAACCGGAAGCGGCGTCGGTGTGGGGCTCGGAGTCGGCGTGGGCGTTGCCGTAGGAGTCGGTGTAGCGGTCGGTTCGGGTGAAGGTGTCGGGGTCGAAGTAGGACGGTAGGCAACCTTTGTCGGTGTCGGTGTTAACGTAACACCTGTCGGTGCGGATGCCTCTCGTTCCCGCTGCTCCGCATGACGATAACCGGCTGCCCTGACAACAATGAGCAGCACGATGATCAGCGCAAGCGAACCGAACGAGATCAGTTTTCGTTTAGCAGGATCCATGAAAATACCTCCCATGTATCAATGCAGTCTTTGTCCTATTATAAGCGATACGGAAAGGAAACGCAACCCTTTCGGCATTCTGTCCCGGCTGCGGTTCCGTGACGGAACTGAGCTCAGCCGCGTCGTCCCGCGAGAACGAGTTCCTTATAGAAGCCGTCCTTCACCATCAGCTCGTCATGACGGCCCTGTTCGATGATGTCGCCGTCCTTCATAACAAGGATGCAGTTGGCATTGCGGATGGTCGAAAGACGATGGGCAACGATAAATGTGGTGCGCCCCTTCATCATCGTCGCAAACGCGTCCTGAATCTTCAGTTCGGTACGGGTATCGATCGAAGACGTCGCTTCGTCAAGGATCAGCATCGGCGGCAGGCAGAGCATAACGCGCGCAATGCACAATAACTGTTTCTGGCCGGCGGAAAGCTCGTCGCCGCCGACACTTAATACCGTATCGTAGCCGTTTGGAAGACGTCTTATAAAGCTGTGCGCATGCGATGCCTTGGCAGCAGCGATGATTTCCTCCTCGGTCGCGTCGGGCTTGCCCATTGCGATGTTGTCGCGGATGGTTCCTTCCGCGAGCCAGGTATCCTGCAGCACCATGCCGAACTGCTTCCGGAGTACCGGACGAGGGATGGTGCGGATGTCGGTTCCGTCAACGGAAAGAACGCCCGAGTTTACGTCATAGAAGCGCATGAGCAGATTGATGATGGTTGTCTTGCCGCATCCGGTCGGACCGACAAGCGCAATCTTGGCGCCGGGCTTTACATCGATATTCAGATCGCGGATCAGCGGACGGTCCGGACGGTAGGAAAATGCGACGTGCTCTGCTTTTACGCCGCCGAGTGGTTCAAACGACGTAACCGATTCCACGGCAGGCTCTTCCCACTCGTAGGAAAGGACATCGAAAACACGGCCGGCGCAGGCAAGTGCATTCTGGAGTTCGGTAATAACGCCCGAAATCTCATTGAACGGTTTCGCGTACTGGCCGGCATAGCCGAGCAAAGCCGAAAGGCTGCCGACCGAGAGGTTTCCGCGCAGTACCGAGAAAGCTCCGGTAAGGGTTACAACGGCATAAACCGTATTGTTGATGATACGTGTGCTCGGGTTCGTGAGCGACGAGAAGAACGTCGCGCGGAGCGATGCCTTCGTGAGCCGGTCATTGATCTCACCGAACTGCTCGAGAGCTTCGTCTTCGTGGGCAAATGCGGTGACAACCTTACGGTTTCCGATCATTTCGTCAACGATGCCCGTCTGTTCGCTGCGGACCGCGGCCTGTTCGCGGAACAGGTGATAGGTGCGGCTGGCGATGAACTTGGCCAATAAAAGCGACAGCGGCGTCAGTACGACAACGACGAGTGCAATCAGAGGGCTCTTTAAAAGCATGCAGAACAGCGTTCCGATGATTGTCACGATGCCCGTGAAAAACTGTGAGAAGCCCATCAGCAGGCCGTCAGAGAACTGGTCCACGTCGCTGATCATGCGGCTTACGAGGTCGCCGTTATCCCGGGAGTCGAGATAGGAGACCGGGACACGCGTAATCTTTTCAAAGAATTCCTCGCGGACTTCACGTACCACGCGGAATGTAATGGCATTATTGATCGCCGCCGTAATCCAGGAAGCAAGCGCGGAAACGCCGATCACGAGAGCGGCCTTCGGCAGAATCTGCTTCAGGACGGCAAAGTCGACATTGTCTTTTTCGATGATCACGTCGATCGCGTCACCGATCAGGATCGGTACATAGAGCGAACAGATGACGGAAAGCGCTGAAAGAATAAGTGACAGCGCCAGGAACAGTTTCTGGTGTCCGAGATAGCGGAGCACGCGGCGTATGGTATCTTTCCGGTTCATGCCGCACCTCCGTTCTCGCTGTCATCGTTCTGGGAACGATAGATTTCGCGGTACTCTTCACAGGTTTTAAGGAGTTCTTCGTGGGTTCCGAGACCGACCGGCATTCCGTCGTCGAGCACAAGAATCTGCGTGCAGTCCGCGATGGAAACCGTACGCTGGGAAACGATGACGCGGCTCGGATGATTCGGAAGGCCGGAAATGGCTTTCCGGAGGGAGGCGTCGGTTGCGTAGTCAAGCGCGGAAGCACTGTCATCCAGGATCAGAATGGAAGGAGAGCCGACAAGCGCGCGGGCAATCGTAAGACGCTGGCGCTGTCCGCCGGAGAAATTGGTTCCGCCCGCGGTTACCGGGGCAAGAAGACCTTCCGGTTTCTCGCTGATAAAGCTTTCGGCCTGCGCCGCGCGAAGCGCGTTATGAAGGTCCTCATCCGTTGCGTTTTTATCGCCCCAGAGCAGATTGTCCTTTACCGTACCGGAGAAGAGAACCGCCTTCTGCGGTACGTCTCCGATGCGCTTTCTGAGACTTGTGAGGCGCCAGTCCTTTACCGGAACGCCGTCTACAAGCACTTCACCCTCGGTCGCGTCATAATAGCGGGAGAGGAGGCTGACGACGGTGGATTTGCCGGAACCTGTTCCGCCGATGATGCCGAGCGATTCGCCGGGCATCAGCTTGAAACTGATATTGCTGACGGTTTCGGCCGCCGCGCCGGCGTACCGGAACGAAACATTGCGGAATTCCACGGCGGGAGCACCCTCGATGCCTTCGGTAGCGGTTCCGTCAGCCATGGAATTGCGGATTTCAAATACCGACTGCACGCGGTTTCCGCAGGCAATCGACTTCGTAAGAGTGATGATCAGGTTGGCCATCTTAATGAGCTCGACGAGAATCTGCGACATGTAGTTATATAACGCAATCACCGAGCCCTGCGTGAGTAAGCCCTGATCCACGCGCAGCGCACCGACATAGATGAGTACGAGCAGAGCCAGATTGATCATGACATAGGTGATCGGATTCATCAGAGCCGAGATCCGTCCGACGAGCAGCTGCTCTTTCGTCAGCGCCTCATGGCGGGTACGGAACTTCTCATTTTCCTCATTTTCCTTGCAGAACGCGCGGAGTACGCGTACGCCGGCGAGGTGTTCTCTTGTTTTTGAGAGGACCGCGTCGAGCCTGGTCTGCACTTTTCGGTAAAGGGGTATGGTGATCAGCATAATGCCGAAGACGACAAGGCACAGAAGCGGAATGATCACGGCAAATACGAGCGCGCCCTGCACATCCACGGAAAATGCCATGATCAGCGCGCCGAATACGATGAACGGCGAACGCAGAAGAAGGCGCAGGAACAGGTTGACACCGCTCTGCACCTGATTGGTATCGCTTGTCATGCGGGTAATGAGCGTCGCCGTGCCGAGCTTGTCCGTATCGGCGTAGGAGAGCGACTGGATATGGTCGAAAAGGGCATAACGGACACGGCCGGTGAACTCGGTCGCGACTTTGGCGGCAAAATACTGCGCGCAAAGCGCGAAGCCGTATCCGACAATGCCGAAGAGAATCAGAAGAAGCGTCATCTTTACGATGAACGGGCGGTCGCCGTCATGAATGCCGCGGTCGATGATGGCGCGGACAATCAGCGGAACGCACAGTTCCATCGAGGCTTCCAGCAGTTTGAAAAGAGGTGCGGCGAGGGCCCTGCCGCGGTATCCCTTCATGAATCGAAGCAGTTTACGCATATTGAACTCCGGGTAAGATTGGTTTGATTAACAGTATAGCGGATAGAAAGGCAAATGAAAAGGAAAAATCTGTGGAAATCGATGTATTTTCTTGGTATAATTACCCTGTTAAGCAACTGTTTGAACCGAAACGGAGGAAATCATGGTTTATCTTGTCGAAGACGATGACAATATCCGGGAACTGGTAATTTATACGCTGAACCATTCCGGCATTGAAGCGAAGGGATTCTCCCGTCCGGGAGCCTTCTATGAGGAAACCGCGAAGGTGGTGCCGAAGATGGTAATCCTCGATATCATGCTGCCGGAAGAGGACGGTCTCAGCATTTTAAGAAAACTCCGCGCAACCAAGGAGACGAAGAAGCTCCCGGTCATGATGTTAAGCGCAAAAGCGAGCGAGTACGATAAGGTGACGGGACTCGATGCCGGCGCGGACGACTATGTTTCGAAACCGTTCGGCATGATGGAGCTTGTGGCGCGCGTACGCGCTCTCTTACGCCGTTCCGCGGACGACGAGAGCCCGAGCGAGTACCGGATCGGGAGGCTTACGGTTGTTCCGGATGCCCACCGCGTTACGGTGGACGGCGAGCCGGTGCAGCTGACACGTAAGGAATATGATATTTTAGTGCTTCTCATCAAGAGCGGTGAGCTCGTGGTAACGCGCGAGCGGCTATTGAGCGAAGTATGGGGTTATGCTTTCGAAGGAGAGAGCCGTACCGTCGATGTACACATCCGTACGCTCCGCCAGAAACTCGGTGCGGCCGGCGGATATGTGGAAACGATCCGCGGCGTAGGGTACTGTATCCGTCTGAATGAAGAGGAACTATGAAGCGAAGACTGTTTTTGACGATATTTTTGATCATGCTTGCGGCATTTCTGATCGGAATGCTTGTAACCGGGGCGGTATTCTACCGTATCGCAGGGCAGGAGGAGATCGGCCGCGTAATCCTCGGGACGCTCTTTCCGTCGGCGTGTGTGCTGACGATCGCATTTGTGCTCTCCTTTGTCCTCGCGAACCGTATCAGTGAGAACATCGTGAAGCCGATCAATAAGCTCGATGTTTCGTGTCCGCTTGAACGGGATACCTACCCGGAACTTGCGCCTCTTGTCCAGAAGATCAATGAGCAGAATAAGGAACTGTACGGCAAGATGACCGAGATCAAGGAGGAGCATGAGAAGCAGGACCGGATGCGCAGAGACTTTACGGCCAATGTTTCGCATGAACTGAAGACACCGCTCACTTCGATTTCGGGCTATGCGGAGATCATCCGCGACGGTATCGCGCAGGAAGAGGACGTGCGGCGGTTTGCCGGAAAGATTTATGACGAAGCAAACAGGCTTGTTGTTCTGGTCGGCGATATTCTGAGACTCTCCCGCATCGAGGACCGTGAGATTGAGGTGGTATGGGAGGATATTGAACTGAATGAACTGTGCCGGGCGACTGCGGAGATGCTTTCAGAGCCCGCGGCGAAGCGCAATGTGACGATTACGGTTGAAGGCGAAGAGAAGCACATTAACGGCGTGGAACAGATTGTCGGAGAGATTATCTACAATCTTATCGATAACGCCATCAAATATAACCGCGAAGGCGGTTCGGTGACCGTACGGACCGGGGAGGATGAGAACGGCCGCGTGACCCTTTCGGTAAGCGATACCGGTATCGGTATTCCGAAGGCGGATCTGCCGCGCATCTTCGAGCGGTTCTACCGTGTCGACAAGAGTCATTCCAAAGAAGTCGGCGGCACGGGGCTCGGCCTTTCCATCATTAAGCACGGCGCGTCATTCCACGGCGCGAGCGTTGACGTGAAGAGCGAAGTCGGGGCAGGAACGACGGTTACGGTACATTTTTAACTTAATCTTTACAGAAACACGAAAGCGCTTTTTACTTCCGGTTTGCTATACTCGAACCGGAAAGTGTTCGTAAATAAGACGACGCTTTGCCTGAGGTGGAAAGAGAGGTGCGCTTTTTAACATGGATATTTTACAGGTTGCCGTAACTTTGATCGGCGGGCTGGTATTCTTCCTGTTCGGCATGCGTGTCATGTCCGGAAGCTTGGAGAAGATGGCCGGCGGCAAATTGGAAAACACGCTTCGAAAGGTAACTTCAAAACCGTTCTTATCGATTGCGCTCGGTGCCGGGATCACAATTGCGATGCAGTCGAGTTCGGCGACGACCGTCATGCTGGTCGGTCTCGTAAACTCCGGGATCATGCAGTTTGAGCAGACCATCAGCGTTATCTTCGGTGCGAACATCGGAACGACGTTCACCGGCTGGCTGCTGACGCTTTCGGGAATCAGTTCAGACCGCTGG
>JAGADM010000015.1 GCA_017613595.1 Lachnospiraceae bacterium | reverse complement strand
TTCCTTACCGAGGTTCTTCGCAATCCGCGCCTGCTCGGCTTCATATTCGGCCTTCTGCGCTTCCTGGATCGCCTTCACCTTCGGCTCGATTTCCTTCCAGTCAAGACGCGCGAACAGAATCTCCGGCTTATCGGTAACTCTTGTTCCGTTCGGATAAAGGCCGAACGTGCCGAGTTCCTCAATCGGACGGAGCGTCGTATTGAGCTGCTTAAGAATCTTATCCGCCGTACGCGGCAGGAAACAGGAAAGAAGGCTCGCACCGATGGTAATCGCTTCGGTCAGGTTATAAAGCACCTCGCTGAGACGGTCCTTCTTCGATTCATCCTTGGCAAGCGCCCAGGGCATCGTTTCATCAATATATTTATTGCAGCGCTTGAAAACGGCAAAGATTTCGCTGATGGCATCCGCCACGCGGAAGATATCCATTTTCTCCGTTACACGGTTCAAAGCGCCGGTAGCCACCGCCTTCAGATCCGCATCC
This sequence comes from Lachnospiraceae bacterium, assembly GCA_017613595.1. The sequence goes on along the minus strand of JAGADM010000015.1, from coordinate 8,296 downwards.
TCCGGGCCGGTTACGCCGGTACTCGAAACAATTCCGTCGAAATACTTATTGCTCATGGATACCGTACGGTTTACGAGGTTTCCGAGCGTATTTGCAAGGTCTGCGTTCGTCCGCTCCACAACGAGCTCCCAGGTAATGATTCCGTCGTTATCAAAAGGCATCTCGTGAAGGACGAAATAACGGGTCGCATCTACGCCGAACAGGTCGACAAGGTCCTTTGCATAGATTACGTTGCCGCGGCTCTTGCTCATCTTCTCGCCGCCCTGTAAAAGCCAGGGATGACCGAAGATCTGCTTCGGAAGCGGAACGCCCAAAGACATCAGGAAGATCGGCCAGTAAATGGTATGGAAACGGATGATATCCTTTCCGATTAAATGCAGATCCGCCGGCCAGAGCTTCTTATACTGCTCGGTCGAATTGCCGTCCGCGTCGTACCCGATTCCGGTGATATAGTTCGAAAGCGCGTCAAGCCATACGTATACGACATGACGGTCGTCGAAATCCACGGGAATACCCCATTTAAAGGAGGTTCTCGACACGCAGAGATCCTGCAGACCGGGAAGCAGGAAGTTGTTCATCATCTCGTTTTTACGGCTTACGGGCGTGATAAACTCAGGATGCTTGTTGATGTGGTCAATCAGGCGGTCCGCATATTTACTCATACGGAAGAAGTATGCCTCTTCCTTCGCGGGATGCACATCACGGCCGCAGTCCGGACATTTGCCGTTCACAAGCTGCGATTCGGTCCAGAACGACTCACAGGGCGTACAGTACATTCCTTCGTAGCTGCCCTTATAGATGTCGCCGTTCTCGTACATTTTCTTAAAGATCTTCTGCACCTGCTTCTCATGGTCCGCATCGGTCGTACGGATAAACTTATCATAGCTTGTATCCATGAAATCCCAGATGTTCCTGATATCGCTTGCTACCTTGTCGACATACTCCTTCGGAGTCGTTGCGGCTTCAAGTGCCTTCTCCTCAATCTTCTGGCCGTGCTCGTCGGTTCCGGTCTGGAAGAACACGTCATAGCCCTGATAGCGCTTGAACCGGGCAATGCTGTCCGCAAGAACCGCTTCATAGGTGTTGCCGATATGCGGCGTTCCCGAGGCATACATAATCGCCGTCGTGATGTAATAAGGTTTCTTTTCTGCCATATTATACCTCCCTCTCGTTACGAAACAAAAAGGCTCCCGCCTTATAAAGACGAGAGCCGTAGCTTCGTGGTACCACTTTACTTCGCACCTTACGGTGCCTTTCCGGCTGCGCTCACAGCCTCACACGTTAACGGGTGCACCCGGCAGGACCTAATGCATTGCACTCGCCCCTGCAACTCCGAGACCATGTTCCCTTCTGAAAGTGCCGCTCCGTTCTCAGCAACCGGATTCTCTGTATCGGATTTCCGAAGGTACTCTTCTCTTCTTCGTTGATATCAATTTATGATGCTGTAACTATACTACCCTTTGCGCGTTCTGTCAAGCACTGCGGCTTCCGCGTTTTCTCACTTTATCTTCTGCGTCTTCTTGCCAAAATGAAGACCGCTGCTCCGCCGATACAGAGCAGAATTGCGATAAATGCCACAATCGCCCACGTCGTGTTCAGGAAACGGACAAACACGTTCGTGGAAACGAGGAAGTCTTTTACGATGACCTCGCTCACATTTCCCGCGGCATCCGTTGCAACAATGCGGATTGTCTGCTTCGTATCGCTTTGCGGAATTTCAAAGGAGTACTGATAATTGCTCTTCGAGTAAGAGACTTCCGCGTCATTCAGGTAAATCTTCACGTCGCCTAAGAGGTAATTATCGCGAACCTCAATGACCGCCCGATGCGTATCTTCTTTATAGGAAGTCTCATCTACCGGGGAAACCACGACGATGTTCGGTGCTACACGGTCGACACAGAACGAAATCGTTGCGTTCTTTCCGTTTTCGTCGTTCTCGTTAACATTGCCGGCTTTGTCGACCGAGATGATGCGGATGGTGTATTCACCGTCTTCCGCGAACGAGCTGCTCTTGATTACGTAGCGGTATTCCTCCCAGCCGTCCTCCGTCATTTTCACTTTTTCCCAGTCGTAATCCCTGCCGGATACGAGTTTCGTCGGAGAACTGTTACGGATAACGAATATTTCGACATCATCCGCGTTAATCTCATCCACATTGACCTCAAGGACAACCAGATCCGTCGGATTGTTCGTATTCGATCCGTTCATCTTTTCGACACCGTCCATGATATAGGTGGAGCCGAAACGGTTTACGGAGAATCTCCGCATAATCTGCTGCGTCCGGTTTCCGGCCTGGTCGACTGCGGAAATCTGTATCGTGTAGATATCGTCATTTTCCTTCATCGGGTCGAAGTTCTTGAAGACAATCCGATAGCCTTTCGCTTCACCGTCTTCCACGATTTCTTCTATCGTATAAGGTTTATTGATGATATCGCCGTTCTGCCTCTGAAGAAGGAACGAAACGCCGTCCTCCATGTAGTTCGCGTCCGTATACGTGATTACCGGTGCGACTTCACCGCGGTTCGCCGCAAGAAGTCCGGTGAGCTCGAGTTCCGGAACCGTCGTATCGATAATGAATCTCTCTTCATCATAAGGCACCGAAACATTGCCGGCCTTGTCAACTACCGAGATGCCGAAGGAATAATCGCCGTCTTCATCGTAGTAGATCGTGAGCGTATGCTCGTCGCCGTTCGCCGTCCACGTTCCGGTTCTCGGAGCATTTCCGGTAAATGTCACACGGGATACGTCAAAGTTCCGCTCCGTTACGGTAACCGTCGCCGTACGGAAGTTATCAAAGTAGATGTCCTGAACCGGTTTCTTATTATCGTAGGTAACCAGAACAAGCGGCTTGGACCGGTCGATTACAAACGCCGGAACCTGCTCAATCGCTGCGCGGTTTCCTGCGCGGTCCGCATATCCGAGAGTGAGCGTATAACTTCCGTCATAGACAAATGTCACGGTCGCCGTGTAAGTTGACTTGTTCGGATCCTGCGTATCCCGCTCCTCCGTCCACTGCGAGATTGTCGGAACAGAACCGTATGCGTTATGGATGGTCAAACCAAACTCGCCGGGAACGAAATTGCGCTCCGTAACCGTAATCGTAAGCGTTCTTTCGTCATCGAAAATCGTCGGGTTAGCCGGGTCGGCCGTATTGTTATCGAAGGAATACTCAACGGTCGGAGCAACCTTATCGATACCGAATACAGTCTGGCGCTCCGTCGTATTTCCCGCCCAGTCGGTCATCCGGACGCGAACCGTAATATCATTGCTGTCGTGCGTCACGGTGATTGTCCTTGTAAGGCCGGTAACCAGGTTGCCGTCTTTGGCGGTCGCCGTCCATCCGTCGCCGGTGATTGTTCCGTCGATTCCGACCGAGGCGCTGCCGGTCTGGTTCTTCGCCTGATCGTAAGGAGCGGAGACGGACCACTCGACGGTTTTGATGCCCGCGATTTCATCCGCGATATTAATCTTAATCTCAACATTGCCCGAGTAAAGATCTACACCGTTCGGCTGCCGGAGTTCGGTTTCGTTTCTTTCAAGCACAACGCTCGCCGTACCGTCGTGGTTTGCTTTGCTCTCTGCGGCAAATCCCTTCGAAGCCGCGTAACCGCTCTCGTTGTTAACGCCGTCGGTTGCCTTCGCATAAATCTTTCCGCGGAACGGAGCCTTAACGGTGATTGTCACATTGCCGGAGGCATCCGGAGTAGCCGTCTGCTCGGCCGTCTTCACGCCGTTAAAGTCTTCCATATAATAGGTTATGGACTTCAGGCCGTAACCGTTCGCCGCATCATTTGCGCTGATGACAACGGTTGCGTCCTTCTCAAAGAAGTATACATATCCGAAATCCGACGCGGTCAGCGGGGAAACCGCCTCCCCGTCACGGAGAAATGCGAAGCTCGTAATCGCCGGTGCCGTTTTATCCACATAAACGGTTCCCGAGTATACTTCACTCTTATTGCCGATATAATCGGTCGTTTCAACCGTAATCGTGTAGGAGCCGTCCGCACTTGCCGCCTGTGAGGAAATTACGGCAAATGTTACGTCCTTCACGGAACCTGCGTCGGTCGGCGCAAGGATTTCGGAAATGCTCTTGCCGTTAGCGTCGGTCGCTATAACGGTTCCGTTTACCTTAACGGTTGCGGATGCAATTCCGGCATTGGCGTCACGAAGGCGAATCGTCCAGGTTACATCGGACGAATACCAGGTCTTTCCGTCCTTTGCCATCGGATTCGGTCCGGCGGCCGATACGGAAACCGTAGGCTTCACGGTATCAATCTGTATCTGTCTTTCGTAGGTCTTTACTTCGCTTGTATGTCCGTAGACATCGACAGCTGTTGCCTTCAGCGCGTATGCGCCGTAGAAGCCTTCAACGACTTCCTCCGGAAGAATAAACTCCGCAACTCCGTTTGAAAGCTTGCTGACAACCGGAGTGCCGTCATTGATGGTCAATGCAACAGAATCCAATCCTGCGGAAGAACCGTCATCCTTTACGGTAATCGTTACGCGGACTCTGCCGTTCGCAAACGTACCGAACGCAAGGTTAGAAAGCGTGTCGCCTGCCTTCTCGGTCGTAACGGTAAATCCGGAAATTACCGGGGCCGTTCGGTCAATAAAGAAGGTCTCTTCGGTTTCATAAACATTCCCCGAAACGTCCTTTGCCGTAACGCGAATCGTGTACTTGTCGTCGGAAGCAATATGATTTGCCGTCTTAATCACGTAAACCGGCGAAGCCTTTTCTTTCGAGGCAAATGTGCCGATTGCCTGCGGGGTTGCACTGTCATCCGCGGTAATTGCGGTTCCGTTCACGGTAACCGCGATGGTCGCAAGCCCGGACTCCGCATCCGTTGCCTGAATCTTCACTTCCGTATCGGCGCCGTACCAGGTATTGCCGGCAATCGTCTTCTTGCCGGTGTCCGAAAGGGTGATTACCGCACCGGGCTTCTTATTCTCGATGATAATCTTCTCGGAAGCAAGCGAGGAGTTTCCGTTCTCGCCCGACGTAAGCGCCGTAACAGCGCTCTTCAGCCCGGAATTATCATAAGCCTCGGCAGAAACGGTATAAGTCTTATAGAAGTTCTCTGCCACCTCGGCCGGAATCGTGAATACATAGTATCCGTTCGTCTGCGTTGTGGCTTCTCCGAACTGAACGGTGCTTTGGTCGTCGTTCAGATAAAGAACAACCTTTGCCAGACCGGATGTCGGCATGGACTGCTGTACATTGGAACCCTGACCAATGGGAATCGAATTCGGATCAATCGCTATTGTATTCTGCGGAACGTCGGGATCCTCGGCCTTTACATAAACCTTAACCGGTCCGTTCGTATAGTTTCCGCTCGCGTCAGACACTATCAATCCGCCTGCCGCCTCAATCCGAAATTCCTTAATGAGCGGGTCGAACATATCGATATAGATTGTTGTCTCATAATCTTTTGAATGACCGACCTTATCCGTTACCGTAACGGATAACTTACAAGAACAATCTCTGGCTATGGAGGACGATTCGATATCGAATCCGATTGCCCCATTGCTTAATGCAGTTCCGGTCATTTCTGTTCCGTTTATGGTTACTTTTGCTACACCTGCTGTTCCGTCAGAAACCTGAATACTCCAGTGAATAATCTCCTTGTACCAGGTCTTCTTGTCAGCCCCCTCGCCGGTATAGCGCGCGGTCGCGTCTGTACTCGTGTTAAGAGTAAGCGGATTTGAAACCGTAATCGCCGGATTATCTAAATCAAAAGAGAAAGTGTTGGTGTAAATATTCGAGTTACCAAGTAAATCCCCTGTGTCAGGATCCGTATAACCATTTTGATACAACTTGCTTTCCACAGAAGGATTCTCCGCCGCATCCACTGCTATTGCACTAAGTTGGATGTTAGTAAGCGGTAACCCTTTTTCTTCCAACTCTTGCGGGGAAATCGAGAATTTATCGCCATAATCCACGGTCTCGTATTCTGTATTGTTCACATATAAGGTAATCCTTGAAAGACCGGAAACGGTAACTCCATCTGCAGGCGATACTTCTTCCGCTAGTACCTCAACAAAAATCTTACCAGTTACGAACGTTCCGTCATTCGCAACAGAATAAAGCGTCGTCCCCGAATCGCCCATAACGGAAAAGCCAGTAACCTTCGGCCTTGTTGTATCCAGAACAAAAGTGAATGTCTTAGAAGACTCAAGTCCAAGATGGTTCTTGCCGCTGATAGTAATGGTATTCGTGCCCTCTTTAAAACAATCTTTTTCTGCATCAACAAAGACGATTTCCAGAGTATTCGGTACACCGGGGTCAACATCATAATTGAAACTATAATCATTATCACTGTGAATAACAACTGAGATATCTTTCAGTTCTCCGCCATCCGAAGGGTCTTTAAGGGTAAAAGTGAATTCCGGTTTGCTATTGAAATAATACGACTTTGCCGAATCATATGTTTCACTGTTCACAGTGGCAGAAACGCTTATCTCTTCCTTTGAGGTTATCAATACTGCGTTCTTAGGGAGATTAAACTCTTTAATTTCTTTTAATGCGGATTGATTTCCAACATTATCGGTTGCCTGTACCGCAAGTTCAGTAATTTCACCAAAGTCGAGCTGCACATAATAATTTCCGGTTTCGCTATCTTTTTTAAATCTATGGTCATCGCAAATCGCATAAGTAGCATCACCCGGTTTCCTTGTGTACAACACCACGCTTGCAATCCCGGATTCACTATCATTTGCACTCACTGAAAGCACTATTATTGCATCACTCGTATACGCATTTGCGTGCGTATAATCAATCACATGACCAGTACTTGGGGAAAGCCATGCAGAAGAAATGGCCGGTTCATTCACGTTTGTTTCTTTTGAATAAGTAAACCGATAGACGGGAGATTTATTCCCCGCTCCGTCTTCCAGGTAAAGGGAATATGTTTTTTCGGTTTCTTCGCCCTGAAATACTATCGGAACATCACATTCCGTTGCGCCGGTTACATCTATGCTTTGTCCCGTTGAAAAAGCGGAATAATCCCCATCGTTTACCCATGCAGAAATATAATGCAGCGTCTTCGGTCCGCTGACATACTCGTCGTCGCCGGTAGTATCATCCTTCCCTGTCGGGTCAGAAACCATAAACTTACTGGCAACCGCTCCTGAACCACCCCAACATTTGCCATAGTTTCCTATGGTAGTAAAGTAGGTGTTATCGTCTCCGGAACAACTTACGAGCTCTGGTGCAGTAGCATCCTTCTTAATAAATGTGATGGTTATTGTCACATCCTTATCGCGGGCATCAAAAGAATATGCTCCTCCCGCCTCGGAAAGCATATCCGGAGTAGCAGATACCGAATCGATCTGGTAATAATTCGCATCATTAGGGGCAACCGTAAAGGAAACTGGTCCTGTTGGGTGAATCGTTATCTCGCCGGTTTGTGGAGTTGTATCTTCACCAATACAAATATACCCCTTCTCGCCGACATTAAACGTCGCCGTTACAGGATTCATGGCAATCGCCTCTATCTCTTGTTGGGGATCTTCTCCGCTCGCAGTATCCGGAATCGTGCGAGTTACCGTCTCCGTAACAAAGTAGTTTTTTTGAGCGGTTATGGATACTTCCTGACCGATTAGCGCTTCAGGAATTTTGAAAGAATACTTGCCGTCGTCTCCCGTATTTTGGGCTTGAATCGACGATACGAGGCTACTTTCATTAATGCTGATTGCCACACCCGCCAAGTATTCGGATGTATCTCCGACCTGTGTGGTAACATATCCAAATCTTTCTACGGATGCAACCGGTTCCGTTTCGCACATCAGTTTACCATCAGTTTTTCCATCTTCCAATGTTACCGAACCATCTGCGGGCGCCGTAAAAGTATAATAATCGGTTCCGTTAAGAAGATACTTACTATCTAATGAAATCGAATAACTATATGTCTCCCCGCTCGTGAAGTCGCTAACAGTAAAAACTCCACCGCTTATTTCTGCAGGAATCGTTTCCTGTCCTTCACCTACTACCCTTGAAAATGCAACTGTTCCGTCAACATCCGCATCCAGCTCTGTACCTGGATTACCAGGGTCATCGAATACCAGTTTAAACATCGCACTTGTAGTTGTGTTCTGGTTCGGGTCCGGCTCCGGGTCAGCATTTGCCCGGAACGGGCTTGCGGGCAGCGTACCGATGGCAAGAAGAAGCGCAAGCAGCCCGGCAAGAATTCTTGACAACGGTTTTTCTTTCCATTTGTTCATATGCGCTCCTCCTTTCTAAATAACTTCATCCGTGTGAATCACGGTGACGCTTCTTGTGATTTCGAAATGGTCGATT
>JAGADM010000126.1 GCA_017613595.1 Lachnospiraceae bacterium | reverse complement strand
GAAGATGCATCCGTTGACTTCTTTCTGAGAGAGTTGAAGCCCTTCTGCAAAGCAGGAGCGGTAGACTTCTTCGCGAACGTCTCGCGACCTTTTCTTACCAACTGGTTAAATGTAGGCATTCTTTTACCTCCTATCAGATTTATCGGGACCGGAGTCCCTTTCTGTGGTTGCAGGATACAGAAAAAAATACTGTATTTCGCTTGCTCACGGCATCACAAGTAACGCCAAAGCGCGCAAAATACAGTATACAAAAACATATTCCCTGTTGTCAAGTGGAAAATTCGCAAAAAACCAGTCTTTCCGTGGGGCTCTTCGTTCCTTTTACGGAAAATGTGCGCTTTTTCCTATTATATACTAGTCGGGCTCGTATCCGCGAAGCAGCTTCACCTTGTTCGGATGACGAAGCTTGCGGAGCGCCTTCGCTTCGATCTGACGGATACGCTCACGCGTTACGCCGAACTCCGCTCCGACTTCCTCAAGCGTCTGGCAGCGTCCGTCAACGAGACCGAACCGCAGCTTCAATACGCGGCGCTCGCGGTCGGTAAGCGTGTCGAGAAGCTTCTCGATCTGCTCCTGCAGCATCCGGTAAGAGGTTGCCTCTTCCGGGCCCATCATATTTTCATCTTTAATGAAATCGCCGAGGTGGCTGTCGTCCTCCTCACCGATCGGCGTGTCAAGCGAAATCGGGTCGGCGCTGACCTTCAATACCTCGCGCACCTTCTCGATCGGCATATCCATCGCGTCGGCAAGCTCCTGCTCCGTAGGTTCTCTTCCGAGTTCCTGCGTCAGGTTACGGCTTACGCGGTACGTCTTATTGATGACTTCGGACATATGCACGGGGATACGGATCGTTCTCGACTGGTCCGCGATGGAACGCGTGATTGCCTGACGGATCCACCAGGTTGCATACGTGCTGAACTTATATCCTTTTTCGTGGTCGAATTTGTCTACGGCCTTGATGAGTCCGAGGTTTCCCTCCTGGATCAGGTCAAGAAACGAAAGACCGCGGCCCACATAGCGCTTCGCGATGCTGACAACGAGACGGAGGTTCGCCTCGGTCAGGCGGCGCTTCGCGGCGGGATCGCCGTTCTCCACTCTCTGCGCAAGCTCGACTTCCTCTTCCGCGGTGAGAAGCGCGTAGGAACCGATCTCTCTTAAGTACTGCTTAACGGGGTCATCGGAAAGCGCTTCCGTGATCTCGTTCAGGTCGTCTTCGCTGGGAGGCGGAAGCATATCGTCATCCATCTCCATCAGTTCCATATCGTCAGGGTCAAGACCGGCATCCTCTTTCGTGATTACGAGAATGCCCTTTGACTCCAGATAGTCATATACTTTATCGGTTTTATTCTCCGGGCAGACATCCTTCATGATGTCCGCGATCTGGCTGCTTTCCAGTATTCCTTTGTTTTTATTTCCGAGTTTTACAAGCTCCTGTAATTTTGCTTCAAATTCCGACACTGCCATATATCTGTCCGTCCTCTTTCTCGCGCCTGGGCGCATACAAGCAAGGATTATAGCATTTTCCGGAAAGCAAAGTCAACCCGTTTTTTCGGAAAATGTAAACATTATTAAATAAGGTTGTTTTTGTGATATTTATTGTGGTATATTGTAATATAGATTCTTATGCAGAAAAGACGCGGAAGGCACGGTTCACGGACGGTTTTCGGACCACTCACGCCGGGGTCCGCGGAAGGAGGAAAGCATGGCTCGAAAACATCAGCGCCCGCTGCCGGGATGGAATATCCGGATCGGTGTTTCACTGGCCGCGGCGGTATGTGTTTTTCTGCTGACATTTTTCTCGGCCTTCTCGATCTGGGACGCCCAGTTTACCGACCGGATCTACCAGTCCGAATCGGTCGGGGTTCTTCCGATTACGATCGTCTGCATTGACGAGGCAACCCTCGAAGCGTACGGGCAGCCTTCCACCTGGTCCCGGCAGATGTACGCGGACCTGATCGGCGCGCTGAATGCCGACGAGGCGCGTCCCGCCGTTATCGCTTTCGATATGCTTTTCACCGGCTATAAGGATGCCGAGGGAGACGCCGCATTTGTCGAAGCCGCGAAGAACTCCGGCAATGTTGTTGCCGGAAGCCGCGTTTCCTATTCCGAACACGGCAACGGGCGCGAGAAGCTTACCGAAGACACACTTTATCACATCGATTCCGTTACTCTTCCTTATAAAGAGTTAAATGACGTTGTCACGGTCGGACTGACCGACTGCGAAACGGACCACTACGATTTCGTTACGAGAGCCGTTACCGGTCTCACCTATGAAGGCGCATGGAACGACTGCTTCGCGGCAGCCGTTCTGAAGGAGTTTCAGTCCTACGTGGAAGCAAATCCCTCCTACGCGGCAATGCATCCGGAATTCGCGGATTTCGCGGTGCCGGACTACTCGAAGGACAGCCGCGTGAAGAAACGTTTCTCCTACACCTGCAAGCCCGGCGACTTCGACCGTGTATCCTTCAGGGATCTGATCGAAGGCAGGGTTACCGGAAAGAACTACGCGAACAACATCGTGATCGTCGGCGCCTACGCGCCCGGACTGCAGGACGATTTCCGCATCGCATTTGCCTCCGGCGATTCCAAAATGTACGGGGTCGAGGTTCACGCCAACATTATGGAAGCGGTTTACGGCAACCGGTTCCAGGTTGACGCCGACAGGATCGTGCTCGCTGTGATCTACGGACTGGTGAGCGGTCTTCTCTGCTTCGCGCTCTTCCACCTCGGAATCGTAAAGGGCATCCTGCTTTGCGCGGGTGCGGCGGTTGTTCATGTTGTATCGTCTATCCTTTTTTATAAGAACGGGCTTTATATTCCGCTTCTTTACATGCTTGCGGCATGCATTCTTCTGATCATCGGCGGGATAGTGTATCACTACCTGTCCGCGCGTTCCGAGCGTCAGAAGATCAACAAGGCGTTCCGTATGTATGTGGCCCCCGAGATCGTTGACGACGTTGCGGGCTCCGGCACGTACGAGCTGCAGCTCGGCGGACGGCACAAGGACATCGCCGTTCTCTTCGTCGACATCCGAGGCTTCACGACAATGTCCGAGAATCTCGCCCCTGAGGAAGTCGTAGACATTCTGAACGAATATTTCGGCGTCATTACCGATGCCATTTTCAAAAATAAAGGAACCCTCGACAAGTTCATCGGCGACGCTGCCATGGCGGTTTTCAACTCGCCGTTCGACCTTGACGATTACGTATACCACGCGGTCATGACCGCCTGCGATATCGCGAGAGCTTCCGAGGCACTCGGTGAAAAGCTGATGGAACGGTTCGGCAAGAAGGTCAGCTACGGCATCGGCGTGAACTGCGGCGAAGCCATCATCGGCAACATCGGCAGCAGCTTCCGTATGGATTACACCGCCATCGGCGATACGGTCAATACGGCGTCCCGTCTTGAGAGCAACGCGAAGGCCGGCGAGATCCTGATCAGCGAAGAAGTTAAGAAACGGCTTGAAGGCCGCATTGAAACCGAAGATGTCGGCGAGATTCCTCTTAAGGGCAAATCCCGCAAAATCTTTGTTTACAGGGTGAAGATATGATACTGGAATGCATTCCCGATTCGGAACACATGAAAACCTGGGAAAAGCTCGCGGAGCAGTACGGTCTGCGGTTCGAGTATAACGATTTCTTCCGTCCCGCCGTTATGGAGGATGACGCGAAGATTGATGAACTGATCCGCCTTTACACCGGGCTCGGACGCGACACTTCCGAAGACACGGTTCACGGCGCGTTTCTCGACATTACCGTCTGCAGCAGCGATCCGCTTATCAGAAACGCCTCCGACTTCCGCGTGCGGCAGAGCATCGGTATTACGAAACGGCTCGGGGCAAGAGGCGTCGTATTTCACACAAACTACCTTTCGGATTTCAAGTCCCTCTCCTACCGCGACCAGTGGGTCGAGGGCAGCATCCGCTACTGGGGCAATATCTGCGCGGAATATCCGGACGTGAACATTTACCTTGAGAACATGTTCGATGAGTCGCCTGAGCTCTTAAGCCGTGTCGCACAGGGACTTAAGGCTGTTCCCAACTTCGGCGTGTGTCTCGACATCGCACACGCGTTTCTCTCCGATGTTCCGGTGAACGAATGGCTGGACGCGCTCGCGCCGTATGTGAAGCACATTCATATTAACGATAATGACGGAAAGGAAGACCTGCATCTGCCGGTCGGAGACGGATGCATTGACTGGTCCGTTTTAAGTGACCGTACCCTTTTCCGCAATGACCCTTCCGTTCTGATCGAGGTCTCCGGTGAGGACCGCCTCACCGCCTCTCTCCGCTTTCTTGAAAAGGCAGGTTTCCTGCCCGGACGGAAGCAGCGCTGACTCTGTTCCCTTCGATGGCTCCGGTCATCGTTCAGAAAAACTTTTTACTTCATTAGGAGGTTTCCATGAAGAAGAAACTGCTCCTCTTCGGAGGAATCGGCACTGCGGTTGTCGCTGCCGTAATCATCCTTGTTGTTCTTCTGACAAGAGACAAAGGATATCGTTCCATCGTCCTCATTGAGGTTAACGGCAAAGTCTCCGTTACAAGAGACGGCCAGACGCTCGATGCGGTTCCGCAGATGAAGCTGCGTTCCGGCGACGGTATTTCCGTTCCGGGCGACGGTTACGCGCGTCTCAAACTGGACGATGACAAATACGTGTTCCTAGAGGAGAACACGGTTATTTCCCTTGAAGCCGCCGGGACTGCCGCCAAGAGCAGAACCGTCGTTTATGTTGAACAGGGGAAAATGCTGACCGAAATCCAGCATAAGCTTACGAATGACTCCTCCTATGACATCGTTACGCCGAATACGACGATGGCCATCCGCGGAACCATTACCATCACGGTTGTTGAGAAGGATTACGCGGATCCGACGCAGCAGTACACCGAGTACACGGGAACCTCTTTCGAAGCGACGGATTCTTCGAAGCTCGTTCTCTGCTGGATCACCGACAACTACGTTGTGGAAGGCCAGACTTCTCTGACTCTTTACCATATCGCAGGGGATGACATCCGGTATCTTACCCGTATTCTGCGCGCCGGCAACGGTATCCATTTCGTAACACCGGTACCGGAAACCGCGGGCACGAATTACGTACGCAAATGCCAGGTTTCGAAGGTTCGCGTATTCTGGGGCAACCGCGACAAGCGTCCGGACACCGGCAAGGGTAAGGTTGTAGAGGTAACCGAAGAAGTCATGATCGGCATTGTTCCCATCGGCTATACCTACGCAATCGTTATCTTCCCGAAGAATCTGGACCCGAAGGTTGTCAAAGGCGCGGACGGACCGATGAACACCGTTTATATTGACGGCATTCTCGAATACCGTGATAAGGGTGAAACTCCGGACCCGAATACGGATCCCGATCCGAACACCGACCCCGATCCGAACACCGATCCCGACCCGAACACCGACCCTGACCCGAACACGGATCCCGATCCGAACACCGACCCCGATCCGAACCAGCAGGGCGGCAACAATCAGCAGGGCAATAACAACCAGCAGGGCAACAAGCCCAATAACAATAACAACAAGCCCAATAATACCAACAATAATAACAACGGCGGTACGCAGACCGGTGACAACACCGGTACGGGTGAGCAGACCGGCGATAATACCGGCACGGGTGAGAACCAGACCGGCGAAGGCGGTGAAACCGGCGAACAGACCGGTGACAATACCGGTACGGGTGAACAGACCGGCGAAGGCAGTGAAACCGGCGAACAGACCGGTGACGACAACGGTCAAGGGGTTACTCCTATCGAAACCGGCGGAAGCGGGAAGACCGAGAATCCGGCAATTGAAGATCAGATCGGAGATGATACGGGCGACGACGATCCGGTCATCTACAACATCACATTCCACAAAACCACCCCGGATCCTACCGTGGATGTTAAGACTACCGACACTTATGAAGCCGGCGTAGGCATTCCTGAATTTGCTGCTTTAGAAGATACCGATACACATTGGTTTGACGGCTGGCTCGATGCGACCGGAGGCACAATGGATGGTATCCCCGAAACAGCAACCGGCGATATCGATGTTTACGCGGCATGGGCACCGCGGGTATTCTATGTTTACTTTTACAATGACGAGGAGGAAATCACCAGTAAGGAATATACTTACGGATACGGTTTGGATTCTGAAAGTTTCCCGACCTGTAACGATCTCGGTTTTGAAGAAGCGGATCCCTATGTTGTCTTTAACGGCTGGAAAGACAGCCGCGGTAATATCTATAAGAGTATCAGCGAATCCATGACCGGTGACATTTCTCTCTATGCCGATATAACGGCACGGACATACTCGATTACCTATATCGTCAACGGTCAGCCCCGTACTTTCGATGATAAATACATGAGCTATGTTGCCGGAGTAGGCAAAGATTACGATGAATTCCCGCCGCTAGACAACACGGATTTTGAAGATTTCCTCGGTTGGGCTTTTTCCGCAACCGCCGACGTAAAAGATCATATTCACTCTGAAATGGTCGGAGATGTGGAATTATACCCCGTATGGACACCCAAGAAATTTACCATTAACTACTATTCCGGCGGCAGACAACTGCCTTCGGAGACATACACCTTCGGAAAAGACTACGATCTGAAAGAGGGTTATACCTGGTATACTCCCGGCGATTATGAAAATGTAGTCACTTCCCTGAACTCCAAGGACTTCGGCGATAAGACATTCTACGCACAAACTTCCGCGAATGAAGTAACCATCGTATTCG
>JAGADM010000125.1 GCA_017613595.1 Lachnospiraceae bacterium | reverse complement strand
CCCTGAAAGAATACATAGATTACTACAATAACGAGCGGATCCAAGCGAAAACAAAATGGATGCCCCCTGCAAGATACAGGGAAGCATCCATGTGTTTCGGTTGATCATAGATAATGTGTCCAGGATTCTGGGTACATATCACCGACGCTTTGTCTTTTATGAATTCTTTACGTTGCTCTTTCGGAAGAACGCTTTGATGATACCGGGATGGAACAGGAGAAGCATCGGGAACAGCTCCAGCCGTCCGGCAAGCATATCAAACATCAGCACAAGCTTCGAAACAATGCCGAAATGAGCATAGTTGGAGGTCGGACCGACCAGCTCCAGCCCGGGGCCGATATTGTTGAATGTGGCGATTACGGCCGTGAAGTTGGTTACGAGATCCTTCCCTTCCAGGGAAACGATCAGGATGGAAAATGCGAACAGGACGAAGAACGTGATGAGGTACACATTTACCGCCCGAACGACTTCGTGTTCCACGGGTTTGTTCTCAAACCGAATCTTGCGGACCGATTTCGGATGAAGATAGGAATTCAGTTCCTTGAAAACGGTCTTCAGGGCAATGACAAGACGCGAAACCTTGATGCCGCCGCCCGTACTGCCGGCACAGGCGCCGACGAACATACAGGTGATGAGTACGGTTTTCGCGGCAGCCGGCCACTGGTTGAAATCAAGCGTCGCGAAACCGGTCGAGGAGATTAATGAGCCGACGGTGAAGACGGAGTGCCGCAGCGCGTCCGCGGTATTGCCGATGGTATGCACGATGCTGGCAAAAACAATCGTCACGGCGCAGACAATCATACCGAGATAAGCGCGCAGTTCTTCGCATTTGAGCGCTTTTTTAATCTGCCCGAAGATGAGCAGATAGAATACGTTAAAGTTTATGCCGAAGAGGATCATAAAGATGGCTACGACCCACTGTATATAAGGCGAGAAACTGAGCAGGCTGTCGTTTTTGATGCCGAAACCGCCGGTGCCGGCCGTAGCAAGAGACGTGTTGACCGATTCGAAAAATGTCATGCCGCCGCACAGCAGAAGGACAATCTCGAGGACGGTCATGCCGAAATAGATGATGTAAAGGATCTTCGCGGTTGCGCGGACCTTCGGAACAAGCTTACCGACCGATGGGCCGGGGCTTTCCGCGCGCATGATATTCATATGGGAACTGCCGCTTGAGGGCATGATGGCAAGCAGGAATACGAGAACGCCCATACCGCCGATCCAGTGCGTCAGGCTTCGCCACATAAGAGCGGCATGCGAGAGCTCTTCGACTGCGGGCACGATCGAGGCACCGGTTGTCGTAAAACCGGATATCGTTTCAAACAGGGCGTCTTCGAACTTCGGAATCTCGCCGCTTGCGAACAGCGGAAGACAGCCGAAGGCAGACATCAGTATCCAGCTGAGACCGGTGATGACACAGCCTTCCTTCAAGTAGAAGACATTGTCCTTGGCCTTACGGTAGCGGAACAGAAAACCGACCAGAAAACAGAAGAAAGCGGTTCCGAGATAGAACCAGCCGACCTGTTCCCGATACCATAACGCGGTCAGAACGGGAATCAGAAGAAGCGCGGCTTCAATCTCAAGGACCGACCCGAGTATGTTTCGAATCATCGCGCGATTCATGCGTCAGCCTCCTCTGTTAGGCAAGAATATCCTGCAGATCCCGGAACCCGGAATGCGTGGTTACGACGGTTACCTCGTCACCGACCTCGATCGTATCCTGTCCGGAAGGGATAATGATTCGTCCGTCACGGTTTATGCAGGCAATCAGAAGATTATCTTTCTTATTCAGGCGGCACAGAGGAGCCCCGGTAACCGCCGATTCCTCGGAAACCTCGAATTCCAGCGCCTCCACACGGTGGTCGGCAAGGTGATAAAGCGTTTCAATGTTGCTGTTGCGGGACTCGTTCTTCGCGCGGACATACGCGACAATGGCCTCGGAACAAAGGTAGCGCGGATAGATAACACTGCCGAGCTCGAGACTGGCCACAACGCTTTTGAAATTCAGATGATTGATCTTGGTGACGACCTTCGCGTCGGAGATCTTCTTCGCATTTAACGTTAAGAGGATGTTCTCTTCATCGCTTCCGGTGAGCGGGATGAAGGAGTCGGTAGAACGGATGCCTTCTTCAATCAGCAGATCCTCTTCGGTTCCGTCTCCGCAGATTACGGTTGCCTTCGGCAGAAGGATGCTCAGTTCCTCGCTGCGGGCCCGGTTCTTCTCGATAATCTTGACGCGGATACCCTGGTGCAGAAGTGACGAAGCAAGATAAAAGGCTGCTTTGCCGCCGCCGATGATCATCGTGTCGCGGATGTGCTTCGTGGGAATGCCGATCTCCTGCAGGAAGGAGATAACGTCCTTTCTGGACGCGATAAAGGAAAGCGTGTCGCCGCTTTTCACAACGAAATTACCGGAAGGGATATATACTTCGCCGCCGCGTTCCACAACGCAGATGACCATGCTTGCGATGATGGATTTACCGAGGTCGGCGATGGTACGCCCGTCGAGCATGTTGCCCTCGGGGATTTTAAACTTGATCAGTTCGGCCTGGCCGTGCGCGAAGGAGTTGACTTCAAGCGCGGACGGAAGCGAAAGGATACGGGAGATTTCTTTCGCGGTTTCGAACTCGGGGTTGATGACCATCGCAAGGCCGAGTTTCTCGCGGAGGTAAGGAACCTCACGGCTGTAATCGGGCGTACGGACACGCGCGATCGCGGAGCAGTGACCGACCATCTTCGCAACCGTACAACACAGGAGATTCAGTTCATCGGAGTCGGTAACCGCAATAAAAAGGTCGGCGCTTTCAACACCGGCTTCCATCTGCACGGTGTAACTCGCACCGTTGCCGACGATGCCCATAACGTCGTAAGAATCGGTCAGCGACTGGATTGTTGCCGCACTGGTGTCTATGACGCTGATATCGTGGCCTTCTTTATACAGCTGCTCGATCAGCGTACTGCCGATCTTGCCGCCGCCGACGATAATGATGCTTAAGCCGTCTTTTCGCGCATTCTGCTTGCTCATAATCCGTTCCTTCCGGGAAAATTCTGCATATTATTATACTACCCGCGCGTAGGAAAAACAAGGAAAAAGAATATACTTCATTTTTCACGGCAGATGTGCTATAATGCGTGAAGTATATGAGAAAACGGAGGATTGCATGGACGTTTGCAAAGTATGCGGACATAAAAATCCGCTCGAAGAAGCCAATTTCTGTTATTATTGCGGCGCCTCGCTGCGGGAGGACGGAAGTACGGAACCCGAGGCGGTCAGTGCTGCTTCGGTGAAGAACGCGTCCGAAGAGGTTGACCCGACGCAGGTGAAGCGTCCGTTCACGACGAAGCAGTGGTTCGGCATGTTCATGCTTCTTCTGATCCCGCTGTACGGATGGATTGCTTTCCTTGTTATCGCCGCGATCAGCGCGTTCGGCGCGAACGCGACCGAGGAACGCCGGTCATTCGCGAAAGCGTTCCTGATATTTCTTGTGGTTGCCGTCATCGCCATGTATCTGTTCTACCTGTACGTGCAGTCCAATCCGGCACTGCTCGCAGAGTATAACAAAATGATGGAATCGATGTACCAGGGCTCCGCCGCGGGCGGACAATAGATTACCGGAGCTGCCGGAACGGCGGCTCTTTTTCTGCGAAAGGACAATATGATGATCTATGATTTTCATGCGCATATCTATCCCGGTAAGATTGCGCAGAAGGCTGTTGAAGGAGTTGGAAATTTTTACAATCTCAAAATGCATGAGGACGGTACCGTGGGAAGTCTTCTCGCGCTCGGCGACGAAGCGGGGATTGACCGTTTCATCGTGCATTCCGTTGCGACCGGCGCGAAGCAGGTGCAGAGCGTGAACGATTTCATATCGGAAACCGTGAAGGAGAACCCGGACCGTTTCGTCGGTTTCGGCACCATCCACGCGGATTTCGAAGGCAAATGCGATGAAATCGAGCGTATGAGTTCTCTCGGGCTCTCCGGTGTGAAGATCCACCCCGATTCGCAGCGGTTTAACGTAGACGATCCGCGTATGTTCGAAGTGTATGACAGTATTCAGGGGCGTCTGCCGATCCTCGTGCACTGCGGCGACTACCGTTATGACTACGACTCGCCGGAGCGTGTCAGGAAAGTGCTTGACATGTTCCCGAAGCTGACTTTCATCGCGGCCCATTTCGGCGGATGGAGCGTGCAGGATCTGGCCGTGGAATACCTTCTCGATACCGGCTGCTATCTTGACTGCAGCAGTTCGATGATGTATCTCGGTGCAAAGCGTTCGAAGGAACTGATCCGCATGTACGGAGCGGAACGTTTCCTGTTCGGGTCTGATTTCCCGATGTGGAATCCGGGCGATGAACTTAGAAGACTCCGCAGTCTCGGATTGACGGAAGAGGAGTTTACGCTGATGACGCATACGAATGCGGAGCGTATTCTTTACGGCAAATGAGAATTCCCGCGGCTTTGCCGCGGAGGAGATCGTGTGAGCATAGCGGCGGCCCTTGGGGCTGCCGTTTTTTCACTCTTTCTCTTTCCTTTTCCGTCAGAATATGATAAAGTGAATAGAGCGGGATGACATCTGCATCCGGCGGAAAGGATGAGTCTATGAAATTCGGGAAAGAAAGACTGGCAGTCTATCTGTTGTGGCCGTTCCTTCTGGGAGCGCTCTTCGTGGTTGTTTCGGTGGCAGCCTTTTTTGTGAGCCGTCAGGCCGGAACGATGCTGTTTCTTACGACGGCGATCTATTATGCGGCGGCAATCTTTCTGTTCCTTCATCATAAGTCGAATCTGCTGCGCGACTATACCGATTTCGCGCTCGATTATTACAAGGTGCAGCACAAGATGCTCGAGGATCTCGAAACGCCTTACGCAATCCTGAATTCCGAGGGTTCCGTAATCTGGTGTAACGACCGGTTCTATGAGATCAGCCATCGTCACCGCGGCTACAGCATCCGCGAACTGATGCCTGACGTGAAGGCATTTTCCCTTCCGAAACAGGCCGGTGACGACCGCGCCTACCGCACGGTTATCGGCGACCGGAACTACCTTGTCCGGATGAAGCTGATGGATTCCCAGAACCTGCGCGACGATCTGGAATCGAAGAAGATCATGAATCCCGAAGGGACGAAGGTCGATTCGCTGGTTGCGGTGTTCCTGTTCGATGAGACCGAGATCCGTCTTTTAAAGCAGGAGAACTATGACAACCGTCTGATCTGCGGACTGCTCTATATCGATAACTACGACGAAGTTCTTGAGGCTGTTGACGAAGTGAAGCGTTCCCTTCTGACCGCTCTTGTCGACCAGAAGATCAACAAGTACATGAACGGCATCAAGGCTCTGATTAAGAAGATTGAGAAGGATAAATATTTCTTCGTGTTCCAGAACCGGTATCTGCCGGAGATGACCGAGAAGAAGTTCTCGATCCTCGAAGAAGTCCGTTCCGTAAACCTCGGTACGGCGGAGTCGATGATCACCGTCAGTATCGGGCTCGGCGTCAACGCGCCGACCTACGCGGCGGGATATGAGAACGCCCGCGCGGCAATCGATCTGGCGCTCGGACGTGGCGGCGACCAGGCTGTTATCAAGGACGGCGACAGCATTACCTATTACGGCGGTAAGAGTGAATCCGTCGAGAAGAGCACCCGTGTTAAGGCAAGAGTAAAGGCGCACGCGCTCCGCGAGCTGATGGAAACGCGTGAAGTAATCTTCATCATGGGTCACACGAATATCGACGTGGATTCGTTCGGTTCCGCGGTCGGCGTATACCGGATCGCGAAGCATCTCGGCAAGAAGGCGCATATCATCATCAACGAGGTCGGCAGCGCGGTGCGCCCGATGATCTCGCAGTTCTTCAATAACAGCGATTATGAAGACGATATGTTCATCAGCAACCTGAAGGCGCTTGAGATTGCCCGTCCGGAGGACCTGCTGGTTATCGTGGACGTAAACCGTCCGATCATTACCGAGTGTCCGGAGATGGTGGACCAGATGAACGATATCATCGTTCTCGACCATCACCGTCTGACCACCGACTCGATTGAGAAGGCGCAGCTTTCCTATATCGAACCGTACGCTTCCTCGGCGTGTGAGCTTGTCGCGGAGATCCTGCAGTACATCGGCGACGGCCTGAAGATCAAGCCGCTTGAGGCGGAGGCGATGTATGCCGGTATCATGATCGATACGAACAACTTCTTAACGAAGACCGGTGTCCGTACGTTTGAAGCGGCGGCTTTCCTCCGCAGAAACGGCGCCGACATTACCCGTATCCGGAAGGCTTTCCGGACCGATATGAACGAATACCTCGAGAAGGCAAAGGCAATTGCCGGAACCGAGATTTTCTTAGACTCGTTCGCTCTCGCGATCTGCGAGGCGCAGGAAGTCGAGTCGCCTACCGTACTCGGCGCGCAGGTGGCGAATGATCTGATGGAGATTAAAGGGATCAGCGCCTCATTTGTCTTCACCCCGTATAAAGAGAAGATTTACGTCAGCGCGCGTTCGGTGGATGAAGTCAATGTGCAGGTAATTATGGAGAAACTCGGCGGAGGCGGCCATATGACGGTGGCCGGAGCACAGTTTACCGATACGACGCCC
This sequence comes from Lachnospiraceae bacterium, assembly GCA_017613595.1. The sequence goes on along the minus strand of JAGADM010000125.1, from coordinate 20,552 downwards.
GAAGAGGCCGTGCGTTCGGTTAAGGCTGTCCTTCAGTCGATGAAACGAGGAGGAGAATTGTAAAATGGAAGTTATTCTGCTGCAGGATGTAAAAGCCCTCGGAAAGAAGGGCGAAGTAGTAAAAGTAAGCGACGGCTACGCTCGGAACTTTATCCTTCCGAAGAAGCTCGGGCTTGAGGCCAATGCCAAGAACCTGAACGACCTGAAACTGCAGAAGGCAGCGCAGGCGAAGCTTGAGAAGGAACAGCTTGAGGCGGCACAGGCGCTCGGCGCGAAGATCGAGGGAAGTTCGGTTGTTGTCCGCATTAAGACCGGCGAGAACGGAAAGGTATTCGGTTCCGTTTCCGTAAAGGAAATCGCGGAGGCGATGAAGGAGCAGCTCGGACTGGATGTTGACAAGAAGAAGATTTCGATTGCGAATCCGATCCGGAACGAAGGCACATTTTCCGCGGCCGTGAAGCTTCACCCGCAGGTTACCTCTGAACTTACCGTCAAGGTGGAAGGAATCTGACGATGGATGACAATGTAATCAAACGGGTGCCCCCGCACAGCTTGGAAGCGGAGCATTCGGTTATCGGGTCCATGATGATGGACCGTGAGGCGATTGAGCAGGCAACGGAGATTTTAAAATCCGAAGATTTTTACGATAAGACGATGGGTGTGTATTTCACGTCGCTTACCGAACTGTACACGGAAGGCGTGGAGGCCGATCTCGTTACCGTGCAGAACCGTCTCCGTTTAAAGCAGCTGCCGGACGAGATGTGTTCGCTTGAATACTTAAGCAACCTGCTCGATTCGGTACCTTCTTCGGCCAATGTGCGCTCGTACGCGAGAATCGTGCGCGAGAAGGCGAGACTGCGCCGGTTTATCAAGGTTTCCGAGGAAATTACGCAGAACGCGTATCTGAATAAAGAAGATGCGGACGACCTGTTCCAGAATGCCGAGAAAGAGCTTTTCTCGATCTTTCAGGAGCAGAAGCATAATGATATCACCCCGATCGGGGAAGTGGTCGTACACGCGATCCAGAACATCGAGGCGGCATACCGCAACAAGGGTACGGTTACCGGTATCGCAACCGGCTTCCTGGATCTTGATTATAAGACCGCCGGCCTGCAGCCGTCCGATCTGATCCTGATCGCCGCGAGACCGTCCATGGGTAAGACGGCATTTGTCTTAAACCTGGCGGATTATATTGCCGTAAAGAATCAGGTGCCGACCGCTGTCTTCAGTCTGGAGATGAACGCGGTATCTCTTGTTAACCGTCTGCTCGCGATGCATTCGCGTGTCGACGCGCAGAAGATCCGTACCGGTAACCTCGAAGACAACGACTGGAACGAACTTGTGCAGAGCGCGCGTGTGCTCGGCCAGGCAAAGCTGATGATTGACGATACGCCCGGTATCTCGATCCAGGAGCTCCGCTCCAAGTGCCGCAAGATGAAGCTTGAACACGACCTGAAGCTTGTGATCATCGACTACCTGCAGCTTATGACGGGCGGCCGCAGAGCCGAGTCGAGACAACAGGAAGTATCCGAGATCAGCCGTTCGCTGAAGGCGCTGGCGCGTGAGATCAACTGCCCGGTCATCGCGCTTTCGCAGCTGTCCCGTGAAGTGGAAAAGCGTGACGACAAGCGCCCGATTCTTTCCGACCTGCGTGACTCCGGCGCCATCGAGCAGGATGCCGACGTGGTAATGTTCCTGTACCGCGACGAGTATTATCATAAAGATTCGAAAAAGCCCGGTATTACCGAGGTAATCATCGGTAAGCAGAGAAACGGTCCGATCGGAACAGTTGAGCTCGGATGGGTGGCCAACCTGACAAGATTCGTGAATCTCGACCGCAGCAAAGGAAACCGCGAGGAGAAGAGCGAGTAACAATTCAAAAAAGCACAAAAAAAGAAGCCGTTGCGATTGCAACGGCTTCTCGTTGATTTCCGACTCTTATTATTCGCCTTCGGTAATTGCGGACATCGGACACTGAGCTGCACAGGAGCCGCACTCCAGACAAGCGTCAGCGTTGATTTCGTACTTGCCGTCTCCCTCGCTGATAGCGCCAACGGGGCAAGCATCCGCACAAGAACCGCAAGAAACGCAAGCGTCACCGATTACATATGCCATGTTACATTTCCTCCTCAAGGGTATAGACTTATTGACGTTATCCAATCCGTCGAGACTTATTATATTTCAAAACATATGCGAATGCAAGAGGAAAAAGAGCTCCGGGGCCGGGGTCACAAAACTTTCATACATTCACGCAAAACAATTTGTCGGAATTCTTGACGAAAAGAAAGGAAACCGCTATAATTGTCCCAGATTATGAACATTAAGGAGTATATAAAATGGTTACGAAAGATATGAAAATCGGCGAGATTATCCGCATCGACTTTAACATTGTTGAGATTTTGATGGATGCAGGTATGCACTGTGTAGGATGCCCTTCCGCACAGGGAGAGTCCATCGAGCAGGCGTGCATGGTTCACGGTATTGATGTAAACGAACTTGTTGACCGCATTAACGAGTATCTGAAGAGCACGGAGAAATAATCAATCCGCGTCAGTTGCGTGGGGAAGGAAAGGAAATGTGGGTATATGACATCGGCGTAGGTTATACGTTCGGTAAAGAATTCGAGGAGAACCGTTCAAACGGAATGGGTTTCTGGCTGCTTGTTCTCGCAAAGAACAGAGCGCGTTTTGAGATCAAGGGCGAAGCCGTCGAGATCCGTAAGCCGTCTTACGTTCTTCTCCGTCCGGATACACCGGTTGTGTTCGGTCCGCTCCGCGGCAGCATGGTCATTGACTGGATCGGTTTTTATACCCAGGGAGACGATGTTCCGTGGATGGAGAAGACCGGCCTTAAGTTCGACAAGCCTGTAGCGCTTGCCGATTCGGAGGAGTTGTCGGAGATTCTTCATACGCTTCATTATGAGCATTATCTGGCAGACCGTCTTCATATTGAGATGGAAGCTTCGGTCATGCGTGTTCTGTGCATGCAGATTGCTAGACTGTCGAAAGACGCAGAGAATAAGGCACAGGGCTATTCAAGAGCCAAGGCGGCGCTTCTCAACAAGCTCCGTGTGGAGATTTATGCGCATCCCGAAGGCATCGGTTCGGTTGACGACATGGCCGCGAAACTCGGTCTGAGCCGTTCCGGACTTCAGCATATGTATAAGAACATGTTCGGTACGCAGATTTCCCTTGACGTGATCACGTCCCGTATCAATTATTCGAAGAAACTTCTGAAGGCGACCAAGTTTCCGCTTCGTGAGATCGCGGCAATGTGCGGCTATCAGAACGAATTCTATTTTATGAGACAGTTTAAAAACGTGACGGGCAAGACCCCGAGCGAATACCGTTCCGCGCATTAGCGCCGTACGGAGACAATCCGAAAAGCAAAAAATACTCCGGTATGACCTGCGTCGTACCGGAGTTTCTTTATGTGTTATTTAACGGTCCTGAAGAGCATCCATAAGTCCCTTCAGACCTTCTTTTTTGTAGATGTCCTTGTAGTAGGAAACTTCTTCGGCAATCATCGAATCGATAACCTTGATGCCGAGCAGCTCAACGGGAGCCTTGTCGTCAGTCATGATGTGCTTACCGCCGTGATAGGGATACATATTGGCCTCGACGCTGTCCATGAAATCTTTCAGGTCGGGATCGTCGAGAAGATCGATGTTCCGGCGGAAGGTATCCATCATCGTGTCGTTCTTCATGGCGAACAGTTCGGTGTTCGTAAAAGCGGGTACCGGAACGATACGCACTTCCGGGAAGACCGATGCGATCGTATCCGAAAGATATTCGTTGATGCTTCCGTCACCGAGCATGTTGAAGTTGACGATCATGACGCCGTCGTCACGGAGATGGTCTTTAACAAGACGGAAGAACTCCACGGACGACATCTGGAAAGGGATCGTGATATCCTGGTAGGCATCCACGAGGATGACATCATATTTGTCCTTGACGGCATTCAGATAAGCGCGTCCGTCATATGTGATAACGGGAATGTCTTTCGGAAAATAGAAATACTCGTAGGAAAGTTCGGTAATCTTCTCGTCAATCTCAACGCCGGTGAAATTGATCGGTTTCAGATAACGGCTGCACTGTGTCGCGTAGGTGCCGGTTCCCATACCGAGGATCAGTACGTCGAGAGGACGGTCCTTCTCGTTGATGCCCGCCATCAGCGGACCTGCCATTGCGTAGTCGAAGTAGGCGCCGGCGATATGCTTTTCCTTCATGTAGATGGACTGTACGCCGAACAGAACGTTGGTCGACAGGGCGAACATCCGGTCATCTTCATATACCTGAAGGTAGTTGTAAATGGACTCGCCTTCGTAGGTCAGATCCTTATCCCAGAACGCAAAGCTGTCATTGTGTCCGAAGACGCAGCAGAGGATGAAGATCATGATCGAAGCGGGAACCTTCTTCATCTTTTTGATGGAAATGTGAGAGCTGATGAAGTAGATCAGCGAGAGTGCGAGAAGAATACCCGCGAACACAAGGAACGTGATGGCGGTACCGACTGTCGGAATGCTGATGAAGGTCGGGACAAATGTTCCGATGATGCTTCCGACCGTGTTGAAAGCGTTCAGGTTGCCGACCGTACGTCCGCTGTCGCTAAGGCTGTCCATCGTGTATTTCACGAGGGAAGGCGTTACCGTTCCGAGAAGGAAGAGCGGGAATACGAAGATCACCATGCAGGTGACGAAACCGGCGATGATCAGAAAGTTGCTGTTGACCGTGAAGATCAGCAGTCCCGAGATGCCGATGATGATGTACTTGCCGACCACGGGGATCAAAGCGATCCAGATAGCGGCGATGATGATACGGCCGTACAGACGGTCGGGATTCGGATTCTTATCCGCGCTCCGTCCGCCGTATATGTTTCCGAGAGCCATCGCGATCATGATGGTACCGATGATGATGGTCCACACAATCTGTGATGAACTAAAATAAGGCGCAAGCAAACGGCTTGCGCCAAGTTCCACTGCCATTACGGACATTCCTGCGAAGAACTCAGTAAGATAAAGATAAATCTTGTTACTGAGGATCGGACGTTTCTGGTCCATAACCTTTCCCCTCCTGTTGCGACACGGGCAAACCGCCCGGTCAGAATTCTGCGAGCTGTTTGATCACATCACTGGTCATAAGGCAGGTGTAATGTTCTTTGTAGTAGGGCACGCTGGCCTTCTGCAGCATCTCCGCGTATTCGCACGCGATATTGCAGATGCGGTTGAAATCCGTTGCCGGGTTTCCGTCCAGGTAGACGCAGAGCAGATAGGAATGCTCTTTATCGTTGCGGTAAAGGGCGGCTTTGCCGGTATAGAAACCGTTCACGGCTTTCGCGAATGCGATCAGATGATCGAGTGTGCGGAAGCGGAACACTTTCAATTCGGAAATACGGATATCCGGAAGCGGGGCAGAGGGAAGCTCGTCCTTGTGCGTACTGCCCTCAAGGCGCTTCTTAAACATGTCAAGCATCGAAGAATCAAGCAGAGTCGGCATGATGTCCGTCTCGTCCGAGGTTTCCTCGTCGTCCTCATTCTCGTCCTTCTTGTAAGGTGTAAACGTAGAGAAACGGGCGTCCAGTTCCTCGGGATTCTCCACCTTTGTGATGATGAGGATCAGGGATTCGGGAGAGGTCGGAATCGCTTCAATCATAAGCGGAGAGTTGTCCGCTTCGAAATTGAACTCTTCCGAGGCTTTCTCCATCATGTCGCTGAACAGTTCCTTTGCCTTGCCGGAGCCATAGGCAAATTCACTGAGTTTCAGGTGACGTTCCCGCAGGTCCTGCGGGTTCAAGGTGCATCGAATCTGGTTATCACTGATCTTTTCAATCTTCATAAGCCCGGCTCCTTTCCTGTGAACTCTTAACGGCTGGGATTATTCCCTATAACTATTATACCATTAAAGTACTTGAAGTATAAGGTAAATGTGCACTAAAGTCAATGAACTTTTTGTGAAAACTGCCTGCCCGTATGCTTACACGGAGACGTGCGTTTCGGCAAATGGGAGAAAAGAAAGACGATTCCTGTGCAAACCGTCAATGGACTCCTTTTCCGCGGAATCCTATACTGAATGTGTGGCGGGTTTCTGAAGCTGAAGCGTTACGAAAAAACGTTTCCGGGAATCGGGTAAATATACTGCGGACGGGAATCTCTTATCTGAAACGGAACCTTTCGCATACATGGTTGTAATATGCGATCGTATCGTGCACCTGCGACAACAATCCCTTCGGGCGGAATACCGCGTCACGGGAAATACCATCGGCACACATACAGCGGTGCGGCATTTCCGTCCGGGAGGGAAAGCTTTCTTTTGGTTCTTCCTTTTCCGTTCGGGATGTGGTATAGTAATACCGTTGAGAACTTATCCGGAGGGGAAGATGAGAAAGTATTTTCTGATTCTGATCGGTCTCGTCCTGTTATGCTTTTCCGCGTGTTCGATTGACCGCGGAGCGGGCGGAGACTATGGAGATAAAGGCGCGAAGGCGTCTACCGAGAAAGCCAATCTGAAGGAGTATTACAAACTGTCCGACGATCTATATATCGTTGTCGTCGACGGTGTTGTCAACGAGTCGAGGGCCATCCGTAACAACGGACAGATCTATATTCCGTACGCGATCGCGAAGAGCCTGGACACCCGTTTCTATTACAACTCGGACGAGGAACAGATGATCGTTACGACGCCGGCCGATATTTTATATTTCTGGCCGGACGCAAGACAGCATATGGAGAACGGCGCAACGATCGCCGATGAGGCTCCGATGTTAAAGGTGTTCGACGGAAGGCTTTACCTGTCCGTCAGCGTGTTTGCCGAGTATTCCGATGTCGGAACGCGTGTGATCACCGAACCGCAGAGAGTCGTGCTGTACCGTAACGGCGTATCCTTTTCCGCCGTGCAGACCAATAAGGAAACCGCGATCCGCGTCGGTTCTTCGATGCAGAAGGAGATCGTGACGGAACTGAAGCCGGGCGAGACGGTTATCCGGACGGGCAACCCCGAGAACGGCTACCAGCCGGTCGCAACGGTCGACGGTCTGACCGGTTTCGTATCGCAGATGGATATCGGCGCGGAAACGAAGATCGTGCTCCAGGAGAGTACGAAGGTTTATAAGCGGATCACTCCCGTAGAGCATGTTCACCTGATGTGGCATCAGATGTGGGCGCAGCAGGGCGCGTCGGAGCTTCGCGCGGCGCTGCAGAATACGAAGGGGATCAATGTCATTTCGCCGACCTGGTTCGACTTTAAGGATGTCAACGGCGCCATCACTTCGTTCGCGAATGCGTCTTATGTGGAAGAGGCGCACCGGCAGGGGCTTCAGGTATGGGCGCTCTGCAGCGACTTTGCCGCCGATGTAAAGGGCTACGATGTACTTTCAAAGACGGAATCGCGGAACAATCTCGCGAACAATCTTGTCAATGAAGTCGTGCGTGTCGGAGCCGACGGCATCAACCTTGACTTTGAGTTTATCACGAAGGACTCCGGTCCTCATTACATTCAGTTTATCCGGGAACTGTATCTGCTCTGCAGACAGCATAACCTGACGCTTTCCGTGGACAACTTCGTTCCGAATGCCGGAAAGGCGCAGTACCGGCTTTCCGACCAGGCCGCGATCCTTGATTATGTCATCTTCATGGCATACGATGAGCATTATAAGGGATCCGATGCCGGTGCGGTTGCTTCGTTCCCTTGGGTACAGATGTCCGTGAATAACGCGCTGGCGATCGTGCCGAAGGAGAAGATCGTCCTCGGTATTCCGCTTTACAACCGTATGTGGATGACCGACGCGGAGGGCAAGCTTACGCTTGAGGATAACAGCATGGCGAAGCATGCGGAGACTGCCAAGGCGAACGCGAAAGGCGTCTGGGACGACGATCTCAAGCAGTACTATTATGAGTTCACAAAAGGCAAGGATAAGAATGCCGTCAAGTATCAGATCTGGCTTGAGGATGTGACAAGCCTTGAGTATAAGCTGAATCTGATCACCGAATACGATCTGGCGGGATATGCCGGATGGAAACTCGGCCTTGAGTCGAATGATGTTTGGGATCTTTTGGATAAGTATTAAGAGAATAATGATGTGAAGTGAAGAACGGCGCACCCGTAAGGATGCGCCGTTTCTGCGTTTATGTGTAAGCGATTGACACTTGTGTGTAACGGATACCGCTTGTGTCGGGACGTCTCCCGCGGTCTACCGTCTTCTCATCTGACGGATCGCTTTCGCGCGTATCATCGCGCGGATACCGAGGACTACCGCAATGAGGATCAGAAGAACGATAATACCCGGAATGATGAGTGTGTTGATTTTGCTTTCCTCCGAACTGCTTTCGGAGTTCCGCGTGGTCTCGGGCTCTTCGGCCGTCGGAACCGGAGTGGGAGTCGGTGTGGGGGTGGGTGTCGGCGTCAGGACCGGAAGGGCTTTTCGGATTACGGCACCGCATTCCGTACAGGTAAACGCGCCGGTTCCCTGTTCACTGAGCGTCGATTCGGAAATAACCGTGTACTCTTCGGAAAGTGTGTGAACGGGAAGCGTGTAGTTGTCGCAATAACTGAAGCCGCATGTACGGCACAGGTGAAGTGTCCTGCCGGGCTCCGTGCAGGTCGCGGAAATGACGCTGTCATCAAAGGCCGGCTCCTTGCAGTCGCCGTGAGGCATCAGGTCAACCTTGTAGGTCTTCCGTTCGTCTCTCGTGAAATGATAAACATTTCCGGATTCGGTGAATACCCAGTCCATGATCTCGCCGCACTGTTTCGCGCAGTACGCGCGGCGGTCGGTGTTGTCCTCAAAGAAGGTGATGAACCCGTCAACGCTGTTGTTCTTAATGTAGCCGTCACGCTGGAAGCGTTTCGGATATACGATATACATTCCGACGAGGCCGCCGCTGTGCACGTAGCCGTGATCGGAAAGATAACCTTTCAGATTGATCACGCAGCGGTCCATGTCGGGATAGCCGGCCGCGCAGACGCCGCCGAGGAATTCCTCGTCGCGGTGAGCCGCGTCCTTATCGATATTGATGAGAGTGACATCCGCCTTACATTCGCGGATTGCGCCGTTGCCGTAGCCGATGATGCCGCCGACGCCGAACATCTTAGCCGTAACGTCAAGGCGGATCGTGCCGCTCAGCTCGCAGTTCCGGATCGTGCTTTCCGAAGCATATCCGGCGATACCGCCACAGAAGCAGTCCTTTTCGATATCCGTGAAGATATCGATTCCGAGAAGCCTGACGTTCTTTACTTCCGCGTGCTCAAGAATGGCGAACAGGCCGCAGAAGACGGTGTCGTAGGTCTTTCGGTTTCCGTCATAGGTAACGCGAGTCTCCGTAGAAACACCCGCTTTGTTCAGGTTCAGGATCATATGGCCGTTTCCGTCGAACGTGCCGGTAAATGTGATCGCCGGCCACTCGATGCCGTTCAGGTCGAGATCGCTCATCAGAATGTAGTTTCCGGAAGGATTGTCCGCAATTGCGAGCAGATCCCCAACGGTATGAATCTCAACGGGTGCCCCGGCGCCGGTATCGGCAGCCTGTGCCTTACCGCCTGCCAGGGCGGCATGAAGTACGAATACAAGACAGGCAGCGAGTGCCGTAAAACTTAACAGATGAACAAGCGGTGCGGTTTTCTTCTTCAAAGTAAGCCTCCCTGTTTCCTGTCGGACGGGTTTACCGGCGCCCGAAAACCTTCTTTCGGACGGGAGTATCCTGTCAGACGATTATGATCAGCCCTGCCCGGGACCTGCCGGCTGTGCTCCGGCCGGTACGGCTGCCGCATCGGGCTGTCCGTCTTCGGCGGGTGCCTCGGGCCATTTCGTATAAAGGAATTTTAATATAATCGGCGTCGCAATGGAAGAGCAAAGAATCAAAAGAATGACAGCCGTGAAATATTTGGCATCGAGAAGCCCGACATCGAGCCCCTTCTGGGCAACGATCAGGGCAACCTCGCCTCGCGTCATCATGCCGCAGCCGATCTTCAGCGCTTCGGAACGGCGGAACCGCATGCAGCGGGATATAAGGCCGCAGCCGATCACCTTTGTCGCCATCGCTACAATGACGAAGCATACGGAGAAGCCGAGCAGCGGAACAATCTCCGCAAGCTTGATATCCGTCTTGATACCGATACTCGCGAAGAATACCGGTCCGAAAAGCATGTAGGAGTTGATGTCCATCTTTCGCGCGATGTATTTCGAGTCGCGTACGTTACAGAGGATAATGCCGGCGGCAAATGCGCCCGTGATATCGGCGATTCCGAACAGACGCTCCGCGCAGTAAGCCATCAGCAGACAGAGCGCAAGTCCCGCAATCGGGATACGTCTCGTGTGCGGATGCTTCGCGTCGTACCATTTGAAGATTTTATAGACGACGAAACCGAACAGGAATACCCAGGCAAAGAAAAGAAGCGTATGCCAGATTGTCTGTACGGGGGTGATCGATTCGTCCTTTAATCCGAGGACAAATGTGAGTACGATAATGCCGATGACGTCGTCTATGATCGCGGCGCTCAGAATCGTCGTTCCGATGCGCCCGGAAAGGTAGCCCATTTCCTTCAGCGATTCAACCGTAATGCCGACGCTTGTCGCGGTCATGATACAGCCGATCATTACGGCGTTCAGGAATCCGGGATCATGGAAGCCGATTCCGTAATAGAGCATGTAAAGAGCAGTGCCGCCCGCCATCGGAACAGCCACGCCGAAGCACGCGATAAGCGTAGCGGCGATACCCGATTTCGCAAGGTCCTTGAGATCGGTCTCGAGACCTGCCGAGAACATCAGAAGAACAACGCCGATTTCAGCCATGGTCGAAAGAAAATCGCCCGAGCGGACAAGACCCAACATGGAAGGACCGATCAGAAGTCCCGCGAGAATCTCGCCGACAACCTGCGGAACACGGAATTTCCGCACGACCATGCCGAGAAACTTCGCCGACATGATAATGATCGCCAGTTCCAAAAACACTATATTGCCTTTGTCCATGAATGCCTCCTGAGTGCTTACGCGCTTTTATAAATCTGTAAAAAAATAATAAACAAGCGGATGCTGCTAACATCTGATTCTAGGTTTCTTACAGGGAAAAAGCAATGGGCAAAAGAGCGAATTTATCCGCATTTTCCGGGGGTGTATTAAGCGATTTGATGAAAAAATGACGGGTATCCGCGAAAACCGTCCGAAGGGCGTAAGGTTTTGTGAAAATCCCGTGCTCTCGGTTGACGGAGTAAACGGATTGTGATATAGTGAAACTGTCTTATTGGGGCAAGACGGAGACAACGGAATGCGGGTGCGTAAGACGCATTTTGAAACAGAGGAAACAGGTCAGAGGAAAAGGTATAACGGTTATGATTATCGGTTTGATCGCGGACGATACGAGAAAGACGCTCATGCAGAATCTCTGTATCGCATACAAGGGAATTTTAGGGAAGCACGAACTGTATTCGACCGGCGTCACGGGGCGCATGATCGAGGAGGCGACGAACCTGCGGGTTCACAAGTTCCTTGCCGGAAGCCTCGGAGGCGAGCAGCAGCTCGCGATGATGATCGAGCAGAACCAGATCGACATGGTGATCTTTCTTCGAAACGCCGACAAGACATTAAGCTACGACGTACAGTTCAATTACGTGATCCCTCTCTGCGATGAGTACAGCATTCCTCTGGCTACCAACATCGCAACCGCCGAGATGCTCCTTAAGGGCATGAACAACGGCGACCTCGAGTGGAGAAATCTTTATAAGTAAATTACGGATTGCGAAATCGTGAGAAACGGTTCGCAATCTTTTTTTATGTCATTTTCCGCGGAAAATGGGGAAAAAACCTGCCGGAAACCCGGACGGAGCCGATTTTCCGAAAAAGTGCTTGCCAACAGGCGTGTTCTGTTGTATCATATCCACATTATCGGTATTGCATAATTGTATACAATCCCCGAACCGCGGGCGGAAATACGCCATATACGCCGCGGAAAGGGCAGAACATAGAAGGGGGCAATCCCATGGCCAACATGATGGAACTTGATGAAAAACTGGAGAAGGACTTTGAATTTCTGCTTCATGAATGCATGAAATCGGGTGTTATCGACCAGAACCTTTATGTGGAGTACGACGTTAAGAGAGGACTTCGTGATTCTAACGGCGCGGGCGTACTGACCGGTCTTACCGAGATCAGTGACGTTACCGGTACCAAGATGATCGCCGGCAAGAAGGTCCCCGCGGACGGCAAGCTTTACTACCAGGGCTATGATGTCCAGGAGATGGTAAAGGGTCTGCAGAACCGCCGCTACGCATTCGAGGAGACGACGTACCTGCTTCTGTTCGGCGAACTGCCGAGCGAGACGCAGCTGCGTTCCTTTGTCGAACTTATCACATCCTTCCAGACGCTTTCCAACAAGTTTATCCGTGACGTCATCATGAAGGCGGCCGGCCCGAGCATTATGAACGGTCTGCAGAAGGCTGTTCTGACGCTCTATTCCTATGACGACAAGGCAGACGACATCTCCACGGAAAATGTATTAAAGCAGTCCATGAACCTGATTGCGAAGCTGCCTTTGATCTCGATTTACGCGTACTGGTCATACCTGCACTTCAAGCAGGATGAGAGCCTGATCATCCGTAACCCCAATCCGGAGTATTCGACGGCGGAGAATATCCTCACAATGCTCCGTGCGGACGGAAAGTTCACGGAACTCGAGGCACGCGTACTTGATATCTGTCTCGTGCTTCACGCGGAGCACGGCGGAGGTAATAACTCGACCTTTACGACGCACGTTGTAACGAGTGCCGGAACCGATACGTATTCAGCCATGGCAGCAGCCATCGCGTCTCTGAAGGGATTCCGTCACGGCGGCGCGAACATCAAGGCGAGAAAGATGTTTGAGGACCTTGAGGCCAATGTCAAGGATTGGAAGAACGAGGACCAGATCCGCGCATACATTCTCAAACTGGTTAACAAGGAGGCGTTCGACCGGACCGGTCTTGTATACGGTATCGGACATGCCATTTACACGCTTTCCGATCCCCGTCAGGTTATCCTGAAGGACTACGCGAGAAAGCTCGCGGAAGCCAAGGGCCGCAGCGACGAGATGCAGCTTTATGAGACTGTTGAGCGCATCGCGAAGGAAGTCATTTCGGAGAACCGTCATCTGTTCAAACCGATTTGCGCAAATGTTGACTTCTACAGCGGTTTTGTGTATGATATGCTTGGAATCCCCGAAGAGCTTTTCACGCCGATTTTCGCCATTTCGCGTATCAGCGGATGGTCGGCTCACCGGCTTGAGGAGATTATCAACAACGGCAAGATCATTCGTCCGGCATATAAGTATGTGGGAACCCACAAGGAATACTATTACATGCCCGAAAGAGACTGGGATTGATTCGCGCGGAGCTTCGATGCGCGCCCTTTCCCGGGATGCGGCGAAGTGATGAGACAGGAGGAATAACATGGCATTTTTCGGACCTCATAATGCGGAGATCAATCAGGTTAACACGCAGATTAAGAACGAGAACGGAAAGATTTCCGGTTACCAGTATACGCTCGGCGTAACGCTTCTTAAGAAGCTTGACGAAGGAATGGAATTTGACGAAGAGATCATGGGAATCTACGAGCAGGTCAAGGCTTCCCGTGCCGCGATCGAGAACTGCAATGCGGAACTCGTCAGAATCAATCAGCTGATCGCCGACGAGGAGGCAGCAAGACAGGCCGAGAAAGAACGGAAGGCTGCAGAGGCGGCAACGCTTCGCGCGGCACGTGCTGCGGAACTTGCGGCTAAGGCCGGCGGACTGTTCGGTAAGAACAACAGCGCGCCTGCGGGCGGAACTGCATGTCCCGGCTGCGGCAATATCGTTTCTCCCGGTATGCTTTTCTGCAACAAGTGCGGAACCAAGCTTCCCGAAGCACCGGCTCCGGCTGCCGGAAAGACCTGTCCGAACTGCGGCAACGCGGTCGACGAAGGCATGGCATTCTGCAACAAGTGCGGAACGAAACTCAGCTGATCCGGCTTCGGCAATGAGTCTTCCGTCAGGACGGAAGGACAAAACAATGAAATCGAAAACACCCCGAAAAAGTTTCATTTTCGGGGTGTTAATTTTTGCGGAAGTATGTTACAATAAATTATGTATGGGCTTTATTCCGGCTTTCAACTGTTTTTGACCGCATTCAGCCTGTCTGAGCGCGGAAAAGGAGGCGCCTGAATGGATACCAGAATGGTCCTTTTGGACCGGGACAATCTGAAGGAAGAACAATTCGCCGAAGCGGCGGAACTGCTGCGAGAAGGCGAGCTTGTGGCATTTCCCACCGAAACCGTCTACGGTCTCGGCGGCAATGCGCTGGACCCCGGAGCGTCGGCGAAGATTTACGCCGCGAAGGGACGGCCTTCTGACAATCCGCTGATCGTACATATATGCGATACGGACGCGCTTCCGGTTCTCGCGAAGGATATTCCCGAGGAAGCGTGGAAGCTTGCCGATCGGTTCTGGCCCGGGCCCATGACGATGATCCTTAAGAAGCAGGACATCATTCCGAAGGAGACGACCGGCGGACTTGATACGGTTGCGATCCGTATGCCGAGCGACCCGGTTGCGGCCATGCTCATAAAGGTGAGCGGCTTATACATTGCGGCGCCGAGCGCGAACGCGTCGGGACGGCCGAGCACGACGAAGGCGAGCCATGTGTGGGAGGACCTGCACGGACGCATTGCCATGATATTGGACGGAGGTTCCGTACAGATCGGTCTCGAATCCACGATCATCGATCTGACCGGAGAGAAACCTTTGATCTTAAGACCGGGTTACATTACGCTCGAGGATGTCCGGGAGATTCTTCCGGACGCGGAGTTCGACCCCGCGATCCTTAAGAGGGAGCGGAACGACAACATCGTTGCGAAGGCACCCGGCATGAAATACCGCCATTACGCGCCGAAGGGCGAGCTGACCGTCTTCGAAGGCGAGCTTTCAGACGTTGTTGAAGCCGTCCGTACCGAAGCCGCGCGGAAGCAGGCGGAAGGGTTTAAGACGGCAATCCTCGCAAGTGAGGAAACGAAGGACCGGTATCCCGGATTCACCGTTCTTTCCGTTGGAAACCGTGAAGATGAAGAAGGAATCGCGGCATGTCTTTTTGATACGCTGCGCGAGTTTGACCATATGGGAGCGGAGTACATCTTCGGAGAGTGCTTCCGTTCGGACGGCGTCGGACAGGCCGTCATGAACCGCCTTATGAAAGCGGCGGGTTACCACATTGTTTACGCCGGGCCGGAGGGCCGGGCGAAGAAATAAACAAAGCCACGGAAAGGAGTGTTTCTTATGATAGCGCTTGGTTGTGATCACGGCGGTTACGCACTGATGCAGGAAGTAAAAGAACACCTGAAAGGACAGGGGATCAAGTTCCGCGATTTCGGAACCGATTCACCGGTACCGACCGATTATCCGATTTACGCAAAGAAGGTTGCCAAGGCGGTTGCCTCCGGCAAATACGAAAAGGGCATCCTCATCTGCGGAACCGGCATCGGCATTTCCATTACGGCCAACAAATTCAAAGGAATCCGCTGCGCACTCTGCCATGACGTATTCAGTGCGGAAGCAACGAGACTCCATAACGACGCCAACATTCTTGCGATGGGCGGCCGTGTCGTAGGACCCGGACTCGCACTCAAGATTGTGGACACGTTCCTTGCAACCCCGTTCTCGGAGGAGGAGCGTCATATTAAGCGGATCAGCCAGATTGAGGATTAGTCTGTAAGGAGAGGCATGAAAAAGCGCAAAGGGATCGTAAAACCGGACGGAACCGTTTCCACGATCGTACTGATCACGCAGATCGGGATCGGTATGATGACGCCGATTGCGCTCTGTGCCGCAGCGGGCTACTTCATCGGCAGATGGACCGGCCTTGAGGCCCCCGTATTCATCGTGCTGATGTTCTTCGGCATCGCGGTCGGATATCGGAACGTATGGGTGATGGTCCGGAAATACACAAAGGACGATACCCCGGAACCGGTTGTTCCGGAGCATCTGAGCGAGGCGGAAACCGAATTCCGGAAATGGAAAGAGGAAAAGCGGAATGCCGCGGACGGGAGTGAGCGATGAGCAGAAGATATCCCGGTCTCGGCGGCATGCTCAGGGAAATGTTCCGCGATAACCCCGAAGATTACCGCGACCCGGAGGATATCGACCGGGAGACGGAAGCGGAGGAAGCCGAGCAGAGAGACGGCGAGGACCCTGACGAGGTTGTCGATTACATCCCCGTCGGCAGCGAACGTGAAAAGGAAGAACTCCGAAACGCCGAGGAGACGTTATGGGATCTTCGGTTCGGCATTGTCGTCTTATCAATCGCAGTACTGCCGCTTGCGTGGTTCGCGGACCCGGCGTGGAAATTTATGCTCGGTACGGTGATCGGCTGCGTGCTTGCTCTGTTTTTAGTACAGAAGATGTATCAGGGCATTTCCAATGCGCTGATGATGGATCCGGCGGGAGCCGTAAAGTATACAAGAAAACAGGTTGCCTTAAGGTATTTCCTTACCTTTGCCGTATTGGCGCTTTCGATGTTCCTCGGAGGAATTGCGATGGGCGCGGGTACGATCCTGGCATCCTTTACCATAAAGCCGGCGGCGTATTTTCAGCCGTGGTTTCGGAAACTGAGGCTTTGGTGCAAGGGGCTTTTCAGAAAGGCTGCTTAAGCGGAGGTTTCCAAAACGATTCCAGACAGAAAGAGAGGTGAATGACAATGGAGACGGAACTTGACCTGGGAATAAACGGATATGCCCGGTTTGAGTTGTTCGGAAAGACGTTCTTTCTGACGAATACGCACATCGCGGTTATTGTCGTTGTTGCGGTGATTACCGTCCTTGCGATCCTAGCGAACCGTGTCATTCGAAAAGCGGATCCCTCGAAGGCTCCCGGAAAGGCACTGAACCTGATCGAGCTCGTGGTGGACGCCATTGACGGCATTACGAAATCCAACATGGGCGAGAAACACTTCCGGGGCTTCTGCAATTATATCGGGACACTGATGATTTTCCTTGTGATCTCCAATACGATCGGAATATTCGGACTGCGTCCCCCGACAGCCGACTACGGCATTACATTCGGTCTTGCGATCATCACGTTCTTCTTAATCCATATCAACGGATTCCGTTACCAGAAGATGAAGCATCTGACCGATCTGTTCGATCCCTGGCCGCTTACCCCAATCAACGTGATCGGTGAACTGGCGACCCCGGTTTCGATGTCCCTTCGTCTGTTCGGTAATATTTTGAGCGGTACCATTATTATGGCTTTGATATACGGCCTTCTGCCGAAGTTCATGCTTCTGTTCTGGCCGGGTGTCCTGCATATCTACTTCGACCTGTTCTCGGGCGCCATTCAGGCATTCGTATTCAGTATGCTGACGATGGTATTTATCGCCAAGAACTTCGAGGATTGACGTGCCGTACGGCCTGCGGGCCGGTAATCTAATCTGTATATCATTTTTAGGAGGATATTAAAATGAGTGAGTTCAACAAGTTTTTCGTGGAAGGTCTTGCATGTCTCGGCGCCGGAATCGGTATGATCGCCGGTATGGGCCCCGGTATCGGTCAGGGTTATGCTGCCGGTCAGGGCTGCGCTGCAGTAGGACGTAATCCGGGAGCAAGAGGTTCCGTTATGACAACCATGCTTCTCGGTCAGGCCGTTGCGGAGACGACAGGTCTTTATTCGCTTGTTGTTGCCATTATCCTGATTTTCGCGAATCCTTACACGAAATAAGAATAGGATCGCAGTAACGGAGGAATGATTGTGAGCAATTTGTTGTCCTCCGGGCTTCTGTTTCTCACTGAGACAACAGGGGAACCGGAAATGAAAGACAAAATATTTGCCCTCGACTGGCAGCTCATTTTCGATGCGGTCATTGTAGCCTGTGCCGTATTCTTTCTGTTCTTCCTTCTGTCCTACCTGGTATTCAATCCGGCGCGCGACCTGATGCAGAAGCGCCGCGATATGATCGCGCAGAGCATCGCGGATGCCGATAAGGAGAAGGAGGAGGCGCTTGCCTTCAAGAAAGAGTACGATGCCCGTTTGAAGAACGTGGAGGCGGAAGCGGACGGAATTCTCGCGGATGCCAGAAGACGCGCAAAGGGCCGGGAAGATGCCATCATCAATGCCGCGCAGGAGGAATCCGCGCGCATTATGGCGAGAACGCAGACGGAAGTTGAGCTTGAAAAGAGCAGGGCTAAGGATGAGATCAAGCAGGAGATCATCGCCGTCGCAGGAGAGATGGCAGGCCGTTTCATCTCGGAGAAGATGGATGCTTCCAAGCAGGCCGAGCTGGTCGACGATGTGATCCGTGAGATGGGAGAAGAGACATGGCGTCAGGAATAGTTTCCGGAACATACGGCCATGCGCTTTTCGAACTGGCCGTGGAGCAGAATGAAATCGACAGCCTCATGGAAGAAGCGGCGGTTGTGGATGAGGTTTTCCGGACCAACCCGGAGTTCTGCAGTCTTTTGAACCATCCGCGCATCGGCGCGGATCAGAAGGCGGCTCTCATTGAGGAAGCCTTCAGCGGACGCGTGAGCGGTAATATGACCGGTTTTCTGATCATCCTTGTAAGAAATGACCGGCAGCGTGAGATCCGTTCTTCGCTCGCCGAGTTTATGGCCGAAGTGAAGGAATACCGGCATATCGGTATATGCCATGTCGTATCCGCTTTGCCGCTGTCGGACGAGCAGAAGAGCCGGCTTGTCAACAAGCTGATCGAAACAACGGACTACCGCGAATTCGAGATGGATTACCGCGTGGATCCCGATCTGATCGGGGGCATGACGATCCGTATCGGAGACCGCGTACTGGATTCCAGTATCCGTTCCCAGCTGAACGGACTCAGGAAGTCGCTTCAGGCCGTATCCGTAGAGTAGCATTGAATATCCAGAAAGAAGGTACAATAACTTGAATTTGAAACCGCAGGAAATCAGTTCCGTCATCAGGGAACAGATCCGTAGATATAACGCGGTTCTCTCCGTTTCGGATGTCGGTACCGTCATCCAGGTGGCGGACGGAATCGCACGTATTCACGGGCTGGAAAATGCCATGCAGGGCGAGCTCCTCGAATTCCCCGGGGAAGTGTACGGCATGGTAATGAACCTCGAGCAGGACAATGTCGGTGCCGTTCTTCTCGGTGATTCTTCCGCGATCCGTGAAGGAGATACCGTAAAGACGACGGGCCGCGTGGTAGAGGTTCCCGTCGGCGACTGCATGCTCGGACGTGTCGTAAACGCGCTCGGTCAGCCGATCGACGGCAAAGGACCGATCAACGCGACGAACTTCCGTCAGGTAGAGCGTGTCGCAAGCGGCGTTATCAGCCGTAAGAGCGTAGATACCCCTCTGCAGACCGGTATCAAGGCAATTGACTCGATGGTTCCGATCGGCCGCGGACAGCGTGAGCTGATCATCGGCGACCGCCAGACCGGTAAGACCGCAATCGCGATCGATACGATCATCAACCAGAAGGGCCAGAACGTGAACTGCATCTATGTCGCCATCGGTCAGAAGGCTTCGACCGTTGCCGGCATCGTTAAGACTTTGAATGAATACGGCGCCATGGCTTACACGACCGTCGTTGCGGCGGCCGCGAGCGAGCTTGCACCGTTACAGTATATTGCTCCTTATGCGGGATGCGCAATGGGAGAAGAATGGATGGAGAAAGGCAAGGACGTGCTGATCATTTACGATGATCTCAGTAAGCACGCAGCGGCATACCGTACACTTTCCCTTCTTCTTAAGAGACCTCCGGGGCGTGAAGCTTACCCCGGTGACGTATTCTACCTGCACAGCCGTCTTTTAGAGCGTGCCGCGAAGCTTTCCGATAAGCTCGGCGGCGGTTCCCTGACCGCGCTCCCGATCATCGAGACGCAGGCGGGCGACGTTTCCGCATACATTCCGACCAACGTAATCTCCATTACGGACGGTCAGATTTATCTCGAAACCGAAATGTTCAACTCCGGTTTCCGTCCGGCCGTTAACGCCGGTCTCTCCGTATCCCGAGTAGGCGGTGCGGCGCAGATCAAGGCGATGAAAAAGATTGCCGGACCGATCCGTATCGAGCTCGCGCAGTACCGTGAGCTTGCCGCATTTTCCCAGTTCGGTTCGGACCTCGATGCCGACACGAAGGAGAAGCTTGCGCAGGGCGAACGGATCCGTGAGATCTTAAAGCAGCCGCAGTACAAGCCGATGAGCGTTGCCGAGCAGGTTATCATCATCTACGCGGCGACCAAGAAGTATCTGCTCGACATCCCGGTAAGCAGAGTGCTGGAATTCGAGTCCGCGCTTCTGAACCTGATCTATTCGAAGTACGCGGAGATCGAAGAGAGCATCCGTACGGAAAAGGTGATCACACCCGAGACCGAGAAGCTGCTCATCAAAGCAATCGAGCAGTGCAAGGCAGACTTTTTGAATGGCTGACAGATAGGAGAGAAACTACGCTATGGCCTCAATGAGAGACATTAAACGGCGCAAGAGCAGTATCCAGAGCACCGGTCAGATCACCAAAGCGATGAAGCTGGTTTCCACGGTCAAGCTGCAGAAGGCAAAGGGCAAAGCGGAAGAGTCGAAGCCGTATTT
>JAGADM010000124.1 GCA_017613595.1 Lachnospiraceae bacterium | reverse complement strand
TCCCGACTGTCTCGCATCAACCGGCAGCTTTCTGCAACCGAATCAATCCGGTACTATTCCTCTTCATCGCAAGTATAAAATTGACTGAAACAAATACTACAACAGAATCCGGGTAATGTCAACGGAAATTTTTTACTCAATATGACATTCCATTTGTCCGAATCCATTGTTTTTCAGGCGGAAAATGTGAAATTCCTTACCACTCTATCGTCTCCACAAGCAGTTCCGCCCACGAATCGCGGATGGCGTTCCAGATCGCGCTGAACTCACTCAGGAAAAGCGGTGCCGAACCGTTTCCGAGGTGAACCGTCAATGCCGGGATCATTGCCACGTTATTGCAGTAGCCGGCAAATGTGCCGTACCCGTCCTCCACAAGTTTCTTGTCCGCAAGCTCATAGGTCATCTTCTTCGCGAGAGCCGCGCCGTAATCGCGCGCCTTCGCGAGCACCTCTTCGCGCTGGCCGTACTGATAGAAAATCTTACTGCCGGTCGTATGATAGGCAACCACAAGCGCAGGCTTCGTCTGAAGAACCGCGTTCAGGATGGATTTGACCTCCGCGCTGCTCCGCTCCGAACTGCCGCGGTAACCGTTTGCACCCGGTTCGGTCGACGAAGCCGCAAGATCCCACTGGTACGGGAAGTTCTTCCGAAGGTCGGTCCCTTCCGCGTTTGCGTAGAACGTCTGCAGATAGGTTTCCAGATTCTGGTTGATCCCGAGCGATGCCTGGTCGCGGTCGAACCATTCGCGGAGCTGTTTCTTCATCGCGTCCTGCGATACGCCCTGCAGATACAGCTGGCTGATCTGCGCGCTGTCCGGATTAAGCATCGGCACGATATGAAGCCTTACGTTATCGAACAGGTCGGAGAATGCGTAGCCGTTATAGTATCCGGCGTCATAGTAATGCAGATAATATTCCACCTGCTTCATGATCACCATTGTCGTCATGTATTCGGAACCGCAGATTCCCGCGACAAGGTAGATGTCCTTTCTCGCGTTATCCGTTCCGATCACCACCTCGAAGATGCTCCGGTTGTCCGCCGAGAAGCCGATGCTTCGAAGTTTCATCTTGTCGCCGTACGTCTTACGGAGTTCCTCCAGATCAAGACAAAGGTCATCGTAAGTGTACTGCTGCCGTTTCGTCTCTACGATCTTCAGAACCGCGGAGGAGAAATCGAACGATTTCGTGCTCTGGATCGGAACAACCGTTACAAGCGAATGGTTTACGTAGCAGATGTCGCCTTCGTATTCCACACGGTCCCAGCCGTCCTGTCCGATGCCGGTCCGCTGCAGGCTCGTTCCGTAAGGAGCGATCGTCACAAGCTTCGATTCGGTATTGGGCGCGAGTCGGATGTTCAGCGAGTCGGTGTTGACGTACACATTGTCCTTCACCACGTAAAACCCGTCGACATCGAGTACCGCGCTGTCCGCGATCGAGCCGCTGCTCGGATCGATGGAGACGATATGCTCGCAAAGCGCGTAATCGGCGCGCGCGTCTTCCTTCTTCTTTTTTGAGGACGTACAGCCGGTGAGCAGGACCGCGATCAGGATCAATGCGACCGGTCTACGTAATCTCAATACGTTCATACAACCCTTCCTCCCTTTAGGATTGGCCGTTTCCGGACAGGTATTTCTTTAATTCTCTCACATTTGCCACACCGATTACCTGAACGCCGTCCGGAATCTGTCCTTTCATCCGGTCCGCGTCGGTTTTCGGGATAAAGCAGCGCTTGTAGCCGAGCTTCGCGGCCTCACGAACACGCGCGGCTGCCTGTGAAACCGAACGGATCTCGCCGATCAGGCCGATCTCGCCGAACGCCGCCGTTCCTTCGGGAAGCGGCAAATTCGTATAACCGGAAAGGACCGAAATCGCGATTCCGAGGTCAAGCGCGGGCTCGGTAACCCGCATGCCGCCGGCAATATTCAGATAGACATCACAGCCCGAAAGCCCGATGCCGATACGTTTTTCAAGTACAGCAAGGATCAGGTTCAGCCGGTTGAAATCGGTGCCGGTCGCCGACCGTCTCGGAAGGTTGAAATTGGTACGGCACACAAGTGCCTGCACTTCCACAAGGATCGGACGCGTGCCTTCCATCGTAACGGTCACGATCGAACCCGGTTCGTCAAGCGGCATCCCCGCGAGCATGTGCTCGGAAGGATTCACCACCTCTATAAGGCCGTTTCGTTCCATGGAAAATACGCCGATTTCGTTGGTCGAACCGAAACGGTTCTTCACCGCGCGGAGTATCCGGTACGGTGTCGTCGTGTCACCCTCGAAATACAGCACGGTATCCACCATATGCTCAAGCATGCGGGGTCCCGCGACCGAACCTTCCTTGGTCACATGGCCGACAACAAATATGCTGATTTCTTCTTCCTTCGCCGTGCGGAGAAGAAAAGACGTGATCTCCTTGATCTGCGTAACGCTTCCCGCGGGCGAATCCAGCTGCGGCAGCACCATCGTCTGGATCGAGTCCACAACGACGACGGAAGGCTTCACTTCCATCATGCTCTCCCGCACCGTATCCATATTGTTCTCGGCAAGGAAAAGCATATTGTCGTTGAATTCTCCGATCCGGTTGGCGCGAAGCTTCACCTGGCGGAGCGACTCCTCTCCCGAAACATACAGAACACGAACGCCGTCATTACTGAGATTCCGGCACATCTGCAGAAGAAGCGTCGATTTACCGATACCGGGGTCGCCGGACGCAAGCACGAGGGAACCGGCTACAATGCCGCCTCCGAGTACGCGGTCCAGTTCCTTCATGCCGGAACCGGTTCGCTTCTCATCCTCTGCCGAAACCGCTCCGAGCGGAACCGGTACGTTGCGGCGGAACGATGAGGTTACGCCCGCGGACGGCCTTTTCCGGTCGCGCGGCGCCTCAACAAGCGAATCCCATGCCTTGCAGGCCGGGCACTGCCCGAACCATTTGGCGGTCTCGTTGCCGCATTCCTTACAAAAGAAAACTGTTTTCTCTTTAGCCATAGGTATATCCTTTGTCGTTATACGAAACCGTCACCTTCTGCCCCTGACGGATCTTACCGGACAGGATGGCGTCTGCAAGCATATCCTCGAGGTCCTCCTGGATGGCCCTCTTGATCGGACGGGCTCCGTACTTCGGATCATGTCCGCGGACGGCGATATGTGCGAGCACGGACTCATCAAGCGTCAATGTGATCTGATACTGCTCTTTGCAGCGTTTTACGAGAATACCCGAAAGCAGGTTGACGATCTGCCTGAGCTCAGCATCGCTCAGCGTATGGAATACGACGATTTCATCGATACGGTTCAGAAACTCGGGACGGAATACACGCTTGACCTCTTCCATTACGAGGTCCTTCATGCGGCGGTAATCGGCGTTCGGATTGTCCTCCGCGCCGAATCCGAGCTTCTTCGGCTCGATGATTGACTGCGCGCCGGCGTTACTCGTCATGATGATGACCGTATTCTTAAAGTTTACTACACGGCCGGTTGAATCGGTAATGCGGCCGTCATCCAGTACCTGCAGAAGGATGTTAAATACGTCCGGATGAGCCTTTTCGATCTCATCGAAAAGGATGACCGAATAAGGCTTTCTGCGCACGCGGTCCGAAAGCTGTCCGCCTTCGTCAAATCCGACGTAGCCGGGAGGGCTTCCGATCAGTTTCGATACGCTGTGCTTTTCCATGTATTCGGACATGTCGACGCGGATCAGCGCGTCTTCACTGCCGAAAAGCACTTCCGCAAGCGCTTTACAAAGCTCGGTCTTGCCGACACCGGTCGGACCGAGGAACAGGAACGAACCGACGGGGCGCTTCGGGTCCTTCAGCCCGACACGTCCTCTGCGGACGGCTTTGGCGATTGCATTTACCGCCTCCTCCTGTCCGATCACGCGCTTGTGAAGTTCTTCTTCCATACGGAGCAGCTTCTCGCTCTCGGATTCGTTCACGCGGGCGATCGGGATGCCCGTCCAAGACGCGATGACCTTTGCCACTTCCTTTGCGGTTACTTCGGGAAGCGGCTTCTGCGCCTCGGCTTCCTGTAATGCTTTGATCTTATTCTCAATACGGGTCTGTTTGCGGGATACCTTCTTCGCTTCCTCCATAAGGCCTTCGCCGAACAGACGCTCCTTTTCATCCTGCAGATGTCTTCTCTGCTCCTGCAGTTCCGTCAGTTCCCGGATGCCGGTATCCGCGCTCAGATGAACGAAGCTCGCTGCCTCGTCCATGACGTCGATTGCCTTATCGGGAAGGAAACGGTCGCTGATAAAGCGCTTCGAAAGCGATACGGCCGCCTCCAGTGCCTCATCGGTGATCTTAACCTGATGATGCTTCTCATAACGCGAACGGAGTCCCTTGAGAATCGCGAGGTTCTCGGCTTCATTGGGCTCATCGACAACAACCGGCTGGAAACGGCGTTCCAGAGCCGCGTCCTTTTCGATATGCTTGCGGTACTCGTCAAGCGTTGTCGCGCCGATAATCTGCAGTCCGCCGCGGGAAAGCGCCGGCTTCAGAATGTTGGCTGCGTCCAGCGATCCCTCCGCGCTTCCGGCGCCGATGATCGTATGCAGTTCGTCAATGAAAAGGATAATGTGACCGTCGCTGACCACTTCGTCGATCAGCTGGCGGATTCTTTCCTCGAATTCACCGCGGTATTTGGCTCCTGCCACCATCGCGGTCATATTGAGCGTATAGATACGCTTGTCCGCAAGATGCTCCGGCACCTCGCCGTTCACGATGCGCTGCGCAAGACCTTCGACAACGGCGGTCTTGCCGACGCCGGGCTCGCCGACCATGCACGGATTGTTCTTCGTGCGGCGGCTCAATATGCGGATCACGCGCTCGGTTTCTTCATTTCTCCCGATAACCGGATCCAGAAGTCCTTCCTCGGCCTTTGCGGTCAGGTCGGTACATACTTCGTTGATTTCTTCATGACTCTTCTTCGCGTCCTTCGCGGCCGCAAACTGCCGTTTCATTTCTTCTTCGGAAAGGTCCATGCTGTTCAGCACGTCCTTCGTCATCCGTCTTAGGCTTATATGGAGCGAATTGAGAAGACGAACCGCGATACAGTCGTGTCTTCTGAGGATACCGAGCATCAGATGCGCGGTTCCGATCCGGTCGATATTAAGTCCTTCCGCAATCCGGTCGGCTTCCGCAATTACTTCGGTCAGCTCCGGCGTCTCGCTCACTTTCCGTTTCGACGATTCCGCGTTGACTGTCACATTCATCAGGAGTTCCAGCGACTCGAAGGAAAATGCGTCGTGCAGTATCTTTCCGACCGCACAGTCCGTCAGCCACAATCCGGCGAGCAGATGCTCGGTCCCGATATATGCGGCATGGAGCTGTTTTGCGTATCGGCCTGCTTTATCCATTGCCTCAGCGGCTTTGTTGGTATAGGGTTTACTCATATATCTTCCTTGTTTCTTTTATTGTATGTCATCCGCGCCGGACGCTTTGCGGATGCCGTTGAATTCTTCAAAAACTTCATCTAAAAGCTCGTGCAGCTCCGCCTTCGAAACATCCCTGCACAGTGCCTTGGCAACCGTTCCCTTTAACAGAAAACGGATTTCTTCGATCGTGCGCAAACGATCCGCGTCGAGACATACGACGGCGCCTTTGCGGCGGTCGAGCTTCAGGTAGCCCTCCTGCTTCAGGATCGAATATGCCTTATTGACCGTATGCATATTGATTCCGATATCCTCCGCGAGATCGCGCACGGAAGGAAGGCTCTCCCCCTCCCGGATTTCGGAAGTGGCAATGCCCATAATGATCTGATTCTTCAATTGTACGTAAAAAGCTTCATCGCTGCTGAAATCAATTCTAACCAGCATGGCAAGCACCTCTTTTCAGTACCTTTCGGACGGTTCCGAAATCAAATCTGTTATATGAGAAGTATAACAAGAACACTTGTATTTGTCAATTCCGCAGGCTAACCCGGATAAAAAATCAGCAGGAGAAAAATCTCCTGCTTCCGTAAAGGAGCACGCCGCGATTGGAAACCCGGGCTTCGCCCGGTGCGTCGTGCGTAGGTCATCAGGACTCCGTCAGCTGCTTCGCAGCTGCCACCTCATGACAAGGGTCATCAGGACTCCGTCAGCTGCTTCGCAGCTGCCACCTCATGACAAGGGTCATCAGGACTCCGTCAGTTGCTTCGCAACTGCCACCTCATGACAAATATGGACCTGAGGGGAGTCGAACCCCTGTCCGAAAGCCTCGCCATTGCAACCTCTCCCATCACAGTTTACCTATACGCTTTCGCCGTTCCCTCCGGATCTGCCGATAAACGGGCAAGCACCTTCAGTAGCTTCATCATACGC
>JAGADM010000123.1 GCA_017613595.1 Lachnospiraceae bacterium | reverse complement strand
GTCCGGATCGAGGATATGGTCGTATTGACCGCAGACGGTTACGAGAATCTCGCATTTTCCGAGAAAAAGTTAATCGAACTGTAAAAAAATGGTTGAAAAATGCCAAAACATAAGATACACTATGTAGCGGTGGCTCTGCGGGCAGGCACAAGAGCGTGCAGAGTTGAATCGGAATAAGAGATAAGATTTGCCGAAAAGGAGGATTCCAGAATGATTTCAGCAGGTGATTTCAGAAACGGTATTACGCTTGAGATTGACGGAAAAGTATTGCAGGTAGTAGAGTTCCAGCATGTTAAACCCGGTAAGGGCGCAGCATTTGTAAGAACCAAGATGAAGGATATCAAGAACGGCGGCGTGGTTGAGACGACTTTCCGTCCGACCGATAAGTATCCGCAGGCTCATATCGAGAGAGCGGATATGCAGTATCTGTATAAAGACGGTGATATGTACAACTTCATGAACACCGAGACGTTCGATCAGATTTCCCTGACCGAGGAGCAGTGCGGAGAGACTATGAAGTTCGTTAAGGAGAACGAGATGGTTAAGACGCTTTCCCATCAGGGTCAGATTTTCTCCATCGAGCCTCCGTTGTTCGTAGAGCTTGAGATTACTTCCACCGAGCCCGGCTTCAAGGGCGACACCGCTACCGGTGCTACGAAGCCTGCTGTTGTGGAGACCGGTGCTACCGTATACGTTCCGCTTTTCGTTAACGAAGGCGAGACCATTCAGATCGACACCCGTACCGGTGAATACATGAAGAGAGTTTAATACCCGGATATACCTGATTGCATGAAAGCCTCTCCGCTTTGCGGAGGGGCTTTTTTATGTTCGCGGGCTGCAGCTGTGCAGCAGGGCAGTTTCGGGCGTGCATGGAAGGTAATTCCCGCCGGGCGAAAAAATCATGCGGTTTTTAAAATATTATGTGACCGCGACGCGATTCCCATGCATTTCAGAGTCAGAATACCGATTGGAAAGGCACTTTTTCGAGAGAGGGGATCGCCATGAAACGATGGAAGAGAATAACCGGTATCATTCTTGCGGTAACGATCTCCGCTTCCTTATGCGGCTGCGGAGATAAGAAACGCTTTAAGCCGAAGGCAAAGGATACGGTTGTACTGAACGCGGATCTGAAAAGCGGCGGAAGTTCAAAGAGCCCCGACGCGGCATTTAAGAAGGCTTACGCAGACTTTACGATCGGCCTCTTCCGGGAACTTCGGAAGACCGGCGCGGAGTTCGTATCGCCGTATTCGATGTATTCGGTGCTGGCTGTTGCGATGAACGGCGCCGGCGGCGAAACGCTCGAGGAGATGCGGAAGGTTCTCGGCCTGTCCGTAAGCGAACTGAACGGATATATGAAGACGTTTTCGGACCGCTATGCTAAGAGCGAGGTTGTCGCGACAGCCGATTCCGTCTGGGTCAACAGCACCTACCGGAAGACCATTCAGAAAGGTTTTCTGCAGGATGCGACGGATTATTATCGTGCCGACGTAATCTCGGCCGATTTCAACGATAAGAAGACGGCCGACGACATGAACGCGTGGATCCGCGCGAAGACACTCGGCCGGATCGAAGACATGGTAAGCCCCGATGAGCTTGACGTATTCACCGTAATGGTGCTCTTTAACTGCCTTACATTTGACGGCAAATGGACGAAAAAGTTCGAGAAGGACGCCACCTCCGATAAGCCGTTTCATATGGATGACGGCACGACACGGACGGTTAAGATGATGCACGGCAGAGCGGACGCCTATTTCGAGACGGACGATTACGTCGGAATCGACAAGAACTACGAAGACGGATTCCTGTTCCGGGCTTATCTTCCGAAGGAAGGGACGGCGGAGGAGCTGCTTTGGAAGCTTGACGCGGACCGGCTGATCAATCCCGGGAACTATGACGGAAACGCCTACCTTGATCTGCCGCGGATCTCTCTTGTGAGTCAGGAGATGGATATGACATCCGCTTTGAAAGCACTCGGCATGGAGAGCGCGTTTTCGAAGTCGGCCGCGGAATTCCCGAAGCTGTCAACCGTTGAGTGCTATCTCGAAAAAGTCAGCCAGAAGACGTATCTGGTGGTTGACGAGGAGGGCACAAAAGCCGCCGCGGCATCGAAAGGCCTGTTCAAGGCAAAGTCGATGGACTACGTTCCCCATCAGGTTACCCTGGACCATTCGTTCATCTACGGAATCTATGACGCCGAGAGCGGGATTCCGCTGTTCATCGGTATTTATCAGTAAAACGGAGGAGAAGACAAATGAGAAGAAATAAGAAATGGATCGCGCTGCTCCTGGCGGGCGTCATGGCGTTCGGACTTTGCGGATGCAGCGGCGACAGTGTTCCCGACGGGGATGATCGGAAGCCTGCGGGCGAGAAAACCGTATGCCTGACAAAGGGAATCAAGACGGGAACAAGCAGCGCAAAGGCAGTAGATGAAACGTTCCGAAAGGCATACAACACATTTGCCGCGGGAATGTTCCGGGAAGTGCGGAAGACGATCGGCGCGGAGTTCATCTCGCCGTATTCCGCTTATGCGGCGCTCGCGATGGTTATGAACGGCGCGGACACCGAAACGCTTGCCGCGATGCAGAACGTATTCGGTCTTCCCGCGGAGGAGATGAATCAGTACCTGAAGACGCTTGCGGAACGCTATAACAGCGACAAAGCGGTCAGCGTAGCGAATTCCGTATGGTTCAACGGGGACTTCCGTGAACGCGTCCGTGAAGAGTTCCTGCAGACCCTTGCGGATTATTACGCTGCGGAGGCTTACTCGGCGCAGTTCAGCGACCCGAAGACGAAAGATGACATGAATGCCTGGGTGGAAGAGAAAACGCTCGGACGCATTAAGGATATGGTGTCGTATCTGGACCCGGCCAATGTTATGGTACTGTTCAACTGCCTCACATTTGACGGCACATGGGCTGACCCGTTCAGCGCGGACAAGACAAAGAATGCCGATTTCCATAAGGCCGACGGAAGCGTATCCGTTGTAAAGATGATGTCGGGCGAGGCGGAGAACTATTTTGAGGCTGATACCTATGTCGGTTTTTCGAAGAATTACGAGGGCGGATACTATTTCCGCGCATATCTGCCGAAAGAGGGAATGACCGCTTCGAAGCTTGCGGAAACACTTACGGCGGAACAGCTTACGAACCCCGGTACCTATGACGGAAAGGCTTATGTGAAGATGCCTAAGATCACGCTTAGGAGCGGTGAGATGGATCTGATTCCGGCACTCAGGGAACTCGGCATGGGAATCGCTTTCGGTGCCGCGGATTTCTCGAAAATCACGAAGACCGGCGACCTTCTCTCTATTTCCAAGGTAATGCAGAAGACGTATCTGGAAATTGATGAAGAAGGCACGAAAGCGGCAGCGGCGACCGAAGTTGAAATGAGGTGTTACGCGGTTGCGCCACAGCCGGTGGAACACTACGTAGTACTGGATCAGCCTTTCGTTTATGCCATCTATGACGGTAATAATGATATCCCGCTGTTCATCGGCATTTATGAGTAGTATATGACAGTACGATAACGGCTGTCTTAAACGGAGGGTCCGGACTCAGGAGGTCCGGATCCGTTCGAAGAATAAAAGAAAACGGGAGACATACCATGAAGACAATTCGAAAGCAGGTTGCCCTTATACTGGCGGCGGTAATGCTTGTGCTTATGACCGCCTGCACGGGCAGCAATGACAAACCGAAGGGACGCAGTGGTGCGGTGAAGGAACCGACCGGAACGCCGGCCGCGGAGAGCGGGACAAAGGAACTGACGAAGACGTCGTCCGGCGAGGCGCCGGATCCCGGAAAGCTCGCGCAGACGTTTGAGCGCGCGGAGGATTACCGTAAGGGCATCCGCAGCTTCGCTGCCAAACTTCTTCTCGGAAGCTACAAGGGAGAAACCGTTATGGTTTCGCCGATTTCCGTTTACGCGGCGCTCGGAATGCTCGCGAACGGAGCGGAGGGCGAAACGCTCAAGGAAATGGAAACGATGTTCGGCTGCAGCGCGGATACGCTGAATCAGGTGATCTGCTACATGAATCAATGTTCGAAGGATTCCGATGTTGTGCGGATGGCCAATTCGATCTGGCTCAATTCCGACTGGGACTTCAACGTTCCGGACGAGTTTCTGAAAACGTGCGGCACATATTATCAGTCGTCGGTTATGAAGGCTCCCTTCCGGAACCCGCAGACCCTTAAGGACATCAATGACTGGGTTAAGACCAATACGAAGAACCGCATTGACAGCATTCTCGACAGCCTTTCGGATGACGAGGTGATGGTTCTCATCAACGCAATCACATTTGACGGCGTATGGGAAGAACCGTTTACGGAAGACGCGACGAAAAAGGACGCTGATTTCCATCGCGCGGACGGCACGATTAAGAAGGTCGATCTGATGAGCGGCGAGGCCGACCGGTATTTCGAGGATGACGACATGACCGGCTTCGAGAAATGGTATAAGAACGGTTATTATTTCCGTGCGTATCTGCCGAAGGACGGCAAGACCGTTTCCGATATCGCAAAGAAGCTGGCGACGGTGTCGGAAATCCCTTATCAGAACGCATCCGAGATCTACGTTAAGATCCCGAAGTTCAAAGAGGAAAGCACGATCGGGCTGAATGACATCCTTGCCGGTCTCGGCATGAAAAAGGCATTCACGAGCGACGCGGAATTCGCCCGTCTCGCGGATATTCCGGTAAACATCAGCAAGGTCATCCAGAAGACGTACATCAAGATGGACGAGCACGGAACGGAAGCCGCGGCGGTTACCGCGATTACGATCGAGGCGAACTGCTACAATACGGAGACGATCATCCGCTCGGTTACGCTTGATCATCCGTTTGTTTATGAAATCATTGATTCTAAGTCCGATACACCATTGTTTATCGGAATATATGAATAAATCGCAGGTTGTTTGAGGGGAAATGGGATGTCCGCATACGCCGCGGCTCTGCCGCGGTGCGTGACGGACGGTTGACGGAAGGCGTGGCTTAAGGTATACTGTAGCCGTTCTTTGATATTACGAAGCGCGCGGAGAAACCGCCGCGGGCTTACTTTCGGGAGACGTTACATGAGCCTTGGCCGCTTACAACAGGAGGAACATATCCGTCATATTCTGGACACGTACGGTGACCTTATGTACCGCATGAGCTATTCGATTGTCGGAAACGCTTCGGATGCGGAAGATATGGTCCAGGATACGCTTGTTACGTATGTGTCGGAAGCGCCGTCCTTTCCGGACGAGGCGCATGAAAAGCAGTGGCTGATCAAGGTAGTGAGAAATAACAGCCTTATGCTGATCCGTAAGCAGAAGAACCGGGAACGGATTCTTTCGGAGCAGGCAAAGGTGAGCGTCGGAACGGACGCCGATTACGGGATCATGGATGTTCTCCGGACGCTTCCGGAGAAATACCGGACCGTATTGATGCTCTTCTACGTGGAAGAGTATACCGTAGAGGAAATTGCAAAAGTCCTGCGAAAAGGCGTTTCGGCCGTTAAGATGCGGCTTCAGCGCGGCAGGAAGATGTTAAGCGAGCGATATAAGGAGAACGGCCGATGAAGGCAGAGGAGCAACTGAAACAATCGATGCAGGAAATGCACCTTTCGACGGAAGCGAAGAACCGCATTCTGGCAAATGTGCTGTCTGCCCCTGCCGAGCCCGAAAAGCAGAAGAAACCGTTCTACTGCTCAAAGGTATTCACGCGTCTGGCGGGAGCCGCGGCAGCGGTCATTCTCGTCATGTGCGCTGTTCTGGCCGTAAGCATTATGTCGGGCGGCAAGAAGGAGAAATCCGATGCCTCCGCACCGTACGAACGGGGCGAAGACAAGAGCACGGAGCCGCAGGAATATATTCCGGCATTCAGCGTCGCATTTTCCGTGAACGGAAAGGAAACGGAAGCGGCATCTACAGCGAATCCCGTTTATTCGGTAGATAATCCCACGGATATGAAGAACGAAACGCCGGATGACAGGGATAAGAAAAGCAACAGCTTTATCGGCTGGTCGTTTAATGCCGATTCACCCGGGTGTTATGAGCTCAGCAAGTCCAACAGTACCTGCCTTTATTCCGTCTGGAACAAAGGGGAGACTAAGGAAATATCCTTCTCGACGCTTCTGAGCCTTGCAGGCGTCCTGCAGAAGGAAATGGAAGCGGATTATCCGGAAGGAAGATGCTACATTCTGTCCGTATCGGAAACGTCAGGAGTATACACCGTTAAACTGCGGTTTACGGAGACATCCGAAGAAACGGAATCGGTGTATTTCCTGTCCGAAAACGAAATTCCCGCCGAAGGAAAGGACTGTACCGCCGTCGTTTTGAAGGACCCGGAGACGGGGCAGTTTAAGGTCGAAAGCATTAAGTGACGTGAAACGGAAAATGATACCGCATTGCAGGAATGCAGTGCGGTATTTTTATGCCCTCGGGACCCTGTGAAAAAAGCATCCGAAAGGCGGCCGGAAAGTCGATTTTAGTTGCTATTTTCCGCTTGATTTGGTATAATATCGGTAATATTGGAGTAAAATGCCGTTCGAAAGAAGGAGGACTATAGAAGTGAGTAAAGAAAATGAGCCGATTTACGGTGCGAAACTGAATCCGGAAGGGATGGACGGAGCCGTAAAGATTGCCAATGACGTGATTGCATCCATCGCCGGACTGGCCGCTACGGAGGCCGAGGGTGTTGCCTACATGAGCGGAAATATGACGAAGGAGTTCATCGGTAAGTTCGGAATCAAGAACCTCTCGAAGGGAGCCGTGATCACGGTCGAGAACGGAGAGGTCAGCGCGGAGCTTTCCCTGGTTGTTCAGTACGGCTACAGCATACCGAAGGTAGCCAAGGCGGTACAGGAGAAAGTAAGAACCGCAATCGAAAGTATGACGGGCCTCACGGTGCTGCGCGTGAACGTGCACATTGTGGGAATGGACATTGAAAAGGCGTAATGTTAGGAATTAACCGGGAAGTGACGGGTTACGCCGAAGCTTCCCTTCATTTTTAGTCAGAGTAAGGAGAATCCCATGGTGAATGAGGATAACCGTATCGTGGAAACGGATAAGATGAACCAGAGCGGAAAGCGCGAACAGGTATTCATTTCGCTGTTTCTTTCGGGCTTTTACGAAGAACCCGACAGGGAAGAAGCCCTCATGAATTATTACGAGATGCAGGACTTCGGCGAGGAACTGAAGGAGCAGCTTTACGAGCGCTACCGCGGCGTGAAGGAGCATCTCGGAAGCATTGATACGATTCTGCAGAAGTATGCGATCGGCTGGGATCTGAACCGCATGGGCAAAGCGGAGATCAGCATCCTGCGTCTTGCCGTATATGAGATTCTGTTTGACGAGTCGATTCCGGAAAAGGTTGCCGCCAACGAAGCCGTTGAGCTGGCGAAGAAGTACGGAACGAAGGAGTCCTACAGTTTCATTAACGGCATCCTCGGAAAGGTAATAGCAAGCACTCATGAATCCGGTTTATAGTGTTTCGGAGGTATCCATCTACCTCAAGAATCTGTTCAACCGGGACGCGATCCTTTCCCGTATCGTCGTGGAAGGGGAAGTGTCCAACTGCAAATACCATTCGACCGGGCATGTGTATTTTACGCTGAAGGATTCCGGCGGACAGCTGAAATGTGTGATGTTCGCGTCCTCCCGCGTAAAGGGGCTGCAGTTCCCGATGAAGGAAGGCGACTGCGTACAGGTGCTCGGCAGAATCTCGGTATTTGAACGTGACGGCGTTTACCAGATGTACGCCGAGCGGATCGTGCTTGCGGGACTCGGCGTGTTATTTGACCGCTTTGAGCAGTTAAAGAAGCGGCTGAGTGCCGAAGGACTGTTTGATAAAGAGCATAAGAAACCCATCCCGCCGTATCCGAAGCGCATCGGTATCGTAACGGCGCGGACCGGAGCGGCGCTGCAGGACATCTTAAACATTCTGCACCGCAGAAATCCGTACGTGCAGCCGATACTCGCACCCGCGCAGGTGCAGGGCGAAGGAGCGGCCGAGACGATCGTACGGGCGATCAGACGCCTGCAGAACGCCGATGTCGACATTATCATTGTCGGACGGGGCGGCGGATCGATTGAAGACCTGTGGGCTTTTAACGAGGAGATCGTCGCGCGGGCTGTATATGAGTGCCCGGTGCCGGTAATCTCGTGCGTCGGACATGAAACCGACTGGACGATCATCGATTATGTTTCGGACCTTCGCGCGCCGACACCTTCGGCAGCCGCGGAACTGGCGGTCGGGATTGCCGAAGAACTGACGGCGAGAATGGTGGATTACCACTGCGCACTGACCGGCGCGATGACCGAGGCGATAGAGCGCAGGCGGGAAGCACTGGCGCACGCGGAACGGCTCCTGATGATGCAGAAGCCGACCGCGAGACTCGCGAGAAGACGCGAGCGCATGGAAGACTTTGAAAGACAGCTTCGCGCCGCCATGCGGAGCCGGTTCGAAAGAGAGTCAAGACGGCTGGCCGTTGCCGCGGCAAGACTGGACGGACTTTCGCCGCTTAAGAAACTCGGCGGCGGGTTCGGATATATTTCGGAGCCCGACGGAAAGCCGGTTGTCAGCATCACACAGAGAAAGCCCGGCGACACGGTACGGATCGTACTGAAGGACGGCGAGCTGAACGCGGAAGTAAAGAGCGCGGTCGCATTTGCCGGCCCGGCAGAAAGCAC
This sequence comes from Lachnospiraceae bacterium, assembly GCA_017613595.1. The sequence continues at coordinate 8,223 of JAGADM010000123.1, read as the reverse complement.
GGAATAAGGCACGCGAAGACAGACTGTCCCTTCCGGGACGGGAAGGAGAGCCACATGGAAGAGAAAGCAAAGGAACTCTCTTTGGAAGAGCGGATGCAGAAGATGGAGGAAATCATCCGCCGTATGGAAAGCATGGAGATGACACTGGAAGAATCGTTCCGGCTGTACAAAGAGGGCATGGAGCAGCTGAAAGCATGCAGCGATATGATCGACACCGTCGAGAAGGAACTGCAGATCATTGAGGAAGGCGGAAATGAGAATGAGTGACCGCACGTTTCAGGAAGTGCTGAAGGAGAAGACCGAACAGATCACGGAAATCGTGAAGTCGTATCTCCCTGCGGAAGAGGGAAGACAGCGCATCCTGTTTGAAGCTATGAATTACAGCGTACTGGCCGGCGGAAAGCGGATCCGGCCGATGCTTATACTGGAGACGTACCGGTATCTCGGCGGAGACCCGGCGCGCGAAAAGGATATCGTATATCCGTTCCTGTCGGCGATGGAGATGATTCATTCGTATTCGCTTGTGCATGACGACCTGCCGGCAATGGACAACGACATGTACCGCCGCGGAAAGATGACGACGCATGTTGCCTACGGGCACGCGATGGGAATCCTCGCTGGCGACGGCCTTTTGAACTACGCGTTCGAGACGGCGCTGAAGGCAAATATGCTTCCCGGCGAGCAGGAGACCATACTCCGCGCGCTCCGTGTCCTTGCGGACAAGGCAGGTGCTTACGGCATGGTCGGCGGACAGACGGTTGACGTGATCGGGACCGGCAAGAGCTTTTCCGAAGAGGAACTGCTTTTCATCTACAAGCTGAAGACCGGCGCGCTTCTCGAGGCGTCAATGATGATCGGCGCGATCCTTGCGGGAGCGGACGAGAAGACCGTTCAGGCGATGGAAGAGGTTGCCGCGGATGTCGGCATGGCATTCCAGATCCAGGACGACATTCTCGACGTGACCAGCACGGTTGCCGAGCTCGGAAAGCCCGTATTCAGTGACGAGAAGAACAAGAAGACGACGTATGCTTCGCTGTTCGGCGTAGAGGAGTCCTCCGCGGCAGTGGAGAACCTTACGGCTCGCGCGCTTACGAAACTTGCGGAATACGGCGGAAGCAGCGAAAGCACATTTCTCAAAGAACTTCTGATGTACCTCGTACACCGTAAGAAATAATACATTTGCTCACGGACAGGCCGCCCGGACCTGACGTGGGGAAGAGAGAACATGAGTAACATTTTAGATACAATCGAACGGCCCAATGACGTTAAGAACGTCCCTGCGAACAAGCTTCCGCAGCTCTGTAAGGAGATCCGGCGCACGATTCTCGAAACCGTCAGCAGAAACGGCGGTCACCTTGCGTCCAATCTCGGTACGGTCGAGCTGACGGTCGCGCTGCACCGCTTTCTGGACCTTCCACAGGATCAGCTGATCTGGGACGTCGGCCATCAGGCTTATACGCATAAGATTCTGACCGGCCGTAAGGACGCGTTCCGAACGCTCCGCAGAAGAGGCGGTATCAGCGGCTTCCCGAAGCGTAAGGAGAGCCCGTGCGACGTCATCGATACCGGCCACAGCTCGACTTCGGTTTCGGTCGCGGTAGGTCTTGCGAAGGCAAGAGACTTAAAGGGTGAGAGCAACCGTGTAGTCGCGGTGATCGGCGACGGTTCGCTTTCGGGCGGTCCCGCTTATGAGGCGCTCAACCACGCGGGACGTTTCAAAACCAACCTGATCATCATTCTGAACGATAACGAGATGTCGATTTCGAAAAATGTGGGCGCCATGGCCAATTACCTCCGTAAAGCCCGCATGAGCGTGAATTACATAGACCTAAAGAGCAATGTCGAGCAGAAGCTCAATAAGACGTCGCTCGGCGCGAGAATTGCCAACCGCATCAAGAAAATGAAGTCGGCAATCCGTTTCATGGTAGTCCCCGGCGAATTCTTCACCGAGATGGGTATTGCCTACTACGGACCGGTTGACGGTCATAATATCAAGGATCTCGAGAAGGCGCTCAACGCGGCATCCCGTATCCGCGGCGCGGTACTGATCCACGTTGTCACGAAGAAGGGCAAAGGATATCAGTTCGCCGAGGCCGATCCGAGCAGATTCCACGGCACTCCGCCGTTCAATCCGAAGAACGGCGCTCCTTTAGGACTCTCCATCAAGGAAACCTACACCGATGTATTCCGCGATGAGATCGTAAACATCGGAAAGAGTCATCCGGAGGTTGCCGCGATCACAGCCGCCATGTCGGACGGAACCGGACTGGACAGTTTCCGTAAGCAGTTTCCGTCCCGTTTCTTCGATGTCGGGATCGCCGAGGGGCATGCGGCTTCCTTTGCCGCGGGTCTTTCGCTGAACGGTATTCATCCGGTAATCGCCGTATACTCGACGTTTTTACAGAGAGCGTATGACGAGATACTCGAAGAGATATGTCTGAATGAACGCCCGGTTACGCTTGCCATCGACCGCGCCGGCATTGTCGGTTCGGACGGTGAGACGCACCAGGGACTGTTTGATATTTCGTTCCTGTCGCATATGCCGGGAATGACCGTAATGGCGCCGCGAAACGGTGCCGAGCTCCGTGCGATGTTACGATTTGCCGTCACGCTGGAAGGACCGAACGCGGTCCGCTATCCGAAGGGCGGCAAGGACCTGACAGCCCTTCCCGCGGAAGTATCGGAGATCCGTTACGGCAAAGCGGAAGTGCTCCGGAAGGGTTCGAAAACCGCGATTATGTTCCTCGGAACGCTCGGGGAAGAAGCGATTGGCGTAAGCAGTATCCTTAAAGAGCACGGAACGGACACTACCGTTGTTAACGCGCGGTTTGCGGCTCCGTTTGATAAAGAATTAATCCGTGAACTCGCCGCGTCGCATGACCTTCTTGTGACGATGGAAGAGGGTGTACGGACAGGCGGTTTCGGCGAGCGTGTCGCAGCCTTCGTGATGGAGGAACGCCTGCCGATGAAGGTTATGATCTGCGCGATGCCCGACGCGTTCCAGGCGCAGGCTTCGCAGCAGGAGATCCGTGATAACTGTGGACTCAACGCGTCTTCGATCGCAGCGAAGATACTGCAAAGCGGTGCGGACGTATGAAAGACAGACTGGACATAAGAATGGTTGAGCGCGGCCTGTGTCAGACGCGGGCGCGTGCCAGACAGCATATTCTGGCCGGGGAAGTTTCGGTAAACGGAACAGCGGTAACGAAGCCCGGGACGATGGTCGACGAGGACGCGGAGATTACGCTTTGCGGCGACGGAGACCGTTATGTCGGACGCGGCGGCTACAAGCTTGAGAAAGCGCTCGGCGAATTCGGAATCGATCTTACGGGGCTCACCTGCGTTGATGCCGGAGCCTCGACCGGAGGCTTTACCGACTGCATGCTGCAGAATGGCGCGTCGCTTGTCTACGCGGTCGACGTCGGAACGGACCAGTTGGCGGAGAAACTCCGAAACGACCCGAGAGTCGTTTCGATGGAGCAGACCAATATCCGCGATATGACCGGAGCGGAACTGAAGGCGCCGGTGGATTTTCTGGCGGCGGACCTGTCGTTCATATCGCTTTCGAAAGTATTGCCGGCATTTGCCTCACTCATAAGAGAAGGCGGCCGGATCGTGTGCCTGATCAAACCGCAGTTTGAAGCGGGACGAGAGCATATCGGAAAGAACGGGATCGTGAAGGACCCGAGAGTCCATCGTAACGTGATCGTATCGGTGACCGCGGCTGCCGCGGAGCAGGGATTCGCCTGCGACGGCATCACATTTTCCCCGATCACGGGAGGAAGCGGGAACAGGGAGTATCTGTTCACCGCCGTTAAGACATTAAAGCCCGCCGCGGGGATCGACGCCGCGACAGCGGAAAGGATAGTCCATGAAGCGTTTTTGTATCATAGCAAACAAGGAAAAGGATCCTGACGGACGGATGGCAAAGCGCCTGGCCGCCTGCATCGGCGAGCACGGCGGAAGCGCCTATGTTCTTGCGCCGCTTGTTATGGGCACCGGTCGCTGCGAAGTGGAACTGGAGCCCGGAACCGAGTGCACGATCATTCTCGGCGGAGACGGAACCTTCCTGCGCGGCGCCAAAGTGCTTCAGGAAAGCGGGATCCCCGTGATGGGAATCAACCTCGGACACCTCGGATTTCTGACCGCTGCCGAGTACCAGGACGCGGACCGCGCGATAGAGAAACTCGTCAACGATGAATACGTAATTGAGAAGAAGACGCTTTTACAGACGGAGCGGAACGGTGCGGTTTCGGATATCCTCGCGATGAACGATGTCGTCATTGCCCGTTCGGGATTCTCCCGTCTGATCAAACTGAAGGTTTCGGTGAACGGACAGCTCGCGGACAATTATCAGGGCGACGGCGTTATCGTCGCGACGCCTTCGGGTTCGACCGGCTACAGCTTAAGCGCAGGCGGACCGGTTGTGGCTCCGCAGGCACGCGCGCTTGTCATTACGCCGGTATGCCCGCACATGCTGCACGCGAGACCGCTCGTCATTTCGGACGAGGACGTGATCGAAATCGAAGTATGCAGCAGTTCCCGTTCCCTTCCGCAGGAGGCGACGGTGACCGTCGACGGTGACGAGGTAATGGCGCTTTCGGTCGGCGATAAGGTAATCGTATCCAAAGCGGTGCCGGAGATTCCGGTCGTTATGCTTTCCGACATTTCCTTCTGGGAGAGAGTCAGAGGGAAACTGTAGATTGTGACCCTGCGCTGCAGGCATAAAGCAAGTTAGGAGGTATCATGAAAAATAAGAGACAGAACAGGATTTTGGAACTGATTTCGGAACGTGAAGTCGGAACCCAGGAGGAGCTTGCGAGCCTTCTGACGGAATCCGGTTTTCGTGTGACGCAGGCGACGATCTCGCGTGATATCCGGGAACTCCGGATCACGAAAATGCCGATCGCGAACGGACGTCAGCGGTATGTCAGCATTTCCCCCGACGGACCGTCGGACACAAACCGGGAACGCTTCAAGCGGATCCTGAAGGACGCGATTGTCTCGATGGATACCGCACAGAACATTTTGGTGGTCCGCACAAGCGCCGGTATGGCGATGGCGGTTGCGGCCGCGATAGACGGTATCAGATTTTCGTCGATCGTCGGGTCGCTGGCAGGTGACGACACGGTATTTCTCGCCGTAAAATCCGCCGAAGAGGCGGAGGGAATCCTCAAACGGATCCGCGCAGTCACCGAAGAAGCATGAGATTTAATAAAATCAAATAAATCTAAATCGAAAAGAGAGGAAGAAAGTTCTATGTCAGGACATTCCAAATTTGCCAACATCAAGCACAAGAAAGAAAAGAACGATGCCGCGAAGGGTAAAGTGTTTACCCGTCTTGGCCGTGAGATCGCCGTTGCCGTAAAAGAGGGCGGCCCCGATCCGAACAACAACAGCAAGCTGAAGGATATCATCGCGAAGGCTAAGTCAAACAACATGCCGAACGATACGATCGACCGCAGCATCAAGAAGGCTGCCGGCGATGCCAACGCCGTTAACTACGAGTTCGTTTCCTACGAAGGCTACGGTCCGAAGGGTATCGCCATTATCGTTGAAGCGCTGACCGACAACAAGAACCGTACCGCGGCCAACATCCGCAGCGCGTTCACGAAGGGTAACGGAAGCATCGGTACTCCCGGCTGCGTATCCTTTATGTTCGATGAGAAAGGCCAGATTCTGATCGACAAGGAAGAGTGCGATATCGATCCCGACGATCTGATGATGATGGCTCTTGACGCCGGCGCTGAAGATTTCGCGGACAATGAGGATTCCTACGAAATCCTGACCGATCCCGACTCGTTCTCTGCTGTACGCGAAGCACTCGAGGCACAGGGCGTTCCGATGGCGCAGGCCGAGGTTACGAAGCTTCCGCAGACCGAAGTGGAGCTTACCGACGAGCAGGATATCAAGATGTTCAACCGTACGCTCGATCTTCTGGACGATGACGATGACGTACAGGAAGTATACCACAACGGCATTCTGCCGGATGAGGAGTAAGTAAGCCTTAATTCCCGGGGAGAAGGAAAGGGCTGTTATGCTTTTAAGTTTACATGTCAAAAACTTTGCGATCATTGACGAGGTTTATGTGGATTTCGGAGAAGGGATGAATATCCTGACCGGTGAAACCGGCGCAGGCAAATCCATCCTTCTCGGGTCCGTGAACGCCGCTCTCGGCGGAAAGGTCAGTAAGGAAATGCTCGGCCGGAACGCCGACTACGCACTGGCGGAGCTGATCTTCGACAGCGGGGACGAAAGTATCCGCGCGCTGCTTGAGAAGAATGAGATCCCCCTCGAGGATAATCTTATCATTTCCCGCCGCATCTCGGACAGCGGACGGAGCATCAGCAGGGTGAACGGGGAGGTCGTGAATACCGGCTTTCTGAAGGAACTGTCGGATAAGCTTCTCGAAGTCTACGGACAGCGGGAGAATCAGACGCTCCTTGACCGGAAGAACCAACTGAAACTGGTGGACCGCTTCTTAAAGGAGCAGACCGCGCCGCTTCTTGACGAAATCCGCGCGGCTTACGGCGAGTACCGTCAGACGCTCCGCGAGTACGAGGAGGCGCAGGCGCATTCGGAAAGCCGGACGCGCGAACTGTCGTTGCTTCGTTACGAGCACGATGAGATCGAACGCGCCAATCCGAAGCCCGGAGAGGACGCCGCACTCGAAGAACGCTACCGCGTGCTTTCGAACCGGAGCCGCCTTTTAGAGGCAGCCGGCGAGGCGGACAGGCTTCTCTGTACGGACTCCGACAGCGCTTCCGACCTGATCGGACGGACGCTTCGGCAGATGGGCCGCGTTGTCGCGTATGATGAGAAACTCGATGGCATTTACCGCGAGATCGAGCAGCTCGAGGAACTGCTTCGGGATATCGGAGCAGGGCTTTCGGATTACGTCGATGACCTCGGTTCGGATGAGGGCGAGCTCAGTGAAACGGAAGAGCGCCTCAACCTTCTGAACCATCTGAAAGCCAAATACGGCAAGACGGTCGAAGATATCCGCGCATACGACGCGGAGCTTGCCGTCAAGATCGACCGGCTTGAGAATTACGACCGCTATCTCGAAGAGACGAAGGCAAAGGTAAGAAAGCAGGAGAAGAAGCTTGCGGACCTTTGCGGTAAGCTCGGAGAAGTCCGCAGGGAAGCGGCCGGAAAGCTGGAGGTTAAGATCCGTGAGGCACTGAAGGATCTGAACTTCCCGGATGTGATATTCCGGATCGATATTGAAACGGTGCCGATGACCGGCGACGGAACGGAGAGCGCGGAATTCATGATTTCCGTAAATCCGGGCGAGCCGGTAAGACCGCTTGCGAAGATCGCGAGCGGCGGCGAATTGTCGCGTATCAGCCTTGCGGTGAAGTCCGTATTTGCCGGCAAGGACGAGATAGAGACGCTGATCTTAGATGAGATCGACACCGGCGTCAGCGGACGTACCGCCCAAAAGGTCGCGGAGAAGATGGCCGCGATCGCGAAGGAGCACCAGGTGCTCTGCATCACGCACCTGCCGCAGATCGCCGCATTTGCCTCAAAGCATTTCCTGATCGAGAAGGCGACCGACGGGGCTTCGACGAAGACAAGCGTGACGCCGCTTTCGGAAGAGCAGACCGTAGGCGAACTTGCGAGAATGCTGAGCGGCACGCAGATTACCGAATCGGTTATGGCGAACGCGAAGGAGATGCGTGAACTCGCGCTTAAAAAGAAGAACGCGTAACAAGGATAGAACAGCAGACCCGTGAGGATCTGCCGGGAACGGGAGCCAACGGCTTCGTGAAAACTTACATTGAGCGAGGTTACTATGAAAAAGGTTTTATTTGTAGCATCGGAATGTGTTCCGTTTATCAAAACAGGAGGTCTGGCGGATGTTGTCGGCTCGCTGCCGAAGTACATCAACCGCGACGAATTCGATATCCGTGTAATGGTGCCGAAGTATCTTGCCATTCCGCAGAAATACCGTGAGAAGATGGAGTACGTTACGCACTTCTATGTGGATCTTGCATGGCGCAGCCAGTATGTCGGCGTGCTGAAGACCGTGCTCGACGGCATCACATTTTACTTCATCGACAATGAGTATTACTTCAACGGAGACAAGCCGTACGGCTACATCCATGAGGATATCGAGAAGTTTGCCTTCTTTGATAAGGCGTGTCTTTCCGCGCTTCCCGCGATCGATTTCAAGCCGGACATCATTCATTGCCACGACTGGCAGACCGGCCTGATCCC
>JAGADM010000122.1 GCA_017613595.1 Lachnospiraceae bacterium | reverse complement strand
CGTTTCAAGAGGAAACAAAAAAGCCCGTCCTCTGCAACAGTAGAGGACGAGCATATAACCCGTGGTACCACCTCAATTCAGTATACGTAAACGCATACCCTCATTCGGGTACATCATCATACCCTATCGCGATAACGGACGCAACCGGCGATGCCTACTTAGCGAAGCTGTTCAACACGCTGCTCTCGGGAGGAATTCGGAAGGTCTTCGATGCCGGCTCTCACCATGCCCGGCTCGCTGTAAGGGAATACTTGTTTCGTACTGGTTCCCGGTCACTGCATTTGTCTAGACTATACGCTTTCAAGCCGGACCTGTCAAGCGTAAATTTTTATACAGAACGGAAAATGACATGAAAGGTATTTCTTGCCCGACAGACGAACCTTTGTTATAATTGCGTTATATGAATAATCGTTTTGCAGGAGGAAGAATGTATGAGAAAACGAATGCGTTTCCTTTTTCGATTGGTATTGATTACCGTCCTTTGCGCGGGGATTCTGACTGCCTGCGGAGCGGACGAAGAGGAACAGAAGAGTGCCGGAAAGAAGCGGAAGACCGCAACGGAAAGCATTACGCCGGACGTAACACCGACGTCCGGGCCGACCGATACGCCGACTGTTGTGCCGACTTCCGAACCGACCGATACACCGACGCCCGAACCGACCGCAATACCGACGGCCGCTGTCCGGCCCGAACCGGAAGAAGTGGAGTGCGGTAACGGCGCATTTTCCTTCCTCGTACCGGGGGAAGCCGAGGTCGAGATTTATGATGACTGGGTTCTTGCGGAATCCGATACCGGTTATATGGAAGTGTTCTATCTGCTCGACGGATTCAGCGGAATGATCTATGATCTCGATTCTTTCGAAGCCAATCTGAAGGGCGAGAACACGCTGATCGACGCGCTTGACGTCATCTACTATAAGATGCATGGGGAAGCGGAGCGGAAGAACATTAACGGGATGCAGTGCCTGGTCGGTCCGCATGCCGATGTCGATTTTGATGACGAAGGGAAGCTGGTTACGGAGTATTCCCGTTTTATGGCTTTTGACTGCAAGGATGAGTTCGGTATCATCATGGTTTTCTACACATTTCCCGGCAAAGAATACGCGGAGATGACCGAGCAGGATTTCAAAGAAGCGGATTACTGGATGTCCTGCGCGGAAAGCCTTGTACAGAATCATTCCCCGCTTGCGGTCAAGCTGCGTCGCGTCAGCGAGAAGCTGGCGGACGGCTCGGTAGCCGAATTTGTTTATATTGACGGCGACATCAAGGAAATCGAAAGCGATCCGGACAGTTTCCTTACCCTGAAACCATACGGAACGCATAATGTAACCCTTTACGTCCAGCACGTGAATGAATCGTACGGATGCAAGACGCCGATGGAAGTCTATGAGAAGCTGAAGGCCAAATACGAAGCCTCATTTGATATCTCCGATCCGGAAGACGAACTCGGATACGTCTGGTGGACGGAGTACGGCGAGGTGGACGGAGCGGCCTATGAATTCCTGTACTACTGCGCACCCTCCTTTAATTACGGCGGGCAGTGGCTGGTATCCCTGCGGCGTCCCGGCGGACAGGATGACGTCGGCGAAGAAGACATTTTCGACCTGATCATCTGGTCGCTACGGGATTCCTATTATTATTGATCCGTGAAGGAACGGAAACGTACGGGAGCATGCCATGAAGTGGTTAAAACGATTCGGTTCGGCAGCCGCCGTAATACTGTGGTATTCGGTTATCTTCGGTTTCTCGGCGCAGGACGGAGAGGAGTCCGGAAGTCTTTCCGGAGCCGTCGCGAAAGCGGTTATGAAGCTGTTCGGCGGCGATCCCGACGGGGAAGCGCGGCGTACGCTTGAACATATCATTCGAAAAGGCGCGCACATGACGGAGTTCGCAATCCTCGCGCTCCTGATATTCTGTGCGGTATACGCATGGACCGGAGTGAAGAACCTTAAGGCGTTCGCGGCAGCGTTTGTCCTGACGGTCTGCTGCGCAGCGTTAGATGAGTTTCACCAGACATTTGTCCCCGACCGGGCAGGCCGCGCGGCGGATGTTCTGATCGATTCGTGCGGCGCATTGCCTGCCCTTTCGCTGTTATTTTTTATACTTCGGCGAAAGAACTCGTCCATAAATCGTCGGAAAGCTTCGGAAGATATGGACAAATAGTCTAAAAACAGCATAAAAACCGTGCGCTTTTTGGATAAGTTAGCGAAGATTGAAAGAACGGTGCCCGCGTTCTTCGGCAAAAGGTAGAAAATGCACGGAAAGCCTTGTATTTGCTTGCTTTTTTCGGTAAAATCAGATTGTAACAGAAAGCGTATGACGGCGTAAGCCGATCGATTTTGATTTTACGGAGGAGTCATAGAAATGGCCACGAAAAAGGTAGTTGCAGCTGCAGATGCAGCCAAGGAGAAGATCGAGGCAGTTAAGAGTGAAGTTGCTAAGAAGGCTGAGCCTGTAAAGAAGGCTGTTGCCGAGAAGACCGCAGAGGTTGCCAAGAAGGCTGAGCCCGTTAAGAAGGCTGTTGCCGAGAAGGCTGCTGAGGTTGCCAAGAAGGCTGAGCCTGTAAAGAAGGCTGTTGCCAAGAAGGTAGAGCCTGCTAAGAAGGCTGTTGCAAAGAAGGCTGATGAAGTTAAGAAGACGGTAGCTAAGAAGGCCGATGATGTTAAGAAGGCTGTTGCGAAGAAGGAGAAGGCAGTTGTTGTTCTTCAGTTCGCAGGCAAGGAAATCAACACCGAGGATATCGTAGCTGCTGCCAAGAAGGCTTATGCCGCTGATAACAAGGCAGCCATCAAGGACATCACCCTTTATGTTAAGCCTGAGGATAACGCAGCTTACTATGTTGTTAACGGCGATGTAACCGGTAAGGTTGAGCTGTAAGCAGCGGGTTTTCGATCATGAATGGAAAGGGCACATGTTCCGGCATGTGCCCTTGTTTTGTAACAGGAGAACTCCCGAAGAAGGGACAGGAGACGGAATGAGCAGACTGGACGTAGTGATCCCGGTATACCGGCCGGGCCGCAGGTTTTACAAACTGATACAGATGATATTCCGGCAGAGCGAGCTGCCCGGAAAGGTGCAGATCATGCTGACGCTTTCCAGTACGGAAGGCGAGGAGGAGACGCTTCTTGCCCGTATCCTTAAGCTGCGGGACAGAAACGGCGCGGACAGTGTCGAGATCGCGGCGGAAGCTTTTCCGAAAGAAGAGTTCGATCACGGCCGTACAAGAAACCGCGGAATTGCCCTGTGCCGTTCCCCTTACGTGCTCTGCATGACGGCCGACGCGGTACCGGCGGACACGAGTCTGTTCCGGACCATGGCCGACGCGATGGAAAGCGACAATGATACGATCGCGGTATACGCCCGGCAGGTTGCTCCTGCAGGAGCCGACCGGATCGTCCGCCGCACCCAGCAGTTCAACTATCCGCCGTCGGGACTGAAAAAGACGGCGAAAAGCGTCCGCGAGCTCGGGATCAAGACGATATTCTGCTCGGACGTGTGCTGCCTGTATCACAGAAACCGTTTCTTCTGCCTCGATGGGTTCGAGGAGCCGGTGCTGTTCGGTGAGGATATGGTATTTGCCGCAAAGGCGATCGAGAACGGATATACGGTGTTTTACGAGGCGTCCGCGGTTGTGGAGCACGGGCACGCGTTCTCCTTATCGGGAACATTCCGGAGAAACTTCGACAGCGGCGTGAACCAGGCGGTTCATGCGAAGCTGTTCAGCCGGTTCTCTTCGGAGAAGGAAGGCATGAAATATGTGAAATTCATGCTCGGCGAACTCCGTAAGGAGCATGCGTATTTCGCGATGGCGGAATTCGCATTCCAGTGCGCGGTAAAGTACGCGGGGTTCCTGCTCGGAAAGCATTACCGCGTCCTTCCGAAGGCCCTTGTAAAGAAGCTCACGAACAATGCGAAATACTTTGAAAACACTTGAAAAACAAGGGCTTTTGCCTTGACATACCCAGTCGTCGTGTGTACAATTATGGGTGGATTAGTTTACTTTTGGAGGCTCTGATGAGAAAGATCGTTCTCTCGATTCTGGTGGAGAATACGGCCGGCGTTCTGGCCCGTACTTCGGGACTTTTCTCGCGCCGCGGTTACAATATCGAAAGCCTTTCCGTAGGCGAAACGGAAGATGCGAGCATCAGCCGCATGACCGTTGTCGCGAGCGGTGAGGAGGAGACGCTCAGCCAGATCGTGAAACAGCTGCTGAAGCTGGAGGATGTCATCTCCGTCAGAGAGCTTGTTCCCGACAGCTCGGTATGCTGCGAACTGCTACTTCTGAAAGTGAACACCGCTGATTCGGAGAAGCGCAAGGAAGCGCTCGCCATAGCGGAACGCACCGACGCCAAGGTGGTGGATGTCTCTCCCGAGACAATGATGCTCCGCCTTACCGGAGAACCCGCGAAGGTTGACAGCTTTATCAACGACTTCTCTTCATTTCAGATTTTGGAACTGGTCCGCACCGGACTGACCGGACTCGCCAGATCCTGAGTTTATTTCGGAACCGGCTCCGGAGACTGTTCCGGACGGGGGCCAATATCGAAAGGAGAAGTGTTTTATGTTCAAAGAATTCAAGAAGTTCATTATGCGCGGCAACATGATCGATCTTGCCGTAGGTATGATCATCGGCGCTTCGTTCAGCGCGATCATCACCGCACTCGTTAACAACGTTCT
>JAGADM010000121.1 GCA_017613595.1 Lachnospiraceae bacterium | reverse complement strand
GCGGGCGACAAGGTAAGCAGCACGAGAACCGAGAAGGTAAGCGTTTACACGACGGAAAATTATAACGGAAAGAAGTGTCGTGTGTACTCTTATTACGGGCTTGCGGCAAAGGAGATGACGTCGAAGCTCGGAGTTTCCTTTATCGGGTTAAAGAGCGGAGAGGAGACGGTATACGAATCCGGAGATTACAGCATTGAGGAGTATGTCCTTTCGATGCTGACCGGCGGAAAAGCGGACGCCAAGCTTCGTACCCTTTTGGTCGATATGCTTTGCTACGGCGCGGAGGCACAGAGGTTTTTCGGATATCATACGGGACGGCTTGCCGATGCGGGAATCACAGCATATCTGAAATACGGCACGCAGAAGCAGGCGAGCCTGAGCGATTCTTCTTATGCGAATGAGAACACGGGTGCGGATACGTTCTCGGTTTACAGCTTCAGCCTTTCGCTTGAGAGCCGTCCGTCTATCAGTTTTTTCATCAGAACGAACCGGAAACTTTCGGGAGAGGAAGCCTACATTTCCTATGTGCAGAACGGGAAGACGGTTTATAAATCCGTTCCTTCGGACCGGTGGACAGACCTGGGCGGTGGAACGTACCGCGTGGATGTGACGGGTGTTTCCGTGACGGAGTGCAGAAACGGATATACGCTTTACGTTGTAGGCAACAACACGACATTGAGCAATCGCCTTACGGTGAGCATGGAAGGGTATTGTAAGCTTGCAAAAGAGCAAAATCCGGCTGCTTATGCGCTTGCAGACCGGCTTTTACGCTTCGGAGACGCCGCAAAAGTATATACAAACCACTAAAATATATAGAATGGTGTATTTTTTGGAGGAACAGACAAGTTCCTCCATTTTTGTGCGCAAAAAGAGAAAACATAATATTTTTACGGAAAAAATGTGAAAATGTGATATCTTGTACAAAAAATCTCAAGAATATGACAAATTCCATTACTTTTCGTGTTGACAATTCTTTATACCCGACGTACAATAGATAGTGGCGTTCGAGTTTTTCTGCGATTTTTTTACTGTTTTGAGCCGCAGACGAACCCAGGGTGTAGTTTCAGAGGCTTCTTTAGATATGTAAAAATGCGTAATTGTTGCACTTTTCTATAAAAAGAGCCCGAAAAGGAGTTTTATTTATGCGAGAATCAATATTGAAAAAGGTGACGGTTACCGTCCTTTCGGCGGTAATGCTGGTCACATCTGCCCTTCCCGGCGCTGCGCTTGCGAAGGAACAAAGCGGAGAGGGTGATGCCGCCGCATCCCAAACCCGCGCCGCACTCTATATGAGCGTGGCGGGAAATCTCAACAATGTAATCAGCAGGGATATTACATGGAGACTTGACAGTAAAGGAGTCGAGGGCACGCATGAAGTGACTGACGAGAACAGGGACAGACTCCTCTACGGTACAAACAAGGACAAGGAATACGCTTTGGGAACAGCAGGTCACTTTTCTTTGTTCGGCGAGAAGGTTTACATCGACAATCCGCAGTTCAGCGATTTTGAGGGACGTGCTGCCGCAAAGCAGTTTGAGGTGAAGAACGGACCGGTTCATGGCATCTGCATAAAGGGGGCTTATACCGACGGGACCCTGCCGGATGACAACCAGCCTTATGTTGCCGCTGTCATCTGTAATAATGACGAGACGAAGTCTTTCGGAAGAGTTCAGGGCAATTACAGCGGGAACCACAGCTTTATTGTTTCCAACGAGGTAACGACGATTACAGCGCCCAATCAGGAAGAAAACTACCTGGAGCGAATTTATGCGACGCCAAAGGACGGTGTAATCGACTTCAAGAAGGAAATGGAATTCCTTAAGAAAAGAAGCAAACTATTTGCAGATTTCGCATCAAACGGGACTGTAACTGATTCAAAAGCTGCATATGGTACCCTTATTTTGAAAGGCGAGGATCCCAGACTGAACATCTTTCATTTGACAGAGGAACAGTTTGAACGTCCTGAGAACACATTCGACATTCAGATTCCTGATGGAAGCTATTGCATCATCAATGTTTCCGGTAAGGATATTTTTTGGAGCGGACAGCTGCAGAATGTTCTTTCGTTGAACGGAACTACATTAGGACAGAACGAACTCCGGAATACTCGCGTTTTATTCAATTTCTATGAAGCAGATAAGGTCAGCCTCGGCGGCAACAGCAGAGGTTCCGTTTTAGCGCCAAAAGCAGATATCGTTGATGCGCAAAGTGAATCCGGCGGCCCTGCAAACGGTGGGCATAACGCAGGTCAGCTCATCGGTAAGACGGTTACGATTCAACGTCAGACCGGCGCTTACGGCTTTCAGATGCCTGCTTCCTATATTACAGAATATACGCCTCACTACCTGTATTATACGGTCGATGATCACGGCAAGACGGTTCTTAAAGAGATGCCCGCTTCCATGTATCAGCTTCTGATCGGACAGAACGCTGCTCCGATGCCGAAGAAGGGCGTACAGTATAATGCCGGTTTCTATGAAGGCGAGACGATTGCGGCGGATGTAACATCCGAGGCTTTCTTTGAGGCAATGGGAGATGATTCCTCATTTGCCATCTATAAGACGATGCACGAGCTCGGAATCGATCCGAAGTTCGAGGTTTATACCGACGGCAAGGACTGGTTTGAAGCTGTTGAAGGCCCGAAGCTGAAGGAAGCAAACACCTATAAGAACTTTACCCGACACGACGATATCGCGCTTGACAGCCTTTCTTACACCTTTGGCAAATCCAACGTATACTTCATCATGTATCCGCTTGCCAAGGTTGCTGTCGATGTCCGTTGGGACGACAAGCAGAATCAGGACGCAAAGCGTCCCGCTTCCTATAATGTTACGCTGACGGAGAAATACTCCGACAACACTTCGGAAACACGCGAGACGCTTAACACACTGACCGGCGAAGCGGTACAGGTTAAGGAGACCGACTCCGAACTGAATAAAGAAGTAACATTTGATTACTACGAAGGCATCTATACGACTCTGGTTCCGCTTTTCGGAAACCAGTCAAAGGGTAACGGCACTTACGGTGCCGGACAGCAGTATTACGATGGTGACAAAGCCGTATTCGGCATCAGCTATCAGGTACCCGATGATTACCGCGAGATCACGAAGGCGGACAGCAGGGTTTCCTTCCCGGCTGACGGCGCTCTGGTTGATGAGAACGGTGTTGCCGCTACCTACCATATCGTTCTTGCACTGAAGTATAAGGCGACCTTCTATTTCGTCGGAACGGACGGAACGAAGACGGAGGTCTTTAAGAACAACTACAAGAACTACCGTGGTCTCGGAACGTTCAGCAACATTCCGGACCTTGATACAACATCGAAGATGGAGCTTCTCGGAGAGAATTACCTTAACGAGAACTACACGGTTGTATGGCGTGACATCGAAACAGGAAACACCTATAACCCGGGCAGCACGTATGCTTTTGATTACAGAGACGTAATCTTCGAGGCAACCGTTCGCAGAACGGAGACGATTGAGAATTCGCCGTGGCTGTATTCCAACATCATCTTTTTCAGAAACAGCCATTACATCCCGGCGCCGAGCCTGGTAGACAGAATTAAGGCCGATAAGACGACTGAGAAAGATTACTGGGGTTTCAATTACATCCAGCACGGTAATTCCGATTACAGTACCGCAATGCTCGAAAGCGGAAAATACGACGATGAGAAATTCTTAATGATTTCCTTCGTCTGCGGGATTGACAGGGAAAGAGCCGATTACACGAGAATCAGAGTTTCCACGAAGGGATACGGCGCAAAGGATCCAGTCCTTTATGAGGCAAAGAAAGCGTCCGTAACGGATTTCAACAACGGTTTTACGAATACGTTCAGTGCAATGCCCGGTGTGAATCCAAACGGAAAGACGATTCAGCAGCTCCTTCCGAGTGACCCTTATAAGAATGATTATGACGGCATGAGAATCATCCGTCTGATATTCCCGGCAGAAGCCTATAAGAACGAAACCCTGTACTTCACGGTTTATTACGAGAAGGACGGTGTGGAGTATGTCTGGGCGTATTATCCGGTATGCATCAAGTCGAACGAATACTGGACGCTCAGATAGTGTGAATAGAAGATTTATGCGAGGGAATACTATGGAAAAGGAAATATTCGAACCGGTGGATATCGAAATCATGGATTTCGAGTGCCCCGATGTAATCGTCGAAAGCTGGGGCAGTGAAGGCGGCGACGGACCCGCACCCGGCAAGCGCAGCGTTCCGGGCGGAAGCTTTGATATCCGGCGCGTCTGATATCGACAATTTAAAATTTCAAGATTTGCAAAGAGACAGGTTTTTTCGGCCTGTCTCTTATGTTTTTTCAAAAAATGAACGATTGAATTCTTTGTTGCATTTTTCAACCTTTTGTGGTAGAATTCTTTTAATCGTGGACAAATGTGTTTCTGTCGCAAACAACACGGGCAAAAAGAAAAGGAGGTGCGTTATGGGTTCCGAAGAATACTATATCGTGAAAAGAGCCGCGCTTCCCGAGGTTTTGCTTAAGGTTGTTGAGGTAAAGCACATGCTGGCCTGTGACGAAAGCCTGACCGTAAGTGAGGCAGCCGACCAGGTCGGACTGAGCAGGAGTTCGTTTTACAAGTATAAGGACGATATCGTTCCGTTCCACGAGAATTCCCGCGGTAAGACATTGAATGTCATGCTTCAGGTGGATGATAAGCAGGGGATTCTTTCCTCCATCCTGCAGAAGATTGCAGGCTGCAATGCGAACATCCTGACGATTCAGCAAAGCATTCCGACCGGCGGGGTTGCCTCTGTGGCATTGGGGATGGAAATTCTTCCGGAAACGGCTTCCACGGAAGTGTTGCTTTCGGAACTGAGAAGCTTAAAGGGTGTGCATTATCTGAAGATTCTCGGAAGCGAGTAGTATAAAGGGGTTACAGATTACAGGGAGCAGTCCGGGGGCGGACTGCGAAGGAGACAGCGATGTATGTAGCGATTTTGGGATACGGTACGGTTGGCGCCGGCGTGTTCGATGTTTTGATGAAGAACAAGGACATTATTGCGAAGCGTGTCGGATTTCCCCTCGACATAAAATATGTTCTGGATTTGAGAGATTTTCCGGGGAATCCCGTGGAGCCTTATCTGACGCATGATTTCCGTCAGATCATTGAGGATCCCGAGGTGGAGATCATCGTAGAAGTGATGGGAGGCATCCATCCTGCCTACGAGTACACGAAGGAAGCTCTTGAGAGCGGCAGAAGCGTCTGCACCTCCAATAAGGAACTGGTAGCGGTTCACGGTGCGGAATTCGTAGAGATTGCAAGATCCCGCAAGATTAACTTCTTATTTGAGGCCAGTGTAGGCGGCGGCATTCCTGTCATCAGACAGCTGATCCGTTCCATCACGGCTGACGAAGTGGAAGAGGTATGCGG
>JAGADM010000120.1 GCA_017613595.1 Lachnospiraceae bacterium | reverse complement strand
TTCCGAAACGCCAGCGAAACCGGTTCCGCAGTCTCGATTTTGAATTGTTTGGCAGGGATGGATTTGGCGAGAACGATGCCATTTCTCGTACCGGCATCGCCACCGATAATCGAAGGCACAAGGCGCAGGTCGGACAGCCCGTTCTGCAGCCGCTTCACGGATGTCCAGGAGAGAAATGCGCTGTTGACGTCCACATGGAAGATAAGTCGATCGGCCATGGCAACCCCTTATTGCGTTTTGACCGGGCTCTTCTTGAAGAAGCTTCGGATGATGCCCGGATGGAACAGAAGAAGCATCGGAAACAGTTCCAGACGTCCCGCAAGCATGTCAAACATCAGGACAATCTTGGAAAGCACGCCGAAGTGCGCATAGTTCGCCGTCGGTCCGACCAGATTGAGTCCGGGACCGATGTTATTGAAGGTCGCGATAACCGCCGTGAAATTCGTTACGAGATCCTTGCCCTCCAGGGACACAAGGAAGATGGAGGTCGCGAAGATGGACATAAACGTAATCAGGTACACGTTGACGGCGCGAACCACTTCGTGTTCTACGGGTTTGCCCTCGAAATGCACTTTTCGTACCGCCTTCGGGTGTATGTAGGAATTGAGTTCCTTTAATACGGTCTTGATGGCGATAATGATACGCGACACCTTGATGCCGCCGCCGGTACTGCCGGCACAGGCGCCGATGAACATACAGGTTACGAGAACTGTGCGCGCCGTTGCGGACCACCGGTCGAAATTAAGCGTCGCAAAACCGGTCGAGGAAATCAGCGAGCTGACCGTAAACGCGGAATGCCTGAGGGCATCGGCAACGTTCCCGACGGTATGCAGAATGTTGGCAAATACAATTCCGATTGCGCTGAGCGTGATGAGAATATAGTAGCGGACCTCCTCACAGCGAAGGGCTTTTCTGACCTGCCCGAACAGGAGCAGATAATACACGTTAAAGTTGAAACCGAACATAACCATAAAGACCGCGACAACCCACTGACAATACGGGGAGAAGCTTAACAGGCTGTCGTTTTTGATTCCGAAACCGCCTGTGCCGGCTGTCGCGAGACTGGTATTGACCGATTCGAAAAATGTCATGCCTCCGAACAGGAGGAGAACAATCTCCAGGAAGGTCATGCCGAAATAAATCATATAAAGAATTTTCGCGGTAGCACGCACCTTGGGAACCAGTTTGCCGACCGAGGGCCCCGGGCTTTCCGCGCGCATGATGTTCATATGGGAACTGCCGCTTGAGGGCAGAATAGCAAGCAGGAAAACGAGAACGCCCATGCCGCCGATCCAGTGCGTCAGACTTCTCCACATCAGCGCCGCGTGGGACAGTTCCTCAACGGCGGGAACGATGGAGGCTCCGGTGGTCGTAAAGCCGGATACGGTTTCGAACAGGGCATCTTCAAACTGCGGAATCTCACCGCTTACGAAGAGCGGGAGGCAGCCGAACAGGGACAGAAGAATCCAGCTCAGCCCGGTGATGACGCAGCCTTCCTTCAGATAAAAGACGGTGTCCTTGGGCTTGCCGAGCTTAAAAAGGAATCCGACAAGAAAGCAGAGTCCGGCGGTACCGAGATAATACCAGCCGACGGACTCGCGGTAGAAGAGGGCCGTCAGTACGGGAATGAAGAGCAGTGCCGCTTCAATCAGCAGAACGGACCCCAGTATGTTTCGAATCATGGTGCGATTCATGCACAAAAACTCCTGATGGAAGAAAGATTTTAGTATGCCAGAATATCCTGCAGATCCCGGAAACCGGAATGCGTTGTGACTACGGTTACTTCGTCGCCGACTTCAATCGTGTCCTGGCCGGAAGGAATGATGATGCGTCCGTCGCGGTTGATGCAGGCGATAAGCACGTTCTGCTTTAAGGCAAGCCGGAAGAGCGGCGTGCCGGTTACCGGGGAACTCTCGCGGACGTCAAATTCGAGCGCTTCGACGCGGTGGTCCGCAAGGTGGTAAAGCGTTTCGATGTTGCTGTTCCGCGACTCCTTCTTCGCGCGGACATAGGCGATAATCGCCTCGGCACAGATATATCTCGGATAGATTACGCTTCCGAGTTCCAGACTTCCGACGACGCTCTTGAAATTCAGGTGGTTAATCTTCGTAACGACCTTCGCGTCGGAAATTTTCTTCGCATTTAACGTGAGGAGGATATTCTCCTCGTCGCTGCCGGTAAGCGGAACGAACGAATCGGTCGAGCGGATGCCCTCCTCGATAAGCAGGTCTTCCTCGGTTCCGTCGCCGTTGATGATGGTGGCCTTCGGAAGAAGCACGCTCAGTTCCTCCGACCGCGCGCGGTCGCGCTCGAAAATCTTTACTTTGACACCCTCGCGAAGCAGCGCGGAAGCCAGATAGTAGGAGGCTTTGCCGCCGCCGATAATCATGGTGTCCTTGACCTGATTGGTCGGAATGCCGATCTGCTGGAGAAATGCGATGACGTCTTTCCGCGATGCGATAAATGAGAGCGTGTCCCCGCTCTTTAAGCGGAAATGACCGGTCGGGATGAAAACGTCTCCGTCACGCTCCACGATGCAGATAACCATGCTCGCGATAATGGACTTACCGAGTTCGGCTACGGAACGGCCGTCCAGGGGATTGCCATCCGGGATTTTAAACTTAATCAACTCCGCCTGGCCGTGCGCGAACGAGTTGACCTCGAGCGCCGACGGGAGAGAGAGAATACGCGAGATTTCCTTGGCGGTCTCGTATTCGGGATTGATAATCATCGCGAGACCGAGTTTCTCACGGAGATAAGGAACTTCCTTACTGTAGTCGGGGGTACGGACACGCGCTATGGCGGCGCAGTTTCCGACCATCTTCGCAACCATGCAGCACAGAAGATTCAGTTCGTCGGAATCGGTTACCGCGATAACCAGGTCCGCCGTGGCCATGCCGGCTTCCATCTGTACGGTGTAGCTTGCGCCGTTTCCGACGATTCCCATGATGTCATAGGAGTTCGTCAGCGACTGGATTGCCGCCGCGTTCTTATCGATAACGGTGATGTCGTGGCCTTCCCTGTCGAGCTGTTCAATCAGCGTGCTTCCGATCTTGCCGCCGCCGACAATCAGAATATTTAAACCGTCTTTCCCGGAAGATGTTTTTGCCATAAGAAAACCTTTCCCCAAAGTGGATAGCATTATTCGTATATTTTACACCAAAAAGGAAGGAAATACAAGTATCCGCAATCCGTTCGGATTTTTTCTTCATTTTTTCACAAAAGTATGATATAATCGCGGATGACAGTTTGGAAACGGAGGGAAGAGCATGGAAGTATGCAGCGTATGCGGTCGGAAGAATCCCATTGAGGGCGCGAATTTCTGCTATTACTGCGGGGCATCGCTTCGCGAGAACGGAATCGCGGAAGAAGACGTAAAGCCGGAAGCGGAATCCGCACAGAATGCGACTCCCCAGGCTTCCGAAGGAACGACGGACGTAACCCGTGTGAAACGGCCTTTTACGACGCTTCACTGGCTCGGGTTACTGCTTCTTCTTTTGATTCCTCCTTACGGATGGATTGCATTTCTGGTAATTGCGCTGATCAGCGCTTTCGGGGCCAATGCGACCGACGAACGCCGCGCCTTTGCGAAAGCGTTCCTGATTTTTGCGGTCATCGCGATTGTTCTCGTGAGCATCGTCATTTATTCGAATCCGGAACTGATGGATCAGTACATGGAACAGTACAACAAGATGCT
>JAGADM010000119.1 GCA_017613595.1 Lachnospiraceae bacterium | reverse complement strand
GTACTGCAAAGGACCTGTTACCGCCGGAACATACACGATTCCGGGCGGCGTTTCCTCACAGTTTATCTCGGGACTTTTATTTGCGCTCCCGCTTCTTACGGGCGACAGCCGGATCGTGATCGAAGGAAAGCTTGAGTCGGCGGCATATGTCGCGATGACCGAACAGGCGGTCCGGGAGGCTGGGATCCGCATCCTGAAGGAAGAAAACGGATATTTCATCCCGGGAGGACAGAAATATCACGCAAAAGCGTATGAAACGGTAGAAAAGGACTGGTCCGGCGCTGCATTTTACCTCTGCATGGGGGCACTCGGGACGGAAGGAATCACTGTTTCGGGACTTCGTAACGATTCGCTTCAGGGCGACCGGGCGATTCTCAATATTTTAAAGGGATTTGGAGCTGAGGTAACGGAAAGAGCCGCAGGAATTCACGTGAAACGGGGCGCTTTGATGAAGCCGCAGACGATTGACGCGTCGGAAATCCCCGATCTCGTGCCGGTCATCAGCGTATTGGCAGCAGGGATTGCGGGGGAGACCCGGATTATCCATGCGGAACGGCTCCGGTTTAAAGAATCGGACCGGCTTACAACGACCGAAGCACTGATCCGCTCGCTCGGCGGAAACGCGGAGCAGACGGCGGACGGCTTACTCATAAAAGGAACGGGAGCGCTTACGGGCGGAACGGCCGATCCGTTTAAGGATCACCGAATCGCAATGTCGGCAGCGGTTGCGGCGTCGATCTGCCGCGAGCCCGTTACGATAAAGGACGCGGAATGTGCCGGCAAATCTTATCCCGGCTTCTATCAAGATTTGGAACAACTGGAGGTAACCGGATGAGCAGTACTTACGGGGAAAATATCAGAGTAACGATATTCGGGCAGTCGCATTCGCCGGCGATCGGAGTTACGATGGAAGGAATTCCTGCCGGAGAACGGATCGATTTCGAGGAACTGTCCGCATTTACCGCAAGACGGGCACCGGGCGGGCAGGCATACGCTACGGCCCGGAAGGAAGCGGATCTGCCGGAGTTTCTTAGCGGTGTTAAGATGGACGTTACGTGCGGAACACCGATCACGGCGATCATCCGGAATACCGATACGCGTTCGAGCGACTATGAGAACCTGAAGACGGTTCCGCGGCCCGGACATGCGGACTATACGGCCGCGGTCAAATACGGCGGAAACCAGGACTATGCGGGCGGCGGCCATTTCTCCGGCCGGCTTACGGCGCCTTTATGTATCGCAGGAGGTATCTGTAAACAGATTCTTGCCCGCGAAGGAATCCGCATTGCGGCCAGAATCGCTGCGATCGGCGGCGTAAAGGACGAAGGAGAGCTTACGGAAGCCGTTCTCGGAAAGAGCTTTCCGGTTATGAGTGACGTTCAGGGCGAGAAGATGCTTGCAAGGATCGCGGAAGCGAAAGCGGAAGGTGATTCGGTCGGCGGCATCGTGGAGTGCACCGTGTTCGGACTTCCCGCGGGACTCGGCGATCCGATGTTCGACGGAATGGAGAACCGGATCGCGCAGATTGTCTTCGGAATTCCAGCCGTGAAGGGACTTGAATTCGGTGTGGGATTTGCCGCAGCCGAAATGCTCGGAAGCGAAAACAATGACGCCTTTACGGTTGAGAACGGCCGTGTGGTTACGAAAACCAATCATTGCGGCGGAATACTCGGCGGGATTACGAACGGAATGCCGCTTACGTTCCGCATGGCGATAAAGCCTACCCCCTCGATTGCGAAGGAGCAGGACAGTGTAAATCTTTCGACCGGCGAAGCCGTTAAACTGACGGTGAAGGGACGTCACGATCCGTGCATCGTTCCGCGTGCGGTCCCGGTGGCGGAAGCCGCCGCGGCAATTGCCGTATATGACGCATGGCTCGGAAGACGAAAGGAGACAGGAAATTGAATATTCAGGATTACCGAAAGAAAATCGATGAGATTGACGACAGCCTGATCCGTCTGTTCGAGGAGCGGATGGAAGTGGCTGCTGCCATCGCGGACTATAAGAAGGCCAATGCTCTGCCGGTGCGTGATCCGGCGAGGGAAAAGGAGAAGATTCTCGACGTGCTCGGAAAGACGAAGGATGATCTGAAGGAGTATACCCCCCTTCTGTTCCAGGTGCTTTTTGAAATGAGCCGCAGCTATCAGGCAAGACTCAACGGGGAGGGAACGGAGCTTACCGAGCAGATTAAGACGGCGATCGAGCAGACGCCGTCGATGATCCCGGACAGCCCGAGCGTTGCCTGCCAGGGAATTGCCGGAGCCAATTCGCAGGCAGCCTGCGAGAAACTCTTTCGCTATCCGAAAACGTTCTTCTGTTCTTCGTTTGAGGCGGTTTTCTCGGCAATCGAGAACGGTCTCTGCACCTACGGCGTGGTTCCTTTGGAGAACAGCAATGCCGGTTCGGTTAATAAAGTCTATGATCTGATGATGAAGCACCGCTTTTACGTGGTTCGAAGCATCCGCCTGAAGGTTCGTCATAACCTGCTTTGCAGGCCCGGTGCGGAACTTTCCGATATTAAGGAAATCTATTCCCACGAGCAGGCGATCAGCCAGTGCTCCGATTTTCTGCAGACGCTTAAAAACGTGCGCGTGATCCCTTGCGAGAATACCGCGGTTGCCGCGAAGATGGTTGCCGAAAGCGGGCGAAATGATATCGCCGCGCTTGCAAGCGAGCAGTGCGAGGCGCAGTACGGCTTAAAATGCCTCAAAAAGTCCGTGCAGAACACGGACAACAACTATACCCGGTTCATCTGCATCGCGAAGAAGCTGGAAATCTACCCCGGCGCGAACCGCACCAGCCTTATGATGACGCTTCCTCACGAGCAGGGATCCCTTTACAAGATGCTCTCCCGCTTCTACGCGCTCGGCATCAACCTGAACAAGCTCGAAAGCCGTCCGCTTCCGGACCGTGAGTTTGAGTTCATGTTCTATTTTGATCTGGATACGCCGGTTTATTCGCCGAACCTGACCCAGTTGATCGGCGAACTGCAGAATTCCTGCGATTTCTTCCAGTATCTCGGCAGCTACAGCGAGGTAATCTGATATGATACAATGCGGCCTTCTCGGAGAGAAACTCGGGCACAGTTATTCGCCCGCCATCCACAAGCGGCTCGGC
>JAGADM010000118.1 GCA_017613595.1 Lachnospiraceae bacterium | reverse complement strand
TTGATCCGTGTGGACGGACAGACGACGATCGATCCGAATCTGTGCACGGGATGCGGACTCTGCACGCAGATCTGCCCGGTCAATGCGATTGAGGAGGTGGCGCGATGAAAAAGGATATCTTAATCTGCGGCGTCGGCGGTCAGGGAACCGTTCTTGCCTCGAAGATCATTGCCGCTTCGGCATCGGAAGCCGGTGATCCGGTACATTCCGCCGAAACCATAGGCATGGCGCAGCGCGGGGGCCCCGTAACGAGCCACGTGCGGATCGGCGAAGGAGCTTATTCGCCGCTCATTCCGTTCGGAAGTGCCGACATGATCCTTGCATTTGAGCCCGCGGAAGCGGTTCGAAATCTCCGCTACCTGAAAAAGGACGGAATCGTTATCGTAAACAGCGTTCCGGTGAAGCCGGTCACAGAGTCTTTGCTCCCGACGGGATATGACGGAACCGAGATGACGGAATACCTGAAGAAGAAATGTACCTGCATCGTGATCGACGGCGAAGAGCTCTGCCGCCCGTTCGGTTCGAGCCGGTATTTCAACATCGCAATCTTAGGTGTGGCGGCAGCGTCCGGCAGGCTCGGCATTGCGAAGGAGATTGTTCTTAAAGAGATTGAACGGAGAGTTCCGGAAAAATACATCGAAGCAAATAAAGCCGCGTTCCAGGCAGGCGCGGAGATAGGAGCACAATATGCAGTTAACTGAGAAACAGCTCGCCCAGGTCGATGCGCAGATCAAGCGACTCATCAAGTCCGGCAGCTACTACGGCAAAGTCTACGAAGAGGCCGGAATTACCGGCTGTGAAAGCCAGGAAGAGTATGAGAAGCTCCCGTTCTCGAGCAAGGCAGACCTTCGAAACGCTTATCCGCTCGGCATTCAGGCCGTTCCGGATGAGGAAGTCGTACGTATCCACTCGTCTTCGGGGACGACCGGAAAGCCGGTTATCATCCCTTACACCGCCAAGGATGTGGACGATTGGGCAATCATGTTCGCACGCTGCTATGAGATGGCAGGCATTACGAACAAGGACCGTATCCAGATTACCCCCGGTTACGGACTCTGGACCGCAGGCATCGGCTTCCAGGCAGGCTGCGAGAAGCTCGGCGCCATGGCAATCCCGACCGGCCCCGGCAACACCGAGAAGCAGCTGCAGATGATGATCGACTTAAAGTCGACGGTCATCACCGCAACGTCTTCTTATGCTCTCCTTCTTGCTGAGGAAATCAACCGCCGCGGCATCAAGGATCAGATTCATCTGAAGAAGGGCGTATTCGGTTCCGAGCGCTGGAGCGACAAGATGCGCAAGTACATCCATGAAGAACTCGGCGTAGAGCTTTATGACATTTACGGCCTGACCGAGATTTACGGACCCGGTATCGGCATCAACTGTCCGCATGACACCGGCATGCACTACTGGGACGACTATGTATATATCGAGATCATCGACCCGAAGACCGGCAAGACCGTTCCGGATGGTGAGGAAGGCGAGATTGTTATCACGACGCTTGTGAAGGAAGGCGCTCCGCTTGTCCGCTTCCGTACGCATGACATCTCCCGCATTATCCCCGGCGAGTGCCCCTGCGGCAGCAAATTCCCGCGTCTTGACATCATCAAGGGCCGCAGCGACGATATGTTCAAGGTTCACGGCGTGAACATGTTCCCGAGCCAGGTTGAGGAAATCCTCGGCACGGTAGACGGTGTTTCAAGCGAATACAAGATTGATATCGCGCACGACGAAGAGATCAACAAGGACGTTATCCTGGTGACGGTAGAGGCGGAAGGACGTGTTAACTTTGAGCGTACCGCCGCAACCATCCGCGACCTCTTCAAGTCCCGCATGAGCGTAACGCCGAAGATTACTGTCGTTCCAATCGGCACGCTTCCCAGAACCGAGAAGAAGGCGAAGAGAGTCTTCGACCACAGAGAAAACTAAAACGTACAAAATGACAGAAAATATTGCGGTATTGAGGCGCGAAGCCCTCAATACCGCTTTTTTCACGAAAAGTAGAAGCAACCATCATTGAAAACACCGCCGCGAATATCGTAAACTGAATATATAGGACATAACCGCAGAAGAACTCGGGCAGGGACAGTTCTGTCTGATCGTAGTTTTCGATCATACAGCAGGCATTCGGAAACTGAACACATAACTTACAGCAGGCGCGACCGGAAGGAGGATTTCGCAGAATTCAGCTTCGGAGAAATCCTCCTTCCGAGGCAGCCCGCCTGAGTTGTGGCATACAGAGCTGTCCCGGGTCCCTGAGGCTGCCTGCGTCAGTAAGGAGGTATTTATGAAAAACGTATCGGGGAAGATTAAATGGATTTTCGCAATCGGCCAGATGGGGTGGTCGATCCTCGCCGGCATTATCGCCAATCTTCTGGTGAATTTCTACCTGCCGGACTCGACAGAGAACGGGGTTATCACATTTGTCACAAGCGCGACGTTCATCGGGCTTACGGTAATCGGGCTTATTACCGCATTCGGCAGAATCGTGGACGCGGTAACCGATCCGTGGATTGCGGGAATGTCGGACAAATGCGGCAGCAGACTCGGCAAGAGAATACCGTTCATGCGTTATTCGGCAGTTCCGTTCGCGCTCCTCACGGTTTTGATCTTCTGCTGTCCCGTACGCGGGGAGTCGGCGGTCAATATCGTGTGGCTCGCCGTGACGATGATCCTTTTCTATATTTTTATGACGGCCTACTGCACGCCGTATAACGCGCTGATCCCGGTGCTCGGCCGCAGCCAGAAGGACCGCATGGACATCTCGACATACATTTCGCTTACCTATATTGTCGGCACGGGTATCGCATTTTCCGGGAAAATGATATGGGAAGCGCTGAAGAACGCGATGGGTTGGGACTATTATTTCTGCGCGAGGCTCGTGCTCGCAGCGCTTTCGCTGATTGCCCTGGTGTGCATGCTGCTTCCGGCATTTCTGATTAAGGAAAAGGAATATGACAACACGCCTCCGGTTAAGGAGAATGCGTTCCGGTCCCTCGCGAAGACTTTTAAGAATAAGCATTTTCAGGTGTTCGTGTTTTCGGACATCATCTACTGGATCGGTATCACGATATTCAACACGGGCTTCATATTCTATGTCGAGAACCTTCTGGAACTGAACAACTATATGGTACTGTTCATCTTCATGACGTTCGTGACATTTGTCTGCTATCCGATTGTCAACGTTCTGTCCCGCCGGTTCGGAAAGAAGAAACTCCAGACCGTCGGATTTGCGCTGTTCGGGTTTGCGTTCCTTGTTTCGTCGTTTGCGGGCAAGGTTTCTTTCATCCCGAATCTTGCTTACGGGTTCATCATCTGCGTCCTTGTCGGCGTGCCGCTTTCCATCCTCGGAGTGATCCCGCAGGCGATTGTCGCCGACATCGCGGAGAGCGACTGCGTTCTGACCGGAGAGAACCGTGACGCGATGTTTTATGCGGCAAGAACGTTTGCCTTTAAACTCGGACAATCTATCGCGATGATCATCTTCACTTCGCTCGCGGTAGTCGGTCAGTACAAAGAAACGGTTGACGGCGCGGAAGTACTTAAGAATAACGGAACTGGCTACCGCATCAGCCTTATCATTGCCATGGTTCTTTGCATCATTGCGATGATCATTATTCTGTTCTATGATGAGAAGCGAGTAATGGATGTTATCGAAAAATCCCATGAAGAGGAGGCGGAACATGCTGAAGCTTAGTTATTTCGCGGACGGACAGGTGTTCAGCACCTCCGGAGACAATGAACATATCAAAGTGGAAAATGTGAAGACCGCGGGGCATCGCACGATCACTGTTACTGCCCTTTCCGATGTGGTCCTTAAGAAGGCGGAATTTCCGTTACTGTACGAGTATGACGCCGACGACAGGATCCTTGCAAACGGATACCAGTCGTGGACCGAGACGAGAGAATGCGGACCGACGGAAACGCATAACGACCTTTCTAAGGTTCCGAAGGCGCTCGAGGATAAATTCCATTTTAAGGCATACGGGTCCCAGGCGTTTTTTAAGAACCGCAGGCATACGCCGGTCGGATTTGACTTCGGATACGTGACCGGAAAGGATCCGCTGTTCTTCGGGAACCTCAATTACCGGAATGCCTATCTTCTGATCTGGTTCGATACGAATGAGAACCGGATTCTTTTAGAGAGTGATGTGGACGGCAGGGAGCTTAAGGCAGGGGAGAGCTTTACCGTTTTCGATTATACGGTATCCCGTACCGGAAAGGATTATTTCCGACGTTTCACTCCCCGAACCAGCCGGAAAATGTTCGGATACACGTCGTGGTACAATCATTATCAGAATATATGCGAAGGGCTTATCCTGAATGAGCTTTCGGGAGCCGACGACCGGTTTGAACTGTTTCAGATTGACGACGGATTTGAAACATATGTCGGCGACTGGATGGACATTGATCCCGTAAAGTTCCCGAGCGGTCTTAAGGAAATAGCGGAACAGATCCACGGAAGGGGAATGAAAGCCGGAATCTGGCTGGCACCTTTTGTTGCGGAAACGAAATCGAAACTGTTCCGCGAGCATCCGGACTGGATCGCGAAAGACGCGGACGGGAATCCCGTATTTGCGGGCGGAAATTGGAGCGGGTTCTATCCGCTTGATCTGAACAGGGAAGAAGCCGTCAATTATATCCGTGAGGTGCTTCGGTTCTATAAGGAAATCGGGTTTGATTTCTTTAAACTGGACTTCTTATATGCGGTGAACCTCTGTCCGCTTGCCGGGAAAACGAGAAGCGAGACGGCGGAGTATGCCTACGGACTGTTGCGCGAAGAACTTTCGGACCGGTTGATCCTCGGCTGCGGAGCAACCCTTTCAAACGGATTCGAGCGGTTCGATTATTGCCGCATCGGGCCGGATGTTTCGCTTCGGTTCGACGATACCGCTTACATGAGGGCGTTCCATCCGGAACGGATTTCCACGAAAGTTACGATTCAGAATACCATTTTCCGGAGCGGACTTGACGGATATGCGTTTTTAAACGATCCGGACGTGTTCCTGCTTCGGGATGACAATATGCATATGTCCTTTGAGCGAAGAAAGGCGCTTACCAAAATGAACGCGCTGTTCGGCTCGCTGCTAATGACATCCGACCGGGTCAGTGAGTATGACGACGCAAAGAAGGAAGTTCTTGAGGACGCGCTGTCGATATTCCGCAGGGCAAGAAGGATCGGCTTTCGGAACAAGGGGCGGTACGCCGTTGCGGAGTTTGAACTGGACGGAAGGAAGCGGTTCTTCGCCTATGATTACCGACGCGGCATTCTCGCGGAAAAGGTGAAACCGACCGAGGAGGAAATCGAAGCCGACAAATCCGGCACGATATTCGGGAACCGGATCGATGCCGACACTTTAAGAAAAGCGGAGCGTAAGAAACAGAAGTACATCGACAAGTACGGAGATGATTCCGAAAAGGAGTATTTTTTCGCTGCGGAAGACGTTCCGGCGCTTTCGAATATCGGGATTAAGAAACTGGTTCTGTCGGACAAACCGACGGAACTCGGCGGCAACCCTCTTGTTGTCGGAAACATCCGGATGGGCTTCGGACATTACCGGATCAGTATCGCGATGGCATCCTGCGCGAAGGCGCTCGGATATACGCCGTACTGGCTTGATCTTGCAGGACTTGAGGCGACCGGAAGCAAGATGATCCGCGAACAGAATGACATGTATTCCTTGGCTTCGAGAATTTCACAGAAATCGAGGCTCTTCAACCGCTTTGTCTGGGAGCCTTTAAACAAAGAAGGATTCCGGAAGATTACATATAATGCCGCGGACCAGAAGAACGCGGAACTGCTGACGCCTCTTCTTAAGGCGCTTCCGAAGGATGTTCCGTATATCGCGACGCACGTGTGGCCGAGCCAGGCTGCCGTCCATGCAGGAATGACGCATGTTGTGAACGCGATCCCGGACAACTGGCCGATGGCGCTTCATCTTTCGGAGGGAGCCGTTCATACGGTACAGACGCCGTTCGCGTATCTCGGATATAAGATGCTTCACGGGTTCTCAAAGGATAACCTGAAGGGTATTCCGGAGAAGGATCTTCGAATGGTCGGACGGTATGTCGACCATGAGCTGCTGGTAAACCTCGAGGAGGACAACGAGCAGCGGATCCGAAGAGCCGGGCAGGGTGCTCCGATGCGGTTTTTAATGACGGTCGGCGGTGCAGGCGCGGGATTTGCACAGTTCAAGGCAATGCTTAAGCATCTGATCCCATATGTGAAAGAAGGAAAAGCGGCGGTATTTCTGAATTTCGGTGATCATAAGAATGTTTACGAGAAGATTGAGGCACTCCTTTCGGATGTCTCGGTTCATGAATTCCTTGATGATTATGAAGGCCTTACGAAATATGTGAAGGAACTGAGAAACCGGGAGGCGGAAGGTGTAACGATCATCTGCGATCAGGACATTTTCAAGGCGGTTTACGCAACCAACCTGCTGATGCCCGAATCCGACATCCTGATCACCAAGCCGAGCGAACTCGCGTATTATCCGATCCCGAAGATGTTCATGAAGCATATCGGCGGACATGAGGTTTACGGTGCAATCTGCTCACAGGAGGCAGGCGACGGCACCTTTGAGTGTGATACGGACGCGGCGGCAAATGACATGATCGACCGGTTCCTTTCCGACAAGGAA
This sequence comes from Lachnospiraceae bacterium, assembly GCA_017613595.1. The sequence goes on along the minus strand of JAGADM010000118.1, from coordinate 262 downwards.
CTTTTCATTCACATTTGCCGTCGGATCAATGAGATGAAGCAGAACGGCGATTATAACGGAGCCTATGAATGCGTGCGGCTTGCGTCGGACAGTATCATCGGCTGAGTCTGCGGGATTTCAATCCCGGCATATATGCTTTTCGGCCCCGAAGGATTGATTCCTTCGGGGCTTCTTCGGGAATAATCGGTTTCGAAAAGAACTTCATAAAACATTTTTTTGAAAAATGTGAGCCATCAAACAAAAAACTTTTAGATATCCTGTC
>JAGADM010000117.1 GCA_017613595.1 Lachnospiraceae bacterium | reverse complement strand
CAGCTTTTCTCCCGCAAGCTTGGTCGCAAGGTGAAGGGCTGCCGTTCCTGCCGAAAGACCTACGGCGTATTTCACGCCGACATATCCGGCAACCTGTTTTTCTACTTCGTTGATATTCTCCCCGACCGTCGACACCCAGTTAGTAAGGATTGCTTCATCAACCCATTTCTGCTCCTCGCCATGCATCGTAGGTGAGGACAGCCATATTTTTTGAGGAAACCTATCTATTCCGGAAAACCTTGAATCATTAAGAAAGTCAATCATATTCTTTTTCTTTCACTGCCTTATCCAAATAGTTCTTAATCACCAAGTTTTTACAACAGGCTTAATACGATCCCGGCTTATAGGTCGGAACAATCTCCTGCACATATTTCTTGATATTTTCATCATCTTCACGGCTGTCACGATCGAGTTCATTCAGTTTTGTGCGGAACCACGCATCGTTCATTTCAATCGGCTTTCCAATGAAGATAAGCTTATTGTTGGTTGTCTGCATACCTTCCTCGTCCATAAGCTTTTCTTCATAAAGCTTTTCGCCGGGGCGCAGTCCGGTATATTCAATCTTAATATCTACATCCGGAGTATACCCGGAAAGTTTGATCAGGTTGCGTGCCATATCATCAATCTTAACGGGTTCACCCATGTCAAGAACGAAGATTTCGCCGCCTTTAGCGTAATGCGAAGCCTGCAGTACGAGTGATACTGCCTCCGGAATGGTCATAAAATAGCGAATGATATTCTTATCGGTTACCGTAACCGGACCGCCTTCCGCAATCTGCTTCTTGAAGAGCGGAATAACGGAGCCGTTCGATCCGAGAACATTGCCGAAACGTACTGCAACAAAGTTGGTACCGGAAGTAGCACGGTCCATCGTCTGAATGATCATCTCACAGATACGCTTGCTGGCGCCCATCAGATTGGTCGGGTTAACCGCTTTATCCGTGGAAATCAGAACGAATGTCTTAACGCCGGCCTCGGCTGCTGCCACTGCCGTTTTATAGGTACCCATAACATTGTTCTTGATGGCCTCATTCGGGCTTTCTTCCATAAGCGGCACATGCTTATGAGCCGCGGCATGGAATACAATGTCGGGCTTGTACTGCATCATCACGCTGCTGATACGGTGCGTATTACGAACCGAACCAATCAGCGTAACCAGATTCAGATTATTCTTATACTTTCTTATGAGTTCCTGCTGAATCTCATACGCATTATTCTCATAAATATCAAAGATGATGAGCTGCTTTGGATTGTGCGCGGCAATCTGTCTGCAAAGCTCGGAGCCGATGGAGCCGCCGCCGCCGGTTACCAGGATGGTCTTATCGGTAATCATGCGGAACACTTCCTCGTTGTCAATCGTAATCGGTTCTCTTCCGAGAAGGTCGGTCAGCTCTACGTCCTTCAGTCTGCTGATGCTGACGTCTCCATTTGCCAGCTGGTACATGCCGGGAAGTGTCCGAAGTTTCACCCCAGTGTCCTTACAGATATTCAGAATCGCTTTCCTGTCTGCGGCACTCGCCGTAGGAATAGCAAAGATGATTGTTCCGATGTCATACTCGGCAACCTTCTCAACGATTACTTCCCGTCCGCCGACAATTGGAATATTGTAGAGCAGTTTGCCTTTCTTATTCGGGTTATCATCGATAATGCACACCGGTTTGCAATTCTGATGCATATCATTCTTCAGTTCGCGAACGATAATACTCCCTGCCGCGCCGCCTCCGATAATCATTACATTTTCAACATTTCCGGCTCGTTCCTCACTGTTCCGACTCATCCTATGAGCAAGAAAACGAAGGAGACGGTATGAGAAGCGGACACCTACATGCATGCCGAATGCCAATACGATTCCGATGGCATAAAAAGATCGCGGCATATGAACGTCAAGAGCAATCTTGGATAACAAGAATAAGCCCACTAAAATCACATACGCAACCATCACCTTGAACGCTTCATCGATGCTCACGTAGGTCCATACACTGCGATATAGTTTAAACACTCCGAATACGGCTACCGTTATCACGCACCAGATCGGAATGATAAATACATATGTTTCAAGATACACTTTAGGAATCCGATTGATAGAGAAATCAAATCTCGCCCAAAGCGCAAAGAAGAACGCCATCCAAACGATCAATATATCAAGAGCCAACACAACCAGAGACCTTGAAATCAGTCTCTGCCCGGACTTTCTTCCATTCGATTTACGATCCTGCTTACCCATATTTTTTAAGCTCCGTTCTCAGCTTTTTACACTTCTTTATACATGCGCATACCTAGTAAAAAAGTATACACTAAATCGCCATCAAATGCAACTTTTCGCACCCAAATTATCCGAAAAGCCGGTATTTTCGGCGATAGTCCGAAATAATACCGGCTTTTGCATGTTTTTTTATACTTTTTTATGGTATTGAAGAAAGAATATGAGGCGCGGGCTTACTTCTCCTGAACGCCCGACATTCTAAACAGATGATTTCAAAACAGATAGGAATACTTGCGTCGCATCTGCATAACAATCTCCGTGACCCTGTCGCGAACGCTTTTCTCATAAATCTGCGCCTCATCTAAGATTTCAACCACTTCCTTGCGGGTGAATCGGAAACGAATCTGCCTGCCGTACAGTTGCTCTGCAATCGTTATCTGCTCAGCAAAATCATCGCAAAAGGTCTTCGGCCTTGCCCTTTTCATCAGTTCTATCGTATCCTGATTTAACGGATAATCCAATGCTGTGTCTGCCAGAAGCGCTGCACCGTTATCAAAAATCGGTGCAAGACGGAATTCCTTTTTTTCATTGGTCAGTACTGCAATATTATGGGTATGACGGTCTTCATTGAGGAAAAGGCTGTCTACCGTAAGCAACTTGCTCATGTATTGTCCGATATTATGAAGTCCCGTCAGCCTTTCCACCTGTTCCGTGAGCACGCGGAGCCGCTCAGTGTGGTCTTCTATTCCGTAAATGATATGATTCAGTCCGGTTCCATAGGTACTCTTAAATAGCCTCTCAAGCGTAATCAGCGTCCATCCGTCGGAAAAGTCACGGCTTTTACAGGCATTATATGTGTTACCGTTATAGGAAATCTGTTCAAGACTATAATCGACATACTCGTCCTCTTTAAGCGTAGAGTACCGAAGGAGCTTGGAAACCGTATACTCTGCAAGTCCTTCATATCCGAGATAGTCTGCCTTATACCAGACCCCATCACGTTCAAACTTCAATTGGTTTCCTTTTGAAGAACGTCTGCCGTTTTCACGGAGTTCCCCTTCATACAATTCTATCATCCAATCACCTCTCGATCCTGATGTAGCAGGGATCGTCTGCCATTCTTCCTTCCGTCTTCTCAATAATCATAATCGGATCATAGAACGGAATTCCGAGCTTCTTCAATTCCAACTTAATCTTATCCCTGGTCCTCGGAAAGCACCTGGACTCCAGAAACTCCTCGTAGTCCTCATAAGTCGGTTCCGTATTTACGCCAAATGCCCGCCATAACGGATTGTCGATGTAATTATATACCTTTACCTGTCTGGCAAGCTCATCCACATCGATAACGCTGCAGACAGTGTTCTCATACATATACCAAAGTCGTAATCCACGGCCTTTCGGCGGAACCTCAAGCTTCTGAACCATCTGCGGATAGCGCAAGAGAATCTCCGCCAGAGTCACAATCGGCCCGGTAATCTCTCCTTTGCTATTCTCCCAGTTTTCTACCGTCCGCTTAGATGCGCACACGAATTCGGCAAACTCCTTCTGTGTCATCCCGAGAAGCGTCCGCATTCTCTTCACATCCTTGCCGTTAATTGACTTGTTAATCACATAGTTTTTCATGTCAAAGCTCTCCTTTGCACTAGAATATCACATTTTTTGCGATAAAACAAGTCGTTTTTGTCACACATTTTGTGACTACAGCACAAAATCCATCATTTCGTGCCACTTCAATTATTCCGAATTACTATTGTCCCAGATCGTCTCCGCTTTGCGCTGCTCTCTTTTTCAACTGCAGAAGCACGAAGTCAACATTATCCTCGGAAAGTTTGTTCGGGTATTTTACCTCGAAGTCAAGAAGCCTTTCCTTTGCGTCCCGCTCTCCCTGTCTGGTTTCTTCGAACAATTCTTTATAATCCGAGCGACCGATAGCATTCTCAATGAATTGTCTTGAAGCAGGAGAAAACTCATCCCAAGAGCCATAGAGGTCTATTACCGCCTTGTTAATCCGTTCCATTGTAATTCGATCCCCGGCACTTTCATGTGAAGCAAGTATTCCGACAATATCCGAAATGTCATTTTTATAATAGCGATAGGCTTTGAGTTTCATTGCGACAAGGTACTCCGCCTTTACCACACGGACACTCAGTACCTGCGCAAAGGTTCGAAAATAAGTGGAATGCTGCATCAAGTTTTGACTGTAGGATGTCGTTTTTTCAAAGTCAGTGTTAATCCATCCGCCCGGCAGATTATATCGATCTCCAACGCGTCCTATAGCGTCTCGAACCGCCGAAGCAGCGAGAATGACCGCATCGATATCAGTAGTCATAGAGCGAAAGTCATAGCAAGACACAATTGCGGCCCCGCCAATCAGGATGATTTCAGCTGGCATATTCTTCCCCACGAGTTTCTTATACTCCTTCGCCAACTCGTTCAGGTAGAATCCCAGATTCTCATTCGTAAAAGTGAATTCGTTTGTTGATCGGTCAGCAGACATCTCGAACCTCGCTTTCTATAATGTTAAAGCGGGAAAATTCCGGGATTGCTTCCTCCACGGCTTTCGAAAGAAGGGATTTGTCGTTCGTGATTTTGGCTGCAAGAACAAGACTCTGAGGGAACAAAGGTTCCTGCAGTTTGGATGCACGTAAATCGTTATACCGATTACATATAGGAACACTATTAATGCGGCTAAGATAGTCAATCATAGCGAGCAGATATAGCGCCTCCGGATACCACTTTTTATCCGCCAATTCACGCACAGTGTCCTTTTGCAAGACCTCTATCAAGAAAAGGATGTCCGTCTGTTCCTTTACCATATGGCAGATATGACTTCGGAAAAGCTCAAAAGAAGGGCGTTCTTCCTCTGCCATTGCAGGCGCAACGAGTTCCTCCATGGGCACGCCCAAAGCCTTCGCCAGACGGTACACAGTCTCCGCACTACTCTTCTCAATTCGAGTTTTCTTCTTACAAAGATCGTTTACTGTGGCATACGGGACAGAGCTTTCTTTCGCCAGGCGATAGACAGTAAGATTTTTCTCTTTCATGATTTGACAAAGCATGATAGTCGCTCCTTTGCTACGGTATACCGTTATGTGATAAGCCTATAACGGTATACCGCTATATTCTGCCATTATATTATCACACCAATCCAACTTATGTCAAATTATACATACAGTAAGAGCCCTACAACCGTGAGATTTCCCGCGGTCATAGGGCTCTTCGTCATCTTATCTTTTCTTTTGTCAGTTAGACTTCACTATCACTCGCTCTTCTTCCCCACCTTATGTTTCTCCGCCTTGTAGATCTCGGTTGCGCGGTCATTGTCGCGGAGTTCCTTAAGGATGTAATTGTGGAAGTCGCCGAGGTTGTCGGTTTCGGCAAGAGCGCGGTTCACGAGGTCGCGCTCCGCGTCGGTCATCTCCGTCCCGGCAGCAGGCTTAGGCTGCTGCTTTGCGGACTGCTCCGTTGTCTTAACCGGAGCCTTGCTGTTCTGTGCTGAAGAATTGGCCGCCTTGTTATTCTGCGCAGCAGGCGTCTCCTTCTTCACATTAAGCTGTGCGCGAAGGTCCGCGATGCTCAGATCATCGAGATAGCTGTCATCCGATACCGCAATCGGAGATACCGGCTTAGCGACGGTCTGTTTCGGTTCCGCGGACGGCTTGGGCGCTGCGGTTGCCTGCTTCGGTGCCGCAACAGTCTGCTTCGGCTCGGCAGCTGCCTTAACGGTCACAGGTTTCTTAACTTCCGCTGCCGTATCCTTAACGGTCTGGGCGGTTACGGCTGCAGTCTGCACTGCGGGACGGTTGTCCTGCTTCTTCTGCGCTGCCTGCTGAGGGGCAGTGTTCTTTCTCTGCTGCGACTGCTGTGCCGCTCCATTATTTCCCGTACTCCGCGGAGCACTGTTGCGGTTGGTTCCGCGGTTCCGGTTGATGTAGCGGTTATCCTGCTGGTGGGTGCGGTTACCGTCATTTCCGCCGCGGCTGCCGTTTCCGGTGTGTCCGTTCGCGTGGCTTCCGCCGTTTCCGCTCCGTGTTCCGGTGCGGCCCTTTTTATTGAGCACTTCGTGCTCGGTCGTATTGTCCACAACCTGCGTCTTCTTGCCGAACAGCTTTGCGAAGAAGCCCGGCTTTTCGTCTTTTCTCGCGATGACGTGCTCGATGTCGGGGTACCGCTCGATCACGTCGCCCGTCATGCTCTGCATCTCATGGATGGCGGGCTCGTAGCCTTTGTCGTTACTGATGATGAAGAAGAAATCTCCCGTTCCTTTTGCGATATCGTAGCCGAGATGCACCATGATGATGAAATCAAGCGCATTCTTGCCGATCTGGTCGTTCTTGATGAGTTCCACCGTCGCGTCGCAATGCAGAACCGATTCCGCCTCAATGAGCGACATCTTACTGCACTTCGGGCCGAGGAATATCTTCACCTCATCGTTCTTGGTCAGCTTCAGAATGCCGTTAAGGCCTGCCGAGCTGACGTTTTCAAAATCAACATATAAAATTCTTTTCATGCTTGTGTCACATTTCCTCCAAATCTCCTGATTGTTCGGAAGCATGAAATGTGTCAGACTGATTTCCGCAGGAAAGAAGCCTCTTGCCGGAGATATGACTTGATTGCCTCCTCCGGCCGCTTGCATTCCTAACGGCTTATCTCGTCGAGCGTCTTCTCATAAGACGGAAGGAACTCCGTAAGGAACACGTCCGCTTCGGGCACGCCCATATTCTTAATGGCGTCCTCGATGGTCTTCCGGGCGTGGTCAAATTCACGGTTGCCCGCCTTGCTCTCTTCGATGCATTTGATGAGGGCCGAGATCTTGTCGGCCGCTTTCACGAGTTTCTTAAGCGGCTCGTCCTCGCCCTTCGGGAAGAATATCTCCTCGTAGTCACCGCGGATGTCGTCCGGAAGCTTCTTAAGAAGCGACTCGGCCGCGCGATCCTCGATGCCGTGGAAGAGCGTCTGCATCTCTTTGCTCGAGTACTTGATAGGGGTGGGCATGTCGCCGGTGATGATCTCGTTCGCGTCGTGGTAGATGCCGATCAGCGCGGCGCGGTCGGCGTTATACGTCTTACCGAGCCGGCGGTTGCCGAGCACCGCGAGGGCATGCGCGATCATAGCGACCTCAAGAGAGTGTTCGCTTATATTTTCCGTTAAGGAATTGCGCATCAATGCCCAGCGCTCAATATATTTCATACGCGATACCATCGCAAAAAAGTGACTGCCCATCAGGTTCACCCGTTTCCGTTTCTCAGTCTCTCCTGCTGCCGCTCAAACTGTTTGATCAGGTATTGACCGGTATAGGATTCCTTGCATTTCATTACTTCCTCGGGAGTGCCGGCACATAGCACGGTTCCGCCGCCGTCACCGCCCTCGGGACCGAGGTCGATGATGTAGTCGGCCGTCTTGATGACATCGAGATTGTGCTCGATGACAATGACCGTGTTGCCGTTCTCCGCGAATCTTTGTAAGATCCGGATCAGCTTCTCGACGTCCGCGAAATGCAGTCCCGTCGTCGGCTCATCCAGTATATACACCGTCTTACCGGTGCTTCGTTTGCTAAGCTCCGTAGCGAGCTTTACGCGCTGCGCTTCGCCTCCGGACAGAGAGGTCGAGGGATGCCCGAGCTTCAGATAAGACAATCCCACTTCATTCAGAGTCTCAATCTTGCTGCGGATTGACGGAATGTTTGCGAAGAAGGGAACCGCCTCCTCCACCGTCATCTCCAGTACGTCATAAATGCTCTTGCCCTTATAGGTGGCCTCGAGCGTTTCCCGGTTGTAGCGCTTGCCGCCGCACACTTCGCAGGGCACGTACACATCGGGCAGGAAGTTCATCTCGATCTTGACGATACCGTCGCCCTTACAGGCTTCGCAGCGTCCGCCTTTGACGTTAAAGCTGAACCGTCCTTTGTTGAATCCGCGCACCTTTGCCTCGGTCGTATTAGCGAACAGATCCCGGATCATGTCAAATACGCCCGTGTAGGTTGCGGGGTTGCTTCTCGGCGTCTTGCCGATCGGCGACTGGTCAATGTTGATGACCTTGTCGAGCTGTTCCGTGCCGAGTATCGCGTCATGCTCCCCGGGGGAGATGATACGCGCGCGGTTCAGTTCTTTTGCGAGCGTTTTGTAGAGTATCTCGTTGACGAGCGAGCTCTTGCCAGAGCCCGAAACGCCCGTCACACATGTGAAGACACCGAGTGGGATATCCACATCGATATTCTTCAGGTTATGCTCTCTCGCGCCCTTTACGGTAAGCCATCCGGTTGGCTTTCTGCGCTCCGAAGGAATCGGAATGAAGCGCCGTCCCGCAAGGTAATCACCGGTCAGCGAATCCTTACATGCCATGATGTCGGCTGCCTTGCCCTGTGCCACCAGCCGCCCGCCGTTCTGTCCCGCGCCGGGTCCGATGTCCACAATCCAGTCTGCCGCAAGCATCGTGTCCTCGTCATGCTCCACAACAAGAAGCGAGTTGCCGAGGTCGCGAAGCCCCATCAATGACCGTAACAGCTTGTCGTTGTCCCGCTGATGCAGTCCGATGCTCGGCTCGTCGAGAATGTATGCCACCCCGACCAGACCCGAACCGATCTGCGTCGCAAGACGGATCCGCTGTGCCTCTCCTCCCGAAAGAGAAGCCGTTGCCCTCGAAAGGGTCAGATAATCGAGTCCCACATCCGAGAGAAATCCGACTCTTGCACGGATTTCCCGAAGGATCATCTCGCCGATCTGCCGTTTCACGGGCGTCAGTTCGAGGTTCTCAAGGAACTCCTTGAGGTCCCGTACCGGCATGCCGCACACTTCGTCGATGTTCCTCTCGCCGATTGTAACCGCAAGTGCCTCCTTACGAAGTCTCTTGCCGCCGCATTCCATACACGGCTTGATCTCCATGCACTCCTCATACTCCCGCCGCATCGTCTCGGAAGTCGTCTCGCGGTAGCGGCGTCTCGTGTATTCGATCACGCCCTCGAAAGCGATATCGTACACACCCTGTCCGCGCTGACTGCGGTAATGCACATCGACCTTCTTGCCGTCCGTACCGTAGAGAAGGATGCTCCGCACATTGTCCGGATAATCCCGAAACGGCGTCTTTAAGGAAAATGAATACTCCTTCGCGAGCGCATCGAGAATGCACCGCGAAAAGCTTCCCGGATCGACAACCGAGTTCCAGCCGGGCGCCGCGATGGCTCCGTCCAGAATACTCAAAGACTCATCCGGAATGATGCCGGCTTCGGTAAATTCCATCGTCATACCGAGACCGTGACACGCCGGGCACGCGCCGAAAGGATTGTTGAAGGAAAATGTACGCGGCTCCAGTTCGTCAATCGTCGTGCCGCACTCGGGGCAGGCGAAATTCTCCGAGAAGCGAAGCCTCTCACCGTCCACGACGTCCACATACACAAGTCCTTCCGCAAGTCTGAGAGCGCTCTCCAAAGAGTCAGTCAGACGCTGTCCGATACCCTCGCGCACGACAAGACGGTCCACAACGATTTCGATGTTGTGTTTCTGGTTCTTGTCGAGCTTGATCTCCTCAGACAGTTCGTACATATTGCCGTCCACATTGGCACGCACGTAGCCGCTCTTACGGGCCGCTTCGAGCACTTTGGCGTGCTCGCCCTTCCTGCCGCGGACAACCGGCGCAAGCACCATGAACTTGGTTCCCTCGGGAAGGGCTGTCACGGTGTCGGCCATCTGGTCAACGGTCTGCCTTGCGATCAAAGTGCCGCAGTTCGGGCAGTGCGGTGTGCCGATTCTGGCATACAGAAGACGAAAATAATCGTAGATCTCCGTCACGGTTCCGACGGTCGACCGCGGATTACGGTTCGTCGATTTCTGATCAATGGAAATTGCGGGAGGAAGGCCTTCAATGCTCTCCACATCGGGCTTTTCCATCTGCCCGAGGAACTGGCGCGCATAGCTGCTGAGCGACTCCATGTACCGCCGCTGTCCTTCCGCATAGATGGTGTCAAATGCGAGCGAACTCTTGCCCGATCCCGATAAGCCGGTCAGTACGACCAGCTCGTCGCGGGGAATGTCCACGCACAGACTCTTCAGATTGTTCTCGTTCGCGCCGCGAACGCGGATATATTTCTTAGGTGTGTTCATCGTGTCTCTGTTCTCTTCAAAGTAAAGACGGCCCGCTTTCGCTTTGCGCTTTCCGGCGGTTCTGTCGGCTGCCGTTTCTTACTCGTACATCTGCTTTTTGATCTTCATAATCTCGTCACGAAGCTCCGCGGCACGCTCGAAATCGAGCTCGGCGGCAGCCGTGTGCATCTTCTTTGTAAGCTTCGAGATGAGCTCTTCGAGTTCCTTCGTGCTCATCGATTCATAGTCTTTCTCAAGACCGTTCGTAATCTTCTCGGCCTTCTTCGAAATCCGGATCAGGTCGCGCACTTCCTTACGGATGGACTGCGGCGTAATACCGTGTTCTTCGTTGTACGCCGCCTGGACTTTACGGCGGCGGTTCGTCTCGTCGATTGCGTAGCGCATCGATTCGGTCATCGTGTCCGCGTACATGATGACATGACCGTCCGCATTTCTCGCCGCGCGGCCGATGGTCTGCACAAGCGAAGTCTTCGAACGGAGGAAGCCTTCCTTATCGGCGTCGAGGATTGCTACAAGCCCGATCTCGGGAATATCGAGACCTTCTCTGAGAAGGTTGATCCCGACCAGCACATCGAAGAGGTCAAGACGCATATCGCGGATGATCTCGCCTCGTTCCAGCGTGTCGATATCGGAATGCAGATACTTAACGCGGATGCCGATGTCCCGAAGGTAATCGGTCAGTTCCTCCGCCATACGCTTGGTAAGCGTCGTCACAAGCACCTTATTGCCGCGTGCGGTTTCCTTACGGATCTCGCCGACAAGGTCGTCCACCTGGTTCGCAACCGGGCGCACGTCAACCTCCGGATCAAGGAGTCCGGTCGGACGGATGATCTGCTCCGCGCGAAGCAGTTCATGCTCGGCTTCGTACTCGTCGGGCGTTGCCGAAACGAAGAGCATCTGGTTGATCTTGCTCTCGAATTCGTCAAAGGAAAGCGGGCGGTTGCATTTGGCGGAAGGCAAGCGGAATCCGAATTCTACAAGTGTAGACTTACGCGCCTGGTCACCGTTATACATGCCTCTGACCTGCGGAATCGTAATGTGCGACTCATCGACAATGATCAGATAGTCATCCGGAAAATAATCCATCAATGTGCTCGGCGAATCCTTCGGCGTATGTCCGGACAAATGCATTGAATAGTTCTCGATTCCGGAACAGAATCCGGTCTCCCGAAGCATTTCAAGATCATAGCGCGTACGTTCGTTGATACGCTGCGCTTCGATGTATTTCTCCTCGCGCTGGAAATAGTCCACGCGCTCCGCGAGCTCCGCCTCGATATTGTGAAGCGCCTCTTCGCGGCGCTCTGCGTCGACAACATAATGCGACGCGGGAAATACGACCATGTGCTCGAGGTCGGCTTTGGCGCTTCCCTTAAGCGCGTCGATCAGCTGGATGCGGTCAATCTCGTCACCGAAGAACTCGACACGGTACGCTTCGCCGTCACCGCCGGCAATCGGATAGATCTCGACAACATCTCCGCGCACGCGGAACGTGCCTCGGCGGAAATCCAGGTCGCTTCTCACGTACTGCATCTCAATCAGACGGCGCAGTACGTCATCGCGGTCGCGTTTCTGCCCCGGGCGGATCGACAAAGTCATGTTCTGGTAGTCGATCGGGCTGCCGAGTCCGTAGATACACGAAACCGAAGCCACAACGATAACATCGCGGCGTTCCGTAAGAGACGCGGTCGCGGAGTGGCGCAGGCGGTCAATCTCCAGATTGACGTCCGCGTCCTTTTCGATATAGGTGTCCGAGGACGGAATGTACGCCTCGGGCTGGTAATAATCATAGTAGCTGACGAAATACTCCACCGCATTTTCCGGGAAGAATTCCTTCATCTCGCCGTACAACTGCGCGGCGAGCGTCTTGTTATGCGAAATGATCAGCGTCGGGCACTGGAGGGCCTGGATGATATTGGCCATCGTAAACGTCTTACCGGAACCGGTAACACCGAGCAGTGTCTCGAACTGATTGCCCTCCTGAAAGCCTTCGACCAGTTCCCTGATCGCCTGCGGCTGATCGCCGGTCGGCTGAAACTCAGAATGCAGCTTGAATTCCATAAAGGCTCCTTTCGGGTGATATGTGTGACGCAGCTCTTCCTCTGCCGTGCAGTGTTCTTACGGGCGCATCCTTATTGCCCGTCCTTTGTTCCGCGGACGGCGTTTTCAGGTGCGTTTCCTACTCCTCGCCCTTCGCGGTGCCGCCCGTCGCGAGCCACTTCAGATAGCCGTTGATGAACGGATCGAGGTTGCCGTCAAGTACGCTCTGCGCGTTCCCTACTTCGACCGCCGTACGGGTGTCCTTAACCATTGTGTAAGGCTGCAGGACGTAGGAACGGATCTGGCTTCCGAAATCGATTCCGCGAACCTCGCCGCGGATGCCGGACGTCTTGTCCTCCGCTTCCTGCTGCTTTAACAGATACAGCTTTGCCTTCAGCATCTGCATAGCCTTGTCCTTGTTCTGGAACTGGCTTCGCTCGTTCTGGCACTGTACCACGATGCCGGTCGGCAGGTGCGTGATACGGATAGCCGAAGACGTTTTATTGATGTGCTGACCGCCCGCACCGCTACTGTGGTACGTGTCGATCCGCAGGTCCTTCTCGTTGATCTCAACGTCAAGATCGTCCTCAATGTCCGGCATGACATCGCATGAGACGAAAGATGTCTGTCTCTTGTTGTTCGCATTGAACGGGCTCAGTCTCACGAGACGGTGTACGCCGTGCTCGCTCTTTAAGTGTCCGTACGCGTTCGTGCCGTTTACCTGGAACGTAACCGCCTTGATCCCGGCTTCGTCGCCGTCCTGGTAGTCAAGCGTCTCGACTGTGTAGCCCTTCTTCTGCGCGTACTTTTGGTACATGCGGTAAAGCATGCTCGCCCAGTCGCAGCTCTCGGTGCCGCCGGCACCTGCGTGGAGGGTGACGATCGCATTTTCCTTGTCGTAGGGACCGGAAAGAAGCGTCTCCAGACGGAGGTCGTCGAGCGTCGTCGTGAACTCGTCAAGCTCGGCCTGGATCTCAGGGATCATCTCGGGGTCATTCTCTTCGTAACCCATCTCGATGAATGCCTCGATATCCTCATACTGGCGCTGCAGCTTCTGGTAGCCTTCGACCGTCTGCTTGAGCTCATTCAGTTCGCGGGAGCTCTTCTGCGCGCGCTCGACATTGTCCCAGAATCCCGGGGATTCGAGAAGCCCGGAAAGCTCCTCTATCTTTCTTGTCTTCGCCTCGAGCTCGAGCGAATCGCCCACTTCCTTGAGCGGCTGCTTATATGCCCCAAGCGTTGCCTTCATCTGATCTAATTCAATCATGTTATTTCTCCGATTTCTGTCTCTTTCTGCTTTCCGTTACCGATTGATTGTATCCTCTTTCGGCGTTCCTTCGGTGAAGAAGCATTCTTTGATTCCCAGGAATGGTACTATCCGGGATTCCCCCCCGGTTGGTACCATTGTATTCCAATTGAGTGGTACCTTTTTATCCTGCTGACAAAGGTAGTTCCATTCCTATCTCCATTCATACAAAGGATTTGCAGCTGAATAACATCACTCGTGGAACCAACTGTTCGACTTGCCGCCCTTGATACCACTGAACATCTCTTCACTGGTACCCTTTTCTCGCTTAAGCATGTGCGGTACCACGCATATTCTTATCTTGGCAGCAGAAATGGTACTATTGTGTTGTTCCCTCACAATCGGTGCCAATTACCGGGAGCCGGCATGGTACTCACCCGGCTTCATTTCGTCTATGGTACCAACCGGCATGAAACAAGGCCTCTCGCAAGGCGATCCGGCATGCGAACCGGCTTTCGTTTCATCGATGGTACCGGCCCGAATACAAACCGAGCCTCTCGCAAGGCGACCCGGCATGTAAACCGGCTTCATTTCGTCTATGGTACCAACCGGCATGAAACAAGGTCTCTCGCAGGGCTTACCCGCTCACGGCACGATTTCTTTCAGGCGAACCGGGAACCTTTTAGGCAGAAAACCGTCACTTCAGGGCGTCCTTCTTCATGCAGCAGAACTTGTACTTCTTGCCGCTGCCGCACGGACAGGGATCGTTCGGCATGATCTTCTTCGCGGAACGGCGAACGGGCTCGCGGGTTGCGCTGTCATCCTTGTTCGTTCCGGTAACCTTCGCAACCTCTTCACGCTCTGCCTTCTCCTGCACGCGGATGTGCATGAGGGCACGGATCGTATCCTCGGCGATGGCGTCGGTCATCTCGTTGAACATGTCATAACCCTGGAATTTGTATTCCTGAACCGGGTCTCTCTGACCGAAGGACTGCAGGCCGATACCCTGCTTCAGCTGTTCCATATCGTCGATGTGGTTCATCCACTTGCGGTCGATGGAACGAAGAAGGAATACACGCTCGATCTCGCGAAACTGCTCCGGCGGGAACTGTGCTTCCTGCTCTGCGTAACGCTTATGAACTGCCTCCTCAAGCTTCGCAAGGACATCCTTGTTGCGGGACTCCGCAAGCTTGGTCGGTGTGAACTCATCCATCGGAATATCGAAGATGTTCTCCACTTCCTTGTTGAACGCGGGCAAATCCCACTCTTCCGCCACCACATCGTCGTTGATGTAGGTGCCGACAAGACGTTCCATCGTGCGGTCGGCCATCTTCATGATATTTTCCCGCATGTTCTCGCCGTCGAGAACCTTACGGCGCTCGCCGTAGATGATCTCACGCTGCTCGTTGTTCACGCGGTCATATTCCAGTACGTTTTTACGGATACCGAAGTTGTTATCCTCAATTCTCTTCTGTGCACGCTCGATAACGTTCGAGAGCATCTTATGATGGATCTCCTGGCCGTCATCAAGGCCGAGCGTCTTGAAGATGCCCATCATACGCTCGGAACCGAACAGACGCATCAGATCGTCCTCAAGGGAGATGTAGAAGCGGGACTCACCGGGGTCACCCTGACGTCCGGAACGTCCGCGCAGCTGGTTATCAATACGTCTTGATTCGTGACGCTCCGTACCGATGATCTTCAGACCGCCGAGTGCACGGATCTCATCGGCACGCTTCTCGGATTCCGCGGTAAGCTCGGCTCTCTGCTCGGGAGTAGCGTCCTCGGGAATGTCGAGTGCGCCGCCGAGACGGATATCGGTACCACGGCCGGCCATGTTGGTCGCGATCGTAACGGCACCCTTCTTACCGGCTTCGGCAATGATCTCAGCCTCAATCTCGTGGAACTTCGCGTTCAGCACCTTATGAGGGATATTTCTCTTACGGAGCGCATCGCTGATGGTCTCGGAAGCCTCGATCGTAATCGTACCGACAAGTACCGGCTGACCTGCGTTGTGGGACTCCACAACCGCGTCAACGATGGCATTTAACTTCTCACGCTTGGTGCGGTATACCGCGTCCTCATGGTCGATTCTCGCTACCGGCTTGTTGGTCGGGATGCAGACAACGTCCATGCCGTAGATCTCACGGAATTCGCGTTCCTCAGTCTGCGCCGTACCGGTCGCGCCGCACTTCTTTTCGTATTTGTTGAAGAAGTTCTGGAAGGTAATCGTTGCAAGCGTACGGCTCTCACGCTTAACCTTAACATGCTCCTTCGCTTCGATCGCCTGATGCAGACCGTCGCTGTAGCGGCGGCCCGGAAGAATACGTCCGGTAAAGTCATCTACGATCAGAACCTCGTCGTCCTTAACCACGTAATCGTGATCCTTCTGGAACAGGTTATGCGCCTTCAGCGCGAGGTTGACGTTATGCTGGATCTCAAGGTTCTCGGCATCGGCAAGGTTCTCGATGCGGAAGAACTGCTCCACCTTATGAACGCCCTGCTCGGTCAGGTTGACGGTACGCTCCTTCTCGTTCACAACGTAGTCGCCGGTTTCCTCAGCCTGCTCGCCCATGATGATATCCATCTTGCTGAGTTCGGTCTCGGTACCTTTGGTAAGCTGTCTCGCGAGGATGTCGCACACTTCGTAAAGCTTCGTTGATTTGCCGCTCTGACCGGAAATGATAAGCGGGGTTCTCGCTTCATCGATCAATACGGAGTCGACCTCATCGATGATGGCGTAAGCAAGGTCTCTCATAACGAGACGCTCCTTGTAAACCACCATGTTGTCACGCAGATAGTCGAAACCGAATTCGTTGTTCGTTCCGTAGGTAATGTCGCATGCGTACTGCGCGCGGCGCTCGTCGTTGTCCATGTGGTTCAGGATACAGCCGACGGTGAGACCGAGGAAACGATGGATCTGGCCCATCCACTCGGAGTCACGCTTTGCCAGGTAATCGTTGACGGTTACAACGTGTACGCCTCTGCCGGTAAGCGCGTTCAGATATGACGGAAAAGTCAGCACGAGCGTCTTACCTTCACCGGTCTTCATCTCGGCGATACGGCCCTGATGCAGTACGATACCGCCGATCAGCTGTACGCGGAACGCGCGCTGTCCGAGCGTTCTCTTCGCGGCTTCTCTTACCGCGGCATATGCCTCCGGCAGAATATCGTCTAACGTCTCGCCGCCCGCGAGCCGCTCCTTGAATTCCACAGTTTTATGTGCAAGCTGCTCATCACTGAACTGCTCATACTCCGGCTCAAGGCTTTCGATCCGGTCCACAATCGGTTTAATGCGCTTCAGCTCATGATCGCTGTGCGTACCGAAAATCTTCGTAATAAGTCCCATTCTCTATTTCATCCTTCCCGCAGAATTACTGCATGTGTTCGCTGCGCTGCAGACGGCAGACCATACGAACCCATATTCTGTGATATTATACCACTTTGTGCCCTATAAGGCAACTGATTTATTTCTTCGGCGCGGGGTTGACGAAGGTTTCCCGTGCCTTCGGTTTTTCAGGCTTTTCAAGACAAATACGACCGATTTATCCACAATGAAAAACCCGCCGCAGGCACTCCGCGACGGGTTTCAGACTACACTAATGGAATCAAATTGTTGATAAAGTGGATAATCCGGTGGAAATCCACATTTTCATCACAGATTATCCCTCTTTCTTTTCGGATGAATCCGGGGCTTCTTCCGGGTTCTTCGCCTCCTCCGGCTTCGTCTCCGCGGGCTTTCCTTCCGCTTCCTTTGGCGCTTCGGCTGCCTTCTGCTGATCCTTATGGATGTTGTTGATATCCTCGGTCGTACCGCCGCCGACATCGTCCGGAGCACGGAACTCGCCCTTGTCGACAAGTCTTAAGAACGCGTCGACAACATCGGCCGTCAGCTGTGTTCCGGAGCCTTCCTTGATGATGGAAACCGCCTTGTCAAAGTTCATGCGTTTCCGGTAAGGACGGTCGGAATACATGGCGTCAAATGTGTCCGCCACCGCGATGATCTGTGCGACACGCGCGATCTCATCGCCTTTGAGTCCCTTCGGATATCCTTTGCCGTCCGGACGCTCATGATGCTCCGCGGCGCCGATTGCGAGCTCGGGCATAATGGAGATGTCCTTTAATACCACGGCACCGCGCCCGGCGTGGGATTTGATGATTGCGAATTCTTCATCGGTCAGCTTGCCCTGCTTATTGAGCACCGCCCCGGGAACGCCGATCTTTCCGATATCGTGCAGCAGCGCGATACGATGGTATTTCTTAATTTCCTCATCGCTGTACCCGAGTTCCTTCGCTAACATGGTCGTGTACTTTGCCACGCGGAACGAGTGACCGTTCGTGTAGCGGTCCTTAATATCGATTGTCTTTGCAAACGCTTCGGTCATCTCATCGATGAAGATTTCCTGCTGCCGCTCACGTTCCATGAGCTTGCGCAGTTTCGCGTCCACATAGAGATATACGATATAGGCAATTATACCGAGGATGAAAAGCACCGCCATAATCCGGAACCAGTAGGTTTCGTAAAATGCTCCCTTCTTTCGGATGGTTACATCCAGCACGAAATCACTGTGTCCGAACAGGTCCTTCATGTACAGCTGGTACTGATACACGCCGCCCTTCAGGTTTGTGTAATCGACCGGTCCCATTTCGTTACGTTTCATTGTCCGGAATCCGTCCTCGTAGCCCTCCAGGCGGAAGGAAACGTCCGGATTGATCAACGTGTAGTTGAATACATGACAATATAAGGTCACTTTCTTGACCATGGCCGGAATCCGGAAAGAACCGTCCTCCAACGGATAGTACCGTACGCCGTCACCGTCGATATACGGAATCGCGGCCTTCGGCACCTGGATGTTCTCGGTCGCACTGTCGATGTTAACCTTTACAACACCGGTACTGCAGGCGATATAGAGGTCGCCGTCGTCGGAAATGTCACTGTAGGAGTTGGCCGTCGAAACGTGCTGCAGACCGTTGTCATGACTGTAAAATACAGGATTGACATCACGGTTTCTGAGCAGTTCCTCCTCACCCACGAGATAGATACCGTTACTGCTCAAAATCCACACTTCATCTTTATCGTTTACGTAGATGTCAAAGTTGTTCGAATACGGGAAATTCTTAATCGTCTGGATATTCCTGTCCGCGTCGGCAAAGGCGATCGAGTTACTTGTTACAATCCAGAAAATGTCTCTTTTCGGGTCCTTCTTGATACGCATGACAACGCCCGAGGTAAGTCCTTCTTCAACGCCGAAATGAAGGGTATTTCCATCCGTTCCGACGAGGTATATTCCGTCACCATCCGTACCGATCAGGACGTCTCCGTTCACACCTTCCGCAACAGTCAGCACCTCGGTGTTCAGGATGCCGAATGTCTCGTTATAAGTCGTTTTGATCTCATCGCCGACAATTCTTACGGCGCCGCCGGTACAGGCCGCAAGAATCGATCCGTCCGAAGCCTCGCACACGGCACGAATACGCTTAGACGGCATTCCGTCCTCCTTCGTAAAGAACATGACATGTCCCCGGTCATAACGTATGAGCCCGTATTCGCTGTAGGTTGAGAACCAGACACGGTTTTTACTGTCGCGGATAATGGAACGGATACGCACGCCGTTCAGCAGTTCGGTCAGTTCGGTCGGTTCATATACGTTCCCCGACGCGTCACGCGCGTCCTCCACAAAGAGTTTTCCGAGGAGACCGCTTTCATTCAGAACGATCAGTCCCTTATCCGTTCCGAGAAGCACCTTGGTGCCGTAAAGACAGGTGGAATTGACTACGATCCTATCGTCATCGATTCCGATTTTGCTCAGTTCTTCACTGTAATACTTGAGGACATCGGTGAACCGGTTCGGTACAACCTTCATGACACCCTGCCGTGACGAAGTAAACCAGTAATTGCCTGCGTAATCACGATGCAGATTATCAATGGAGTTATCCATCGGGATGCCCTGCAGCCGGCGCAGGTGTCCGTTTTCGTATGCGCCGACGCCTCCGGAATCGGCACAGATCCACAGAGTATTTCCGTACTTGCGCATACAGTTGATATGCGTAAGAGGAGAAACATCATATTCTTCCATGTCAATCTTTCCGCCGTAGAGGTTCACGCGGTAGATCTTCGACCCTTCCGTTCCGAGATAGATGTATTTCGGGTCAGTCGGATCCGGCAGGATACTGGCAACGGAATCAATTCCCAGATTGCTTGCGTATTGGTATTTGACTTCTATATTGCTCGCACTGTAAGAACTATCCGTCTGCCCTTTGGCTACGATGGTAAAAACTTCACCCTTCTGGGTAAGTCCGTATATCACTCCGTCCGCACCGGTGCTGATACCGCGGATATACTGTCCCTCAATGACATAATGGTCGATGATCTGGATATCCATATCGGCATTGATGCGGGCAACACCTTTGGTCATTGCGACATAGATACTGCCGTCCGGAGCCTCCGTAATCTCACGGATGGAATCCGATGTAAGGCCGTCCTTCATACGGAAGAACCTGGTCTCACCTTTTTCGATTACCGCCAGTCCGGCGTCATTGGTACCGACCCAGAGACGTTCCTTGCTGTCTACATAGAGGCACACTACGCTTGCGATACCGGACGTGGAATCCATACGGACAAATGTGTTGCCGTCATACCGGATCAGACCGCTGTAGCAGCCGAACCAGAGAAATCCGTCGGCCGTTTCGGCAATGGCATTGGCTTCCGAAGTCGGAAGACCGTTTGAGTTGTCGTAAAGTACCGCGGAAAAGCCTTCGCCGTCACGCGTCGGATCGAAGTCCTCCGTTGAGTTTTTCATTTCGGGGACTGTGATAACACCCGTTTTGGACGAAGAGATTCCGTCAGAGACAAGTCCGCCGGTGCCCGTCTGCATCAAGCTGATTTCCACATCGCCGGTACTTGTTTCCGCCGCCGCGGTTCCTGCTTTGGGAACACAGATTCCCATAAAAACAACAAAACACAAGAACACAGCCATACTTTTCACGTATAAGCCGTTCTTGTGTCTCCCCTGTCTCATAAATAATTGTGCACAGCCTCTGTGACCATGCCTGATTCGCTTTAAACTCATCATAATCCGCACCGTCCTGAATACTGCCCCTCGTTTGCTACCATAATAGCACAGCGGCGCGTAGAAGGAAAGAGGAATTTTTTATACACGAAGATGTGCGGATCGCGCGAAAACGGCGCTCTCACCTTTGCCGGTTTGAGCGCCGCTTTTATGACGTTGCATTTGTCTTTTTTACTGATTATTCTTACCTGTGGCTGCCTTTACAACAATTATCAGCGCGGCAAAAAGAACGCCCGCGATCGGCCATATGATCCAGTTCCTGTCCCAGCCGTTAAAGCAGAATCCCCATCCGAGGAAGACTGCGGTCGCAATCATCCAGTACGCGCCGGCAAATGCGCCGACAACCGTGTTGCTCTTCTTCTCCGCGATTGAGTATCCGCCTTCCTGAAGAAGCTTGTCGAAAGCACCCATCATGGAACCGGCGCGTACGAAGAGGTTCACTGCTGCGGATACCATGGCAAGCAGCAGAACAACCATGAGAAGGACGAGCCATCCCTTCGGAACGGTGCAGGATACAACTACGAGCGGAACTACGCTCAGGATGCAGAGGAGAACGCCGGCGGCAATCATGCGGCCATGCTTCTCTTTCAGCATGTTCTTCCGCTCGTTGACCATGCCGGACACACCGTACATCGTCTCAATCGGTTCGGTTTCAAGGTACTGGAAAGGCTTTCTCTTAAGCCCGTCAAGAACAAGAACGCATACTGCCGCGGCAGTCATTACAAGAAGCGCCGCAACGCCCATGGCCGTCAGGAATCCTTCCGCAAGCAGAACTCCGGGAATCTGCGAAATCGCAAGGAAGGCGATCAGTACAGCCGGTCCGAGGATGATCAGGCTGACCATATTGGCGAGGCGGGGACTGAGTCTTTCTTCAAGAGAAAGGAACTCATTGGCCTCTTCCATCGAAACCTGACGGAATCCGGTCGTGCTGTCATCGTAGGAAACCATGCCTCCTGCCAGATCGGCGGGCTCCATTTCATCCTTTAAAAGGTAGTCGGTGCTGACACCGAAAAGGTCCGCCATTTTAATAATCTTCTGAATATCGGGAATCGCCTGTGCGCTCTCCCATTTGGAAATGGACTGTCTCGAAACGGAAAGCTGCTCCGCGAGGTCTTCCTGCGACCAGCCGTTTCTCTTTCTTTCGTTAATTATCTTATCTGCTAAAATCATATTATTTCCTTTCTGCAAGTACGATGTATCATCGTCTGCCTGTGTTGTTGTCTCGCTTAAGCAAGTTCATCGTAACAAAACAGTCGGTTGCAGTCTATAAACCCGGCTTTTCAATTTGTCAACCGGCGGTTGCAATTCCAGTAAAATAAGGGTTTACAGCAGGTTTTCCCCGGTTACAGCATAACATGACGAGGGGATTGCGTCAATCCTCCCAATGACTAAAAAATGGGTATAAAAATCCCCGCAAAACCGGTTAAAAAGTTTCGCGGGGGGATTTATTTTACCACTCGAACTTCTTCTCGAAGTAGCTCTTCAGATCCTCGATCTTAATTCTCTCCTGCTCCATCGTGTCACGGTCACGTACGGTTACGCAGCCGTCGGTCTCGGAGTCGAAATCGTAGGTTACGCAGAACGGAGTACCGATCTCGTCCTGACGGCGGTAACGCTTACCGATGTTTCCGCGGTCATCGTATTCGCAGTTGTAGTATTTGCTGAGTTCAGCGTAAATCTTGTCAGCGCCCTCGGCAAGCTTCTTCGAAAGCGGAAGCACGCCGATCTTAACCGGAGCAAGTGCCGGATGGAAATGAAGCACGGTACGTACATCGCCTTCGGCAAGTTCTTCCTCGTCGTATGCTGCGCACAGGAACGCAAGAACGACACGGTCTGCGCCGAGTGAAGGCTCAACAACGTAAGGCGTGTATCTCTGCTGCTTCTCATCATCGAAGTAGGTAAGATCCTCACCGGACGTATTGATATGCTGCGTCAGGTCATAGTCGGTACGGTCCGCAATACCCCAAAGCTCGCCCCAGCCGAACGGGAACAGGAACTCGATATCGGTCGTGCCCTTCGAATAGAAGCACAGCTCCTCGGGAGCATGGTCGCGGAGACGCATCTCATCTTCCTTGATACCGAGCGAAAGCAGCCAGTCACGGCAGAATGCTCTCCAATACTGAAACCACTCAAGGTCGGTACCGGGCTCGCAGAAGAACTCCAGTTCCATCTGCTCGAACTCACGGGTACGGAACGTGAAGTTACCGGGCGTGATCTCGTTACGGAAGCTCTTACCGATCTGGCCGATACCGAACGGAATCTTCTTACGGCTCGTACGCTGTACGTTCTTGAAGTTTACGAAGATACCCTGTGCGGTCTCCGGACGGAGATATACGGTGTTCTTCGCATCCTCGGTAACGCCCTGGAACGTCTTGAACATCAGGTTGAACTGACGGATATCGGTGAAGTTATGCTTGCCGCAGGTCGGGCACGGAACGTTG
>JAGADM010000116.1 GCA_017613595.1 Lachnospiraceae bacterium | reverse complement strand
TGGTTGAGTTTGGCGATGTCAATGCCAACGTAGATCATGGACGTTCTCCTTTCATGAGATTGATACTGTGATATCCACCAACAATTATCATCGTATCCTTGATTGAAATGAGTGCTCTGTACGGATCGGCACATCCAGCTATAAACAATTCAGATAATGTAGCGGCAATACACTCCTGTCGAGTAGTCAAAGCTACAGGGGAAAATCAAAAGTCCACAGCATCTGAATGTATTATGGCACAGTACAAAAATGAAAGGAAGGTATGATTTACTGCTTCGTAAATATCATACAAGGGAAAATGAACTTTTCAGAGCTGTTGTTCTTCATCACAATCTACTCGTTCCTCGGCTGGTGTGTCGAGGTAGTGTATCATACGGTTAATTACGGGGAATTCTCGAACCGGTGATTCGTCGGCGGGCCGGTGTGCACAATTTACGGAGTGGGATTTACCGGAATCACGATTCTTCTGAGCCCGTTTCGGGACAATGTGTTCGTGCTGTTTCCGGTATCGGTGGTGCTGACAACAGCTCTTGAGTTTCTTACCGGATGGGTTCTTGAGAAGGTCTTCCATGAAAAATGGTGGGATTACTCTAAGCAGCCGTTCAACCTGAAAGGCTACATATGCCTCCGGTTTTCGATCATCTGGGGCCTTGCGTGCACCGGCACGATGATGATCATCCATCCGCTTGTGGAAAAGCTTTATAAGGTTGTCCCCGGGAAGGCTGTCACGGTGTTTTTGATCGTCGCATTTACCGTTTATGTGGCAGACTGGAGCGTGACGGTCATCGAAATCCGCAAGCTGCGCATCCGACTCGGCTTCGCGAAGAGCATTGCAGACCTGATGGACGATGTTTCGGATTTCATCGGAACGGGCCTTCACGAGAGTACCATCAGCGTGATGGAGAAGAGCGAGGAAGGAAAGGAATTCCTGGCCGATACAAAGGATGCCTTGATTGAGAAGAGGGAGGCCATCGAGCTTTCGATGGCGGAGAACCGCGAGCTGTTTTTGGGGCGCCTCGAGTACGAGCGCGACCGGCTGAAGAAATCCTTTGCGGATAACCGTGAGGAGCTTCAGAAAAAGACCGAGAGACGGCGCGCAAGACTGCTTCGCAGGTTGAACCGGATCAAGCACCGCTACCTGAAGTTGGTCGGCAGGACGACCCTTACGGAACGCCGTTTGGAGCATGCTTTCCCGGCCCTTCACATCCGTAAGGACGCAGAGGAACCGTCTGAGGAGAAGAAGGCCTGAAACCACGTTGAACTTGTCAACCATTCTTACCTTTTCGAGACGCAAAACCACACCCTGTTGTACTACAGCGATAGAATAACACAACATCTTGTAGTTTTTGCCGAAAAAGTGTTTACAAATGAAATGTGCCGTGCTATTATCACATTTAGGGAAAATGTGACCTCACGGCATATTTTTTTTGCCCTGCTCTCTCAACAATTCTATTCTTCGAGGAGGTATCTATGAAACTCATCTATCAAGTAGAAGACAAGCCGAAATTCCCGCAACTGATTGTCTTCGCCCTGCAGCAGCTGCTTGCAATCATGACTGCAACGCTTGTTGTGCCCGTTATCATTAACGGCAATGTCGGCGAGATGATTGCAGACAAACCGATGAGCCCTGCAGCAGCCCTTTTCGGTGCCGGTATCGGTACTCTGGTTTACCTGCTGTTCACGATGCGTAAGAGCCCCGTATTCCTCGGTTCTTCCTTCGCATTCCTCGGCTCCATGACCTCTGCCTTCACAGGCGCTGCTACCGCTGCCCTCGGTTACTTCGGATTACTGCTCGGTGCGGTGCTTGCCGGTCTTGTATATGTTGTCATCGCAATTATCGTTAAGTTCTGCGGTTCGAAATGGGTAGAGAAGCTTATGCCCGCAGTTGTTATCGGACCTACCGTTGCCATCATCGGACTTTCCCTTGCCGGAAACGCTGTCGGCGATCTCGCAAAGGGTGCGAACGGAACGGAACCCGATACCAAGCTTGCGCTTCTGTGCGGACTTGTAACCCTCGTTGTAACGATGCTTTCTTCCGTATACGGCAAGAAGAGCGGAAAGCTCATTCCGTTCATTTACGGTATTCTGGCCGGTTATATGTTTGCCCTCGTTCTTACGATCCTCGGCAAATATGTATTTGATTCCAAGGAAATGTGTTTGCTGACCGTAACACCTTTCAGAAACCTTCTCGGTCCGGACAAGGAAATCCAGCTTAAGACATTTCTCGCGCTTCCGGATTTCACGTTCTTAAATGCAAAGGGTGCATTTGATAACTTCTCCGGTACCTATTTCATGACCGTTTTCGTAGCATATGTTCCGGTTGCCTTCGTAGTATTCGCAGAGCACATTGCGGACCATATGAATATCTCCTCGATTATTGAACGCGACCTGCTTGAGGATCCCGGTCTTCACAGAACCCTCCTCGGCGACGGTGTCGGCTCCATGGCCGGCGCATTCTTCGGCGGCTGCCCGAACACCACTTACGGTGAGTCCATCGGCTGTGTAGCCATCACGAAGAACGCTTCCGTAGTTTCCATCTTCGCAGCTGCTATCGGCGCGATTCTGATTTCTTTCGTATCTCCGTTCATCGCTTTCGTTAACTCGATTCCGAGCTGCGTCATGGGCGGTGTCTGCATGGCTCTGTACGGATTCATCGCAGTATCCGGTCTGAAGATGATTCAGAAGGTTGATCTGAACGAGAACAAGAACCTGTTCGTTGTATCGGTTATCCTGATTGCCGGTGTCGGCGGACTGTCCGTTTCCTTC
>JAGADM010000115.1 GCA_017613595.1 Lachnospiraceae bacterium | reverse complement strand
GTCGGCAAGAAGCAGCTTCGGACGGTTTGCAAGTGCAATGGCAATTGCGATACGCTGCTGTTCACCGCCGGACAGCTGGTTCAGCTTGCTGTCCTTCTTGTGCGCCATTCCGACAAGCGTAAGCAGTTCAAGCGCTCTCTCATGACGTTCCTTCGGCTCGCAGAACAGCATCGGCAGCTCTACGTTTTGGATCGCCGTCAGGTAAGGCAGCAGGTTTCTCGCATTGTTCTGCCAGACAAATCCGACCGTCTTCTGCTTATAGGAAACAAGCTGGCTTTCGGTCATCTTAAACAGGTTCTTGCCGTCCACGTATAATTTGCCGGCGCTCGGACGGTCAAGTCCGCCGAGCAGGTTCAGGAAGGTTGACTTACCGGAACCAGAACTACCGATTATGGCGATAAATTCGCCCTTCTCGACACGAAGCTCGAGACCCTGCAGCGCAAGAACTTCGGTTTCCTTGGTCTTATAAATCTTTACGAGGTTTTCACAGAGGATCATGACGTTATCGTCAAGCTCGTCCTCGAGTTCGCCTTCGGTCTGCTTCTTGTAAGCTTCCATGAAGGAATCCTTGAGTGCCTTCGAGATTTCCTCGCTCATCGGATTGCCGTCAACATCGGTTGCTTCCTTAGCGGTTTCCTTTGCGGCTTCAGCCGTATTTTCCGAAGCTTCCTTCACATTTTCCGCTGCATCCTTCACGGCTTCCTCGGTCTTCTTCGAAACTTCCCCGGCTGCAGCTTCCGTTTCCTTCACGGTCTGCTCCGCGGTCTTCTGAGCCTCTTCGGCCTTCTTCGCTGCGGCTTCCGCGCCCTTCTTTACCATATCCTTTTTCAGGATGATATCGGACCTTTTCTTCTTACTCATGGCTTTCCTCCTCGGTGTTATTGATGGTGGAGATTACCTCTCCGTCGAGGATTTCGTATACAACATCGCCGTAACCCATGAGTTTCGGGTCATGCGTCGTCATGACAAATGTGATGCCCTCTTTCGCAATCAGTTCCTTGAAGATACCGATTACCTGAAGACTCGTTGCGGAGTCCAGCTCACCGGTAGGCTCATCGGCGAAGATGATCTTCGGCTTATGAGCGATCGCTCTCGCGATGGCGACACGCTGCTGCTCACCGCCGGACAGCTCCTGCGGCATATGGGACGCACGCTTGCTGAGTCCGACCATCTTGAGACATTCCATAACACGTTCCCTGTAATCGCCCTTGTAGCCGGCGAGCCGGAGCGCGTATTCCACATTTTCGTATGCGGACATAACCGGAATCAGCGCAACGGACTGGAAGATGAACCCGATCTCACTCCGTCTCAGAACCTCGCGGTCCTTATCGGAAGCTTTCGAGATATCATGGCCGTCAAATATAACCGTTCCGCTTGTCGGAGCATCGAGCGCTCCGATAATATTGAGTAACGTCGTCTTACCCGAACCGGAACGTCCCTTTAAGATAGTCAGGGAGTTCTTCGGAACGGTGATGCTGATGCCCTTGAGGGCCCAGAAATCGCCGCCCGCAACCGGGAAGGAACGCTTCACGTCTTGTGTACGCAACAATTCTTCCATCATCGTCCTCCTTAGTCTTCTCCAAGCTTAAGAGCCTGGTTGATCTTGATCTTCGAAAGCAGTACGGAGATAACCGTAAGACATCCGAGGAGCATGATGCCGACAACTACGCTGATACGGACAACATCGGATGTCTCCGTAAAGATACGTGTCGGAAGTGTCTGTTCCGCAGGCGAGTAAGCAATCTCGATGAGCGGGATGAACATCTTCGATGCAAGAATACCGATGCCGGCACCGAAAAGGATCGGGATCAGAGAGCCGAAGAAATGCTCATTGATCAGCATCCGGATCAGTTCTCCCATCGACATACCCATTGCGCGGTAGATACCGAAGATAAGCTCTCTCGAGCGGATATTGGTCAGCCAGTAGATAAGGAAGCCGATCGCGCAGAGAACGAGAACGACGATAAAGGAAATCGTCAGCATACCGTTCGTAATCTGGAAATACGGGTCATTCTTCATCGAGATGATCTTCGAGGTGTAATCCTCAAAGAGGCTGAAATCAATCTCATTGGCCTCTGCCCAGTCATAGATGAAATCGGTGCTTCCGTCGACCTTCATCCAGATCTGGTAAGGAGTCGTCGGATAGTATCTCGTCATGTTCGCAAAGCTGCAGGCAATGAAGTACTGGTCCGTATAGGAAACGGTACCATCCTCTTCGGTTACCTGAACACGGCTCTGGTATGACGGGAAGATATCCATGATCGCGACAACCGTCAAAGGCATACGTCCGAGCGTCTTGCCGGAGGAATCTTTCCGGTATACGGAAATGTTGCTGCCGACTTCGACGTCGAATTTGTCCGCGAAGTTACGGGATACGATGGCGCCCTCGGGGTTCGCCGCAAGAGCGTTCAGGTAGTTGTACCAGTGCTCTTCGGTCATGCCGTCCGGAAGCCATGAGGCGTTACCGAAATCATAGGAATTGATTGCCATCAGCCGGATATCATCGGTCGTGGTTCCCGAATAATTTACCGAAGCCGTATCCACAAGCACCTTGGCAAGAGCCTTGATGCGGTCGGGATTCTCTTCCTGAAGTTTCGTATAACGGGTGAAATCCGGCTCCGTATAGATCAGCGTCTTCGCATAACCGAGCTTGATCTGCGCGGAGTTATCGGCCCAGCGCTCCTGCAGTACGATATCCGCACCGGTATCGTAGCGGAGGCGAATTTCCTCGTTGTTATTAACCGTACGGGCGATGTTCGCGTTGAAAAGTCCGAGCGCGATCGTCAGTACAAGGAATACCGTGATAAAGTTCTGTTTACGGATGTCACGCATGATCTGAAGGAACGAAGCATATGCCGCGGGCTTCCAGAATTTGCGTCCGATCCGGAAGATCAGCGCCGCGAGAAGCGGGATCACACGAAGGAATACGATCGCACAGCTCAGAATGAACAGCGATGCCGACAGGAACAGCATCGGATCAAGCGCCTCGCCCTTCGCAACCTTTTCGATCAGAAGCTTCTTCTGCGTGCTGAAGTTATAAAATCCGTAAATGGAAATGCCGAGCAGGATAAAGTCGAGACCGACTCTCTGCCACAAAGGCGTTGTCTTCTTTCTCTTGTTGGCCTTCTGCTCTACGATCGTGAATCTCGCGTACTTGAGTACCGGGACCGTCATGATCAGAATGCCGGCAACGCTCGCAATCAGACCGTACAGGAGTGCCGTACCCGTGATCGTAACGTGCATTGCCTTTCTGCCGACAAATTCCATAAACGCGTTCGTCGATCCGAACAGATGACATAACAGGTAACCGAACGGGATACCGATAATGAATCCGATCACCGCAAGGATTACCGACTGTCCCAGATACGTAAGAAGCAGCTGGCGCTTGCTTACGCCTCGGCTCTTCAGGATGGAGATCTCACCCTGCTCAATCGAGATAACCTGGTTCGATACCATGAAGATGAATACCGCGAGCAGGATCAGGATCGGGCACTGCAGGATGAACATCGTATTTACCACGCGTCCGGAGTTCTTGATGAAATCGGTGAATACGTCATGGTAATAGAAGTTCACGCGGTACAGGCCGCGTACGAGGTAATCGTAGCTGAGCTTGTCATCGATATCGATCATCTTCTCAACCTGTTCGGTCGTGATGGCGTCGTAATCGAAAAGAGTATACCATTTGCAGGTTACGTTACCGGAAATCTTCTCTTTCGTGATGAACTTCGAAGTGAAGATGTCCTGGTCCATGAAGAACTCCGTCGTATAGGAAAGCGGGGCTTTCGTCCAGTAAACGTCTTCGCTGTCCTTAGCACGGAATACGCCGGCGATACGGATGCGGACGGGATTGCCGTTAACATCGCGGTAGCCTTCCATATCAAGCATCTCGCCGACAACCATCGTCGAGGAAAGATATACCGGCTCGTTAACGATGACATCAATAACGCCGTCAGCATCGGGCGTCTTGCTGTACACGTTTCCGGAAATCATTTCCACATGGTCTTCGAGATTCGTCAGAGAAGCAAGCTTGATGGAAACGTAATTCTGTGAAGAGTTCTCACGGGAATTCACGAACTTCGCATCCTGCGTATTGGAGTTTGCGAGGTAGCTGACCTGCAGCATCGGCTCGATGCCGTACAGGCTCTTAACGGTTTCAAAAACGTTCGTATAATCCGGGAAATACGCGGAACTCTTCTCTTTCAGAACGGAGTTTCCAAGACGTCCCTCAATGTAAATGGTACCGGGATACTGGTTCTTCTCCTCCAGATACTCATCCATTTCGCTGGTAAGCATTTTGCGAAGGGCTGCCTTCGTATACATCGGGTTGCAGGACGCGATTGCGACGAGCAGGATATTACCGATGACGATACTGAGGATCAGCCATTTCTTGTTCAGCAATTTCTGTGCGATAAACTGTAACATTTGCCAATCCTCCTAGTGTACGACGAGCCGGTCGCTTGCGTCTAATCCGTCACAAACCCATGTGGCGGCGCGTGTCGAACGTACAATCTTTATATAACGCTTAACTATCTGTCCGTTTCCGTCATAAACCCAGACGTACGGAACACCCTTGGAAGCCTCTTCCTCGGAGAGGTTGTCGCCGCCGATCACTGCAGGCGCGTCGGAGGTCTCCTCCTCTTCGGTTTCTTCCTTGGCATTGCTCTTCTTCGAGGTGTCACGATATACGAGCTCGGTCGGGATCGTCGTGACATTTTCCGCGAAGCAGTATTCAAATACGGCATGCGCCTGAGCGATGATATCCTTGTAATCGTCATCGTCCAGCTGAACATATACGTATGTTACATCAGGAACTTCCTCGGGACGCACATCGTACGCGGAAATGACTTTGCCCTTCTTGTAGAAGGTCTCGCCGTCAACACGGTATTCCACGTCGACTTCCATGCCGTAACGGGCGGTACGGGAATCATCCTGGCCGATAAATACGAGCGAATCCACTGAGTAGAAATCGCACACGTATTCGTCGGCTTTGATTTCCTTGCCGACCGAATACTTCGCGAAGGAACTGAAGAAACCGTCCTTTTCCGCGTATACGGTGTAGTCGCCCTTCTCCCATTCCTCGAACGCCTCAACGCGCTCTTTCCATTTGTCGATCAGTTCCTGCCCGTCGATAACGTACTGATTGTATTCTTCGAGCGCCTTATCGTACTTCAGCTGCGCAAGTTCCTTCTCAACGGACTTGCTCATCTGCTTCAGTTTCTTAAGCTGCTCATCGAGTGTCTTCTTGTCATTTTTCAGACGGTTCGTGTAAGTGGACTTCGCCAGCTCATACTGACGGTTGGCCTCTTCCTTGTCCGCCTGGCTGATGATTGGCTTGACCGTGTAAAGCGGCTGACCGGCGGACACGTAAACCTGCGAGAAGTTCGAAACATACAGCTGCTTGATCTCGCCCGGGCATTCGTTATAGAACGGTTCCGGATTCAGCGAGCGGCGTTCGATGAACACGCTGCCTTCCTCCGTGAAATTCTCGTTCTTCATATTCACGGTCTCATATTCCATTCCGTAGCGACCGAGGTTGTTCGCGACAAATACGGTCTCGCCCTCGGTAAGTCCGGAAGTAATCTCGGTATAGTTCTTGTTGCTGAAGCCGAGCGATACGGGGCGGAGACCCTGTTTATCGCCGGAAACCACCTTCACGTAATACTGGGAACCCGATTTCGTAAGCGCTTCGCTCGGTACCGCGAGTACCTCTTCGCCGCTCGAAACGGTAAGGTAGAACAAAGCGTAATCGCCGAACTTCACGTCATCCGGAAGATTCTTTACGGTAAAATACGAATAAAGCGTCTGTCCGCGGAGCTCACGCTCATAGTTGTCCTCTTCGTCCGGAGGGATCATTTCGATCTCGTACTCCACACCGTTAACGAGAGCCTTAACTTCGGTATAGGCTTCGTACTCCTTTGTCTCGATCAGGTTGCAGCACAGGAGTTTCTTATCCTGGCGCGCAATCGAAACAACGGTCATGTCTTCACTGAACGAGTCGTCATCATCCTCAACGGAGATATAAACGATCTGGCCGTCGCACGGAGCCGTGATCACGGAATTCTCGTACTGCTCCTTGAGTTCCAGATACTCATCCTCAAACTTCAGAATATCCTGGTATACATTCTCGTAACGGATATCAAACTGCGCCTCATTTTCGCGGATGTTGATATCCCAGAGATTGTAGTTATACCAGTCCTGCATATTGGCGAACATGTTCTTAAGGTTCTTCATGTTCTTGATCTGGTCATTGTGCTGTTTCAGAGCCACCTCGTAGTCCTTCTTGCGAAGCGTCAGCTCAACCTCAGCTTCCTTTACGCGTACCTCCAATGACTCATCCAGGCGGAACAGCAGATCGCCTTCTTTTACGAAATCGCCGGTCCGTACCTGCACGTCGTAAACCTTGGAATCAAAGTCGAATTTGATGTCGGTTACTTCGGGGCAGACCGAACCTTCGTTGATATAGGTTGTTTTCAGTTCCATCTTCTTAGCGGCGAAGACGGCATCGGGGTTCTCGATCGGAACCGCGAGCTCCGGAGCCTGTACCGCTTTCTGACAGCCGGGCAGCAGCAAAGCGGCAACCAGCAAAACAACCAGAAGTTTACTGTATCTTTTCACTTTACTGTCTCCTTACTTGATAATGATGATGTCGCCTTCGGAAAGGCCCGACTTGATTTCGGTACGGTTATTCTCAGCGGAAAATGTGTCTTTGACGCTGAGGCCGACTTCCACGTAAACGATGTCGCGCATGCCGTCCTTGTTCAGAATGTAAACGGCGTCCCTGTCGCCGATCTTACGAAGCGCGTCGGTCGGAATGTAGATGACATTCTTGACTTCCTCGAGAACGATGGAGATTGAACCCGTTTCACCGCTCTCAAATTCCAGTTCGGGATCGGTCGGGATAAATACGAGGTCGTAACGCGTATCGAACCGCTTGTTCTGCTTGATTGCGTAAAGCGTGCACGGAATCGTATCGGTCTCAGTCTCAATGTTGTAGGTCTCGCCCTGCTCGAAAAGTCCGATGTCGGTATCCTCAACGGTCGTAAGGAAGCCGGTTTCGTTGCTTGCTACGGTAATGAACGTGCTCGTATTGGTACGCTCCCACGGGCGAACCTCACGGACATACGTCACAACGCCGTTGAATGAAGCGGTCAGACGGCGGCCCTTCATCTTCTCTTTGGCTTCGGCAAGCTTGAAATCCGCAACCTTCTTCTGGCCTTCGAGGTCCTTACGCTTGGCCGTAAGGTCATCGAGCTTGGCAGTGTCGTATTTGCGTCCGTAATTCTTGGCAAGCTTCTGACGCTCCAGTTCAAATCCTTCCATCTGCGTGTAATACTTCAGATCCTCATCGGTCTGTCTGCAGACTTCTTCGCACTGTTCGATCTCATCCTCGAGATTGCCCGGCGTAATCTCCGCGAGAAGCTGTCCTTCATACACGGAATCGCCGACTGCTACGTAAAGCCCCACGAGAATTTCATTCGGCAGATTGAATGCGAGATTCTCCACTTCCTGCTTACCGAAGTTGCAGACTGCAGTGAAGCATTTGGAGACGTCTCCGCGGGCAACGGTTGCCGTAGTGAAATACTGCGTATCAACCGATGTCTTGTTGACAGGCGCCTTGCGTGCCTTTTCCTCCTGCGGAAACAGACCGCATCCGGTCAGCATCACCGCGGAAAGAAGCACACAAAGCAGTTTCTTTCTCTTCATTATACCCTCCTTATATAACGCCCGGACCAATCCGGCCCGAGCGTTTCAATGACAAGCTGAATCGATTATCCGACGCAGACGCGATCAGAATAATCCGTCAATCACGCCGTCATCACTTACATCAATCCGTTCCGCTGCGGGACGCTTCGGAAGACCCGGCATTGTCATGATCGTGCCGGTCAGCGCTACGACAAAGCCTGCGCCTGCGGAAACATATACTTCCCGTACGGTTACCTGGTAACCGGTCGGACGGCCGAGCTTCGCGGGGTCATCCGAAAGGGAATACTGGGTCTTGGCCATACATACCGGGAAGTTTCCGAATCCGAGATCGGTCAGTTTCGAAAGCATCTTCTCGGCGGCCGGGTCAAAGATTACGCCGTCGGCACCGTAAATCTTTTTGCAGACGGTCTCGATCTTCTCTTTAAGAGGCATCTCGTCGGGATAGATCGGAGCAAAACTGCTCTTCTTCTCTTCGAGCGTTTTAAGTACGCGGTTGGCAAGTTCAATGCCGCCTTCGCCGCCCTTTGCCCATACTTCGGAAAGGGCGAAATCACATCCGCGCTCCTCGCAGAAATTACGGACAAATGAGAGTTCCGCGTCGGTATCCTCAGTGAAACGGTTCAGTGTTACAACGACCGGAACACCGTAGGACTGCAGGTTCTCGATATGCTTTTCGAGGTTTACGATACCTTTCTTCAAAGCGTCAAGGTTCTCCGCCGCAAGCTCGGTCTTCGGAACGCCGCCGTTATACTTAAGAGCGCGGACCGTCGCAACGAGAACAACCGCGTCGGGCTTTAAGCCTGCCTTGCGGCATTTGATGTCGAAGAATTTCTCAGCACCGAGATCAGCACCGAAACCGGCTTCGGTAATGACGATATCGCAGAGTTTCAGAGCCGCCTTCGTCGCGCGTACGCTGTTGCAGCCGTGCGCAATGTTGGCAAACGGACCGCCGTGTACGATCGCGGGCGTATTCTCAATCGTCTGGATCAGGTTCGGACGAAGCGCGTCCTTCAGAAGGGCCGCCATCGAGCCGACCGCCTGCAGCTGCGCCGCCGTAACGGGCTCGCCGTCATAGGTGTAGGCAACGATGATCTTGCCGAGACGTTCCTTCAGGTCCTTCATATCCTTCGCAAGACAAAGGATAGCCATGATCTCCGAAGCAACGGTAATGATAAAGTGGTCTTCGCGGACAACGCCGTCGGTCTTCTTTCCGAGACCGATGACAATGTTGCGGAGCGCACGGTCATTCATGTCAAGACAGCGCTTCCATACGACCTGGTTCGGGTCGATGCCGAGTGTGTTGCCCTGCATGATATGGTTGTCAAGCATAGCCGCGAGCAGGTTGTTCGCGGAAGTGATGGCATGGAAATCGCCGGTAAAATGCAGGTTCAGATCCTCCATCGGAACTACCTGCGCGTATCCGCCGCCGGCTGCACCGCCCTTTACGCCGAAGCACGGTCCGAGGGACGGCTCGCGGAGCGCGATAACCGATTTCTTTCCGAGGCGGCCGAGTGCTTCCCCAAGTCCGACCGTCGTTGTCGTCTTTCCTTCACCCGCGGGCGTCGGGTTGATAGCCGTTACAAGAACAAGCTTGCCGTCCGGGTTATTCTCAATCCGGGTAAGGAGCTCATCCGAAAGTTTTGCTTTGTATTTGCCGTAATACTCAAGATCATCTTCCGTAATGCCGAGCTTCGCGGCGACCTTGCCGATCGGCTGCATTACCGCTTCCTGCGCAATCTGAATATCCGTTTTCATACTGACACCTCTCCTTCTCATGTTATGGTGCGGAAAATGCGAAAAATCATGTCATTTTCCGAAAACCTCACAAAAAATGATTATATCATTAATCAGTTAATAATTCAAATTATTTTAACTTATTTCACCATTAATTCACAAGGTGAGCTCCGAATGACCTGCAGGTCCCCGGATAATTCGAAAATTCCGTATTCCGCGGGGATGATCAGATGGTCTCCTTTGCGGACCGGAACCCCGTCGATCGCGCCCTGACCGTCGATGATGCTCAGGTTCTGGAACACCTTTCCGGCGGTAAAGGAAGCCGATCCGTAAAGCGTGATATGCTCCACGCTGTAATACGGACAGGTGATCAGGTGGTCAACCTGCGCCGCGCCGACACGGTATGTAACAGGCTTTCCGAGGTTCGGACGGAACGGACATTTGAGAACGGCAATGCTCTGTTCGGTGTGAAGTTCCCTCTTCTTTCCGTTCTGCAGCCGGTCATAATCGTACACGCGGTACGTAATATCACTGTTCTGCTGCGTTTCGAGGATCAGAGTGCCGCCTTTGATCGCATGCAGAACACCCGGCTCGATCTGGAAGAAATCGCCCTTATGAACGGGAATCTCCCGGATCAGTTCACGAAACCTTCCTTCGCGGATCAGCTGCTCCGCCTCTTCCTTCGTCTTCGCGTTATGACCGATTACAATGGTCGCGTCTTCCTTACAGTCAAGCACATACCAGCACTCGGTCTTGCCGAAGGCACCGTTCTCATGCTCCGCGGCATAGGCGTCATCGGGATGAACCTGGACGCTCAGATCCGTTCTCGCATCAATAATCTTGATGAGAAGCGGGAATTCCTTTCCTTCCGTATATCCGAACAACTCCCTGTGGTCATTCCACAGGGAGTTTAAAGTCTTGCCCGAATACAGTCCGTTTCGAACGACGCAGTCCCCGTGCGGATGCGCGCTGATTGCCCAGCACTCGCCCGTCTGATCGGAAGGCAGATCATAGCCGTATTCCTTAAGCCTTGTCCCGCCCCAGATCCGTTCCTTAAGGACCGGTTCGATAAATAGAATCTGTTTCATTTCGTACTCCGACTGTTATTTTGAAAGCTCCATAACCGCATCATCAAGCGCCTTCAGCTTGGCATCCGCGTCAGCGAAGCTAGTTCCCTTAACGCCCATGTAGAACTTGATCTTGGGCTCGGTTCCGGAAGGACGTACGCATGCCCATGCGTTATCGTTCAGGTCAAAGTACAGTACGTTGGATTTCCGGAGTCCGGTAGGTCCGGTTTCGCCGGTCGCGGTCTTCAGAACAACGTCCTTTTCGTAATCGCGGAATTCCACGACGTTATAACCGCCGAGTTCCTTCGGAGGATTGCTGCGGATACGGTCCATCATTGCCTTGATGGCTTCCGCTCCGTCGAAGCCCTTCAGCGTAAGCGTCTCAATACCCTCGCGGAAGAAACCGTACTTGCGGTAGATGTTCATCATCTGATCCCACAGCGTAAGGCCCTGCTTGCGGTAATATGCCGCAGCCTCACAGAGCATCATAACGGCAACGATCGCGTCCTTATCTCTCGCGTGCGTTCCGACAAGGCAGCCGTAGCTCTCTTCGAAGCCGAATTCGTAGTGTCCTTTTCCGCTCTGCTCGGAAAGCTTGATGAGCTCGCCGATGTACTTGAAGCCGGTCAGACACTCTTTCAGTTCAAGATTGTATTCCTTCGCGAGGAGGTCGGTCATGTTCGTGGAAACGATTGTCTTAACGAGGAAGCCGTCGTCATGCAGAAGGCCGAGTTCCTTACGGGTGCTCAGAAGGTATTCGCAGATCAGCATGCCGGACATGTTGCCGGTAAATGACATGTATTCGCCGGTCTCGGAATCCTTTGCGTATACGCCGAGACGGTCGGCATCGGGATCGGTCGCGAGAACGAGGTCCGCTCCGACTTTCTCAGCAAGTGCCAGAGCAAGTTCGAATGCGGCTTTGCTTTCGGGGTTCGGGCTTACCACGGTCGGGAAGTTTCCGTCGGGTTTCTCCTGCTCGGGAACAACGTAAACCTGCTCGAATCCGATCTCTTTTAAAATGCGTCTTGCGGGAATGTTTCCGGTGCCGTGCAGAGGCGTGTAAACGACCTTCATGTCCTTACCCTGTTCTCTGCAGACGTCGGGACGAAGCACCTGCTTCTTCAGTTCCACCATGTACTGGTCATCCAGTTCGGACCCGATCACGAAGTAAAGGCCTGCCTTGATGGCATCAAGACGGGACATCGTCTTAACCTGATAGAAATCCGTTACCGCGTTAACCTCATCGATGATCTCGGCATCCTTCGGAGGAGCAACCTGTGCGCCGTCCTCCCAGTAAACCTTGTATCCGTTATATTCCGCGGGGTTATGGCTCGCGGTTACAACGATACCGGCGATACAGCCGAGTTCGCGTACCGCGTAGGAAAGCTCGGGAGTCGGACGAAGCGACTCGAAACGATAAGCCTTAATGCCGTTAGCCGCAAGACAGAGCGCTGCCTCCTCACTGAACTCGATCGACATGCGGCGGGAATCGTAAGCAATTGCTACGCCCTTCTCTGCGCCGCCTTCCTTCTTAATGAAATTGGCAAGTCCCTGGGTTGCCTTTCTGACCGTATAAAGATTCATCCGGTTCGTTCCGGCTCCGATAATTCCGCGGAGACCGCCGGTACCGAACTCAAGGCTTCTGTAAAAGCGCTCGCGGATCTCCTTGTCGTCATCCGCAATAGCCTTAAGCTCTGCCTTGGTTGCGTCATCAAAATAATCATCCTCGCACCAGAACCGATACATTTCACGATAATCCATAATGAAAACCTCCTGTAACTTGTTCTATAGAATGCCCTCGGGCATTAGTTCTAATTCATCTGCGCCGTTTTACGGCTTTTAAACCGACTCGCTCAGAAAACCCTTCAGGTCCTCCACGAGCGATTCCGCGTCCATGCCGTGCACGTCAGCGGCCTGGGAAAGCGTCTCTCTTCTCGCGGAAGGACATCCGATACAGTGCATGCCCATCTCCGTCAGAATGTCCGCGGCTTCGGGACATTTTTCAAGAAGCTCTCCGATCGTTGTGTCTTCGGTAATACGAAACATAGTAACTCCTTTCCGCTCCGCGCGTGCGGCAGCAGGCATCTCCTGAAGCCTTATCCCGGGATGGCCGCCTGATAGCGGATCCGGAAGGTCGGAAGCTCCGGCAAAGTATAGTAATAATTCTCGGTCCAGTCCGCTCCCTGGGAAGGATCGTTCACTCCGTCGGCAGGCGGCGCGAACAGAGAAACCGTAACCTCTCCGCCGTTAAAATCTTTCTCGAAAAACGCGCTGTTCAGGTCAATGAAGGAAATACCCGGCTTCTTATAAAACCAGTAACCGTCCACAGAAATCATCAGATTGGCATCGCGAAGCGCCCCGTCGAAATGAATCTCGAAGAATACGGGCTTCTTCTCTAAACGGATTGTCGTTCCAATGCCGTCCGCGTCTTCAAAGCCTCCGAAACGAAGAACCTCGCCATCGGAAACCGGATCACCGGCTGTCATCGACGGTGTGAAAGGCTCTTCATGGATCAGATCACGGTAGGCCCTGAGAAGCGGCTGCTCGATGCCGTTTCGCGGATTGCTCGGGTCGGTAATCTCAAGACCGAGCCGTCCGTCGTCACGGAACTGGTACATCGTAATGCCGGAAAGCCAGTGCTCCGGATCGTTACGAA
Source organism: Lachnospiraceae bacterium (assembly GCA_017613595.1). The sequence goes on along the minus strand of JAGADM010000115.1, from coordinate 17,846 downwards.
GCAGTTCACAGAACTTCCGGTACATATCGACCTGCTCGTAAGGTCCTGTCACGTCGCCGTCCGCATTAAATTCCGAAAGAACCATGGGCTTTGTAACGCCCTGATTCATAATGCGGTACCGGTCTCTGCTCTTCTTTCCGAGCGTGTAGATCTCCTCCACGCTTGTCCGCTGCGCGAACCGGTTATCCTCGCATACTGTTGCCGGATAGCCCCAGTGAAGCGCCATATAGCGGTCCACGGACACGACATCGGCTGCCCTTGCTGCTTCCGTAAAGATGTCCTCCATGACCATCTTTTCTTCATCCAGGCTCTTGCAGCCGTCCAGACAGAGGACGATCTTGCAGTTGGGCGCTTCCCTGTGGAAAATGTCACAGCACTTCACGAAGAACGCCGCAACCGTTTCATAGCTTGCTCTCTTGTTGAACGAGAACCAGCTGCCGGTCGCTTCGTGGTTGATGCGGACCGTAATCCTTCCGAACGGGATCAGATCGCGCGCAACAGCGGCAATCTGCTCATCGCTCAGGTAAGGGTCCATCGTCAGCGTCAGACATACATCCTGCCCGTGCCTGCGGACGTCCTTCATGCATTCGAACACTTCCGCGTCCTTACTTCCGCCGAGGCCGCCCCCGTACGGAAAATAGTCATCATACGGATAATCCCACGCGCCGCCGGGAGTATCCTTCCGGAATGCCTCGCTGGCTCTTGCCGGCCAGCCCTTGTCATTCGGGTAGTAGCAATACATCAGATTGATCTGACGGTGCGGCCGGTGCAGTTTCCCGAGAATGGTATCCTGGTCAACATAAAGGCCGCGTTCGCTGCCGTCACTCAGATCCGCGGCGCACACCGCAGGTCCTAAGTGAACCTTGTAAAATTGTTCCATTTACGCTTATCCTCTTTATACGCTATATCTGAAACGCTACCTGATCTCCTTCTGCAGGGAATAGAGATAATTGAGCGCCTCGATCGGTGTCATTTCGGACAGGTTCAGCTCACGCAGACGCTGAACAATTATGCTGTCCTCAGGGTTTCCGAACAGGGAAAGCTGCCCTTCCGTTACGGTCTCCTTCTTCGGTTCCGGCTTCTTCTTAACCGGACCGGTATCCGCCACGCGGATGTTCTTCGCCTTTTCCGCAAGATCGTTCTCGACAAGCTGCTCGACGATGTCGCGCGCCCGTTTCAGAACCGATTCCGGAACGCCGGCGAGCCTTGCCACCTGGATTCCGTAGCTGCGGTCCGCGCCGCCGCGTATGATCTTACGAAGGAAGATGATATCGTCGCCCTGTTCTTTTACGGCGATGCAGTAGTTGCAGACGCCCTCGAGTTTTCCTTCGAGTTCGGTCAGCTCATGGTAATGCGTCGCGAAAAGCGTCTTCGCGCCGATCAGTTTCGGATTGGCAACATGCTCGATCACGGCCCACGCAATTGCAAGGCCGTCATACGTGCTTGTTCCGCGGCCGATCTCATCGAGAACGAGAAGGCTGTCCTTCGTTGCGTTCCGAAGGATGTTCGCGACCTCGGTCATCTCGACCATAAACGTACTCTGGCCACTTGCGAGGTCGTCGCTCGCGCCGACACGCGTGAAGATACGGTCGACAATGCCGATCTCCGCGCTCGAAGCGGGAACGAAGCTTCCGATCTGCGCCATCAGAACGATCAGCGCCGTCTGGCGCATGTAGGTCGATTTACCGGCCATATTCGGTCCGGTGATGATGCTTACGCGGTTGATTCCGTTATCGAGAAGCGTATCATTTGCCACAAACATCTGGTTCGGGATCATCTGCTCCACAACCGGATGACGGCCGTCTTTGATGATGATGGTGCCCTTCTTGTTGATCTCGGGGCATACGTAACGGTTACGCTCCGCGACATAAGCAAGGCTTGCCATCGCGTCGATCATCGCGATGGCCTTTGCCGTCTTATGAATGCGGTCCGCTTCGGCAAATATCTTCTCACGCACTTCCGCAAACAGGCGGTACTCGAGCGAGAACAGCCGGTCCTCGGCGTTCATGATGGTATCTTCGAGTTCCTTCAGTTCGGGCGTTGTGAATCGCTCCGCACCGGTCAGCGTCTGCTTGCGGATCCACTCGGCGGGAACGAGATCCTTAAAGGAATTCGTAACCTCGAGGTAATATCCGAAGACACGGTTGTATTTGATTCGGAGATTCTTGATCCCGGTATTGTTGCGTTCGCGCTCTTCGAGTTCGCTGAGCCACTGTTTGCCGCTTGTCTTGGCGGCGCGCAGGCGGTCAACCTCTTCGTTGTAGCCGGTACGGATGATCCCGCCCTCCTTCGAGGAAAGCGGCGGGTCGGGCTCGATTGCGGCCTCGATCAGGTCGTGAAGGTCGCTTAACGTATCGAGCTGTTCCAGTTCCTCGCGGATCAGCATGCTGTGAAAATCCGACAGCTGCGTCTTGATCGGCGGAAGCATCGCAAGCGATGACATGAATGCGATCAGGTCACGGGGATTCGCGCTCTGGTAACTGATCTTACAGATCAGACGTTCCAGATCGTAGATGGCATTCAGGTACTCACGCACCTCTTCACGCGTCATGATCTGCGAATTGAGGTCCTTGATCGCGTCCTGACGCTTTCGGATCTCATCGACATCGAGAAGCGGCTGTTCGGTAAAGAGGCGCAGGAGCCGCGCTCCCATGGCGGTCTTCGTCTTGTCGATAACCCACAGAAGGCTTCCGCGCTTCTGCTTCTCGCGAAGCGTTTCGCACAGCTCGAGATTTCTTCTCGTCGCGCTGTCAATGATCATATAACGACCCGTCGCGTACGGATGCAGTTCCGTAATGTGCGACAGGGAAATCTTCTGCGTATCGTAAAGGTAATTCAGCACCGCGCCGGCCGCAATTGTTCCGGTCGGCATATCGCCGAGTCCGATGCCGAACAGGTTTCCGACATGGAAATGCTCGAGCAGTACCTTCTCGCAGTTCTTCGGCTCGTACATCCAGTCCCCCAAAGGAGAGATAACGATTCTGAGCCGGTCATGCAGGTCGTCGGTATCGATGCCCGACATGAAAAGCGCAGGGTTACATACGATTTCGGATGGCGAATATTTCGTGATCTCGTCCATCACCTTCCGTCCGCTCTGCACTTCGGTAACATAATAGTCTCCGGTCGAAATATCGATGGTCGAAACGCCGAAACTGTCATTCATCCAGATTACGCACATCAGGAAATTGTTGCGCGTTTCATCAAGGCTTTCGGGCGCCGTATTGGTTCCGGGCGTCACAATGCGGATAACCTCCCGCTTTACCATTCCCTTCGCAAGCTTCGGGTCCTCCACCTGCTCACAGACGGCGACCTTGTGGCCGTTATCCACAAGCTTCGTGATATAAATGTCGGCTGCGTGGAACGGCACACCGCACATCGGGGCTCGTTCCTCAAGACCGCAGTTCTTGCCGGTAAGCGTCAACTCGAGTTCCTTCGAAACAAGAAGCGCGTCATCGAAAAACATTTCGTAAAAATCGCCGAGACGGTAGAACAGAATACAGTCTTCATACTGCTTCTTCGTCTCCAGATAATGCACCATCATCGGCGACAGTTTGTCCGTCGGTATATCCATATCCCGTAAGTTCCTTCCCTACATAAGGCTGCCGCCGTCGTCCGTGAGGAGGTCCTCCCCGTCCGCGGCCGCCGTAGCGAGCTTATCGCACCGCTCATTTTCCGGATGACCGGCATGTCCTTTTACCCAGACAAATGTGACTTCATGCTTATTGACCGCCCGCAGAAGCCTCTCCCAAAGCGCGCGGTTCTTCACTTCTTCGCTTCCGCGCTTCCAGTTCTTACGCTGCCAGTTTTCGATCCAGTTCTCGTTGAATGCCTTCACGAGATACTGGGAATCCGAATAGAGCGTAACGATACACGGCTTCGTCAGCGCTTCGAGTCCGACGATCGCCGCCATCAGTTCCATGCGGTTGTTGGTCGTCTTCTCATAGCCGGCGGAGTATTCCCTCTCGTGTACCGTGCCGGACGGACCGACATAGCGGAGCACCGCGCCGTAGCCTCCCGGTCCTTCGGGGTTGCCGCGTGCGGAACCGTCGGTATAAAGTTCAACGCTCATCTTTTCCATAAGCACCGTCCCTATTTCCACTCACCCGTGTTCATAAACTCCTCAACCGCCTTATTGGCCTCATCCGTAATCTTCTCGGGATAATCCATCATCCTGAGAAGCTTAAGCGCGTTGCGGGAAGTAGCCTTACCCGGCTTCAGGCGGTAGTCAAATACAACGATATCCTCTTTCACCTGCTCGCTGAAGTGGTAATTGTCATACACATCGGCAAGAAGGCTCGTAAGCTCGAGATCATGCGTCGCGGCAAATACAAGTGCTTTCTGTTCCGCGAGATACCGAAGGATTCGCGAGCTTGCCGCGATACGTTCCGCGGTATTGGTCCCGCGAAGTACTTCATCGACAAAGCAGAGAACCGAACAATCTCCCTCCGCGGCGTCCATAATCCGCTTTAACGAACGGATCTCAACGATATAATAGCTTTCCTTCGTAACGATATCATCCCTAAGAGCCATCGACGAAAGGATATGAAAGTAATCGGCTTCGTATTTGGCGGCGATAACCGTATGGATCGTCTGCGCAAAGATCGCGTTGACCGCGATGGTCTTAAGAAACGTCGACTTGCCGGATGCGTTCGAACCGGTAAGAAGCACCGGACGGTCGGCCGCTATGCTGTTGGCAACCGGCTGCTCGATAAGCGCGTGCCCGATGCCTTCGGTCTTTAACGTATGCATCGGCGTATCATGAAGCACCGGAACGCAGTATTTTCCGATACTCGTACGGTACGAAGCAACCGCCCGCGAGGCGTCCACAAGACCCGTTCCCGCGAACAGGCGGTTCAGTTCCTCCTGATGCTTCGAAAAAAGTTCGTAAATGTTGTTAAACCGGATCAGATCGACATGCGTCAGCATCCGGAAATATTCCATGAAAAGTTCGGCAAGACCACCGCCGGAAGGATCCGAGGGGGAAAGGATCACCGCTCCTCTTGCGAACGGACGGAGCACCTCCGCGTCCTTCTTAAGCGCTGCCAGTTCTTCCTGAAGCGTCTCATTCGAAATGCCGGAAAGCTCCGCGGTCATACGGTCCACGGCGCCGATCCAGCGGGCAATGTACGATACCACGTCGAGATAAGGACCGATCTGCCCTTTTCTTGTCAGGTATGTCGCAAGGTTATAGAGCGCCGTCAGAAGGATGACGCCCATGCCTGCTCCCGACTTACCGATGCCGAGAAGAACAAAACCGGCAATATACGGTACCAGTCCGAGATAATGCTTCAGATTGCCCTCCACCTTAACGGAATGGAGACGCATCATGTAGTCGTAAACCGAGATACGGCGCATCTTGCCCATCCGTAAAAGCGCCCGTCCCGCCTTGATCCGGGCATCCTCATCATGCTCGAAAAGGTCGGTCAGATGCTCCCTTTTAAGGAGCTCGGTGCTGCTCATCTCCGGCTTATGAAGCCAGGCAAAAAGCACTTCCTCACCGATTGCCGAGCACGTATGGTTCAGCCGCAGGAATATCCGGTCCATATCGAGGTCGTTCCATGTAATGGAATCGATGTCGGAATCCCGTTCGGGAAGCGACGCGAGGTACGCCTTCAGCGACTCATAACGCTCGGGATTGATCTCCTCCGCCGCGGCAACACCGAAGTTCTTCTTAACTTCCGCAAGAAGCGCCCGTTCCTTACGGATACGGTCAATGATCCCGAGCAGGGCACATACGGCAAGCACGATCAATGCAATAATGAAATACTTCAATGAAATCCCCCTGAAGAGCATCCTCCTGCCGCGGAACCGGGCCTTCCGGCTCCGCAGCGGAGACTCTTACTTAATCACAATACTTCTGCAATGTCTTACGGATGGCTCCTTTTCCGGAGTAGAGTTCCTTAACCATCCCCTCCACGGTCTCACCGAGACCGATCTCATAAAGATTAACGGCAAATACGTCCTTTCTCTCGTAAAGAGAACGAAGCGTCGAATAATCGTTGTTTCCGCCGAGCGTATAGCCGGCAACGGTCTTCTTCAGTTCATCAAGCATCGGGTCGGAGGACTGCTCGAACGCGTTACCCTCGTCGTCAAGACCGCTCAGATATCTCGCGTAGCCGGCAAGTACAAGCGGGATCAGCGTAAGCTTCGAATAATCGAGTCCCTTTGCACCGTATGCCTTTAACGTCTCACCGAAACGGATCGGCAACTTCTGCGACGTATCGGTCGCGATACGCTGCGGAGCATCGGGCATGAACGGATTCGGAAGACGCTTCGTCAGTACGTCATTGATGAAGTCGGCGGGCTTGATGATCCCGGGATCCACGACGACCGGCATCGCCTCGACATAACCCATCTTCGTAATCAGGTTTACGAGTTCCTTATCCTTCATCTCCGCGGAAATCTTCGTATATCCGAGCATGCAGCCGTAGATCGCAAGCGCCGTATGAAGCGGGTTCAGACAGGTACATACCTTCATCTTCTCGATCTTGTCAACGGTCTTGCGGTCCGCGTACATAACGCCTACGTTCTGCAGCGCGGGACGGCCGTTCGGGAACGTATCCTCAACGGCAAGATACTGCGTCTCCTCGGCATTTACGAATGGCGCGGTATAGGTGTTTCTCGAGGTAATGATCAGGTCGGTATCCTCAAAGCCGTCCGCTTCGAGCATGCCGCGTACCGCGTCATCCGGTCTGGGCGTAATCTTATCGATCATGCTCCACGGGAACGTAACCTTTGCGGGATTGCTCAGATAATCAACGAATCCCTTCTTCACGATGCCCTGCTCTTCCCACGTCTTTGCGTACGTAAGGATCGCGTCCTTCAGCTTATCGCCGTTATGCGAGCAGTTGTCCATCGAAGACATTGCAACCGGATAAGCGCCTGCAAGGAATCGCTCGTAAAGAAGCACCGCAACCTTACCCATGATGAGAACCGGCTTCAGGCCTCGCTCGTTAAGGTCGCCTGCCGCAACGCCCGAAAGGTTTCCGTCGGGTCCCTTTAAGGAGTAGCCCTTCTCGGTGATCGTAAACGTTACCATCTGCAGTCCCGGTGCACGGAAGATCTCCTTCAGACGGTCGAAATCGGCCGATTCCATATCGCCCTTCAAGGACTCGGCAACGCTTCCGATAACCTTTTTCGAAACGGTGCCGTCGGCCTTTAAAACGGCCAGAAGGCTCAGGTTGTCATACGGCCGGTATGCCTTATCGATAATCTCATAGTCAAAGCCCTCCGCCACGATCACGCCGCGGTCGGTAAGCCCTTTATTCAGCATTTCATCTAGGAAGGCAGCGGGAAATGCGCGGAAGATGTTGCCCGCACCGAAGTGAATCCAGACCGGATTCTTCTTCGTTCTCTCCACCATGGCCGCGCGGTCGTATGCCGGCAGTTCATATCCTTTTGCGCGGAACTCGTCCGCCTGCTTTTCAAATTGTGTAAGTTTCATTACTGCTTATCTCCTTTGCCGTTCTTCTTGATGGCTTCCCAGAGGCCGTTCAGATAAGCAACGCCGAGTGCGCGGTCATAGAGGCCGTAGCCCGGTCTTGCCTGCTCGCCCCAGATCATACGTCCGTGGTCGGGTCTCGTCACGCCGTCAAATCCGATGTCCGAAAGCGCCTTTACGATCTCGTACATGTCGAAGTTTCCGTCCGAGCTTAAATGGCTGCTCTCATGGAATACGCCGGGTGCCTCGAACTTAATGTTGCGAAGGTGCGCGAAATGGATGCGCGGCGCGATCTTCGGGTTGCGGATCACCTGCGGCAGATTGTTCTCAAGGTTCGAACCGAGAGAACCGGTGCAGAGCGTGAAACCGTTATAAATGCTGGGATTAAGCGATGCGATCGTCTCAAGAGCCTTCTCGCTCGTTACGATACGCGGAAGTCCGAATACGCTCCACGCGGGATCATCCGGATGCACCGCCATCTTGATCTGATATTTCTCACAGGTCGGCATGATGCCGTCAAGGAAGTACTTGAAGTTGTTCATCAGATCGTCCGCGGTAACACCTTTGTATTTTTCGAAGAGTTCCTTGATTTCATCCTTACGCTCTGGCTCCCAGCCGGGAAGGATAAATCCGCCGCTTGCGTTCTCCATGCGCTCGAACATCGTATTCGGGTCGATGCCGTCGATCAGGTTCGAGTCATAGGCAAGCGCGTTGGAGCCGTCCGGAAGAGGCATCGCAAGATCGGTTCTCGTCCAGTCGAAGATCGGCATGAAGTTGTAGCATACGAGGTGGATATCGTTCTTACCGCATGCCTCCAGAGACTTGCAGTAATTCTCGATATACATATCTCTCGTCGGTGCGCCGAGCTTGATGTCCTCGTGCACGTTGATGCTCTCGATGCCGAGAAGCTTAAGTCCCGAAGCCTCAACCTCGTCCTTTAATTCCTTAACCTGCTCATAGGTCCAGGCAACACCGCACGGAACCTTATGAAGCGACGAAATGACGCCGGTAACACCGGGAATCTGACGGATCTGCTCAAGCGTTACGCTGTCCATATCCTTTCCGTACCAGCGAAGTGTCATGTCCATAGTTTTACTCTCCTCAATATATTATTTTTGTTCTTTCGTATCATCGATCGCGTGTCCGACGGGCCACATATACGTAATGTCCGCCTTATTGCTCGCGATGTATCCGGTCCTTCCGTCCTTGAGCTCGACCTCAATGAAAAGAGGCGTTGTCTCGTCTCCCTTGCTGCGAAGCGCCGGCGTCTTAGCCGTAACGATCGCTCCTGCGTCAAGCGAGGAAATGATGTTGTCCTCCTGCGTGGTCGGCTCACTTCTCACATTTACAGGGCTCAGCACCGTCGCGATATAGACAACGTGCTCCTTTGCGTACTCTTCGCCTTCAAGGCCGCGGATCAGAAGGTCCGCACGGCAGTAACCCTTTACGGCTCCGCTTTTCACATACGCCCAGTCGCCGTTTACCGATTCCACGATGCAGCTGTCGCCCGGATTCATGAGTCCGAGACGCGCCGATGTGCCGTCCGGTTCGCGCCGTATGCTCAGATAATCCGATACGTTGGCAAATGCGATGCCGCCCGGTATCGATATCGCGTACGCTTTATTGATCCCGTCCTGAATGATCTGCTCTTCCGGCGACAATGTCGGGGTCGGCGGAAGCGGCGTCGGGGTCGGCGTCGGCGTCGGCGAAGGCGGAACGAGAACGTCGCCTTCCTTGTGGTACACGATGGGATCCTCCGACATCGGGGTGATCACCTCGGCACCGGGGGTACCGTTACCGGAAACGTGGTCGATTGCGCTCAGTTGTTTTCGGTTCTTACGACCGATACCGGTGAAATCGAGAAAAAGAAGTGTTATCAGAATCCCGATAATCACGATTTCACCGACTACAATCCATCGTTTCATGCTAAATCCTCAATACGGAGCGGTTTACTCTGCGTTGCTCCAATTGACTTCTTCCTGTCTTGCTCTCGTAAAGAGATCGTCGAGCGCTTCCTTTGCCGTACGGCCTTCGAAAAGCACCTTGTTGACCTGCTCCACGATTGGCATCTCTACATTGTATTTGGCGGCGAGAAGGAGCGCCGCCTTTGCGGAATATACGCCCTCCACAACCTGCTTTACTTCATCCATCGCGGCCTGCATCGTGTATCCTTTGCCGATCAGATAGCCGGCGTTATGGTTACGGCTGTGCGTGCTCGTACACGTTACGATCAGGTCTCCCATTCCGGAAAGTCCGAGAAACGTCTCGAGATTGCCGCCCATTGCCACGCCGAGACGGCTGATCTCGGTAAGACCTCTCGTCATCAGCGCCGCTTTCGTATTATCGCCGAGGCCGAGTCCGTCTACAACGCCCGCCGCAAGCGCGATAACGTTCTTCAAGGAGCCGCCAAGCTCGATCCCGATCACATCGGGGTTGATGTAGATACGGAAATAATCGTTCATGAAAATATCCTGGATCATCACCGCGGTCTCATGACGCTTCGCGCCGACAACGACTGCGGTCGGGATGTCGCGTCCTACCTCTTCCGCGTGGCTCGGTCCGGAAAGAACCGCCGTCTCCACGTTCGGCATAACGTCATTAATTACTTCCGTCAGCGTCATCATCGTGCTTTCTTCGATACCCTTTGCCACATTGACGATTACCTGGCCGTCCGGAATGAATGCCTTCGCTTCATTCGCGGTGCTCCGTACATACGGGGATGCTACGGCAAATACGATGAGGTCCTTGTCCGTGCACGCCTGCTTCAGGTCGGTCGTCAGAATGACGCTGTCCTGCAGAACGGCATCCGGCAGATTCGGAACGTGTTTCCGGTCCGCGCGGAGCGCGTCAATCTCCCGCGGGAGTTTGCTCCAAAGGGTAACCTCGTTATCATTTTCCGCCAGCTGGATGGCCAGTGCGGTACCCCAGGTACCGGCACCGAGTACGCTTACTTTTCTCATGCTTGTGTCTCCTTTTCCGTTGCAATTACGGCTTCGGAAGGTACTTCCACCTTCTGTCCGAGCTTACGCTCCGTGCCGTTTAAAAGTCTTACGATATTCTTCCGGTGCGTGAATACGCCCGATGCCGTAAAGAGGCAGGCAACGGCGATCATCGGAAGGTAATACGGATCCCCGTACCGGACAACCGCGAGCAGGACCGGATACAGGAAGATGACGAACATCGATCCGAGGGATACGTATTTTGTTGCAGCCACGATCATCACGAAAACCGGTATGAACAGGGCGTAACGCCAGTCGGTCGCGAGCATTGCGCCGCCCGTCGATGAGATTCCCTTGCCGCCTTTGAACTTAAGCCATACCGGATAATTGTGTCCGAGTACGCCGGCAAATCCGGTGATCTCACAGAGAAGCGTCGCGTAATCCTCACCCGCGAAGATCACGTAATGGACAAGCGCTGCCGGGATCATGACCTTTAACAGGTCGCAAAGAAGAACCAGCAATCCCGCTTTCTTTCCGATCGTTCTCGTCGCGTTGGTCGCTCCCGCGTTGCCGCTTCCGTAATTGCGGATGTCAAAATGATGCAGTCTTCCGACCAGGTAGCCGGTGGATATCGATCCGCAGAGATATCCGGCAATGATGCATGCTGCGATTTTAAACGGCATGACCGTTTCCTCTTTTCTATTACTTATTTCTTCTCTTCATCGCGTTCGCGGATAATAAACTTCAATGACGTTCCTTCGAATCCGAACGCATCCCGGATACGGTTCTCGAGATAACGCACGTACGAGTAATGCATGAGTTTCTTATCGTTGACAAATATCACGAATGTCGGCGGTTTTACTGAAACCTGCGTGATGTAGAACAGTTTCAGCCGGCGGCCCTTGTCGCTCGGGGGCTGCTGCAGCGCCGTCGCTTCCATCATGATCTCGTTGAGTACGCCTGTGCCGATACGTTTGTTCTGGTTCTCGATGACCTTTTCCGCCGCCTCATAAAGTTTCGGAAGACGCTGTCCCGTCAGCGCGGACAGGAACAGGATCTCGGCGTAAGGGGTAAAGGAAAGGATCTGCCGGATGTCCTCGGTCTGCTTGTAGATCGTGTGGTCATCCTTCTCGACGGCGTCCCATTTGTTGACGGCAATAATGATGCCCTTGCCTTCGTTATGGGCGATGCCGGCAATCTTGGCATCCTGCTCGGTTACGCCCTCGGTCGCGTCGATCACGACCACGACAACGTCGGCACGCTTTACCGCGCTTACCGTACGGACGATGCTGTACCGCTCGATATCCTCATGGACCTTCGCTTTACGGCGGAGGCCCGCGGTATCGATCAGGACATATTCCTTGCCGTTAAACTTCACCGGCGTATCGATCGCGTCACGTGTCGTTCCGGCAATGTCCGAAACGATCACCCGCTCCTCGCCGAGAAGACGGTTGACGATCGAGGACTTGCCGACATTGGGCTTTCCGACGATCGCGATCTTCGGTCTCGTATCCTCTTCGATCTCGCCGTCGAATTTCGGGAACAGTTCGGTCACGCGGTCCAGCATATCGCCGAAGCCGAGAAGCGAAGCCGCCGAAACCGGATACGGATCGCCGAGTCCGAGATTGTAGAACTCGTAAACGTCGTTCTGAAACTTTTCAAAGCTGTCGACCTTGTTCACGACAAGCACGACCGGCTTGTGTGAACGGCGCAGCATATCCGCCACCTTATTGTCGGCGTCCACAAGTCCCTGCCTTACATCGGTAAGGAAAATGATAACGTCCGCCGAGTCGATCGCGGCCTGTGCCTGCTCCCGCATCTGCGAGAGGATCACATCCTTCGATTCCGGCTCAATACCGCCGGTATCGATCAAAGTAAACCGGTAATTCAGCCAGGTTACATCCGCGTAGATGCGGTCCCTGGTTACACCGGGAATGTCTTCCACAATACTGATCTTCTCGCCGGCAAGGGCGTTGAACAGTGTGGACTTTCCGACATTCGGTCTGCCTACAACGGCAACAATGGGTTTCCTCAAGTGCCTCACTCCTATTCTGTCAAGCTGTCCAGGAAGTCTCTCCCTGTCGCTTTTGATATTCTGATGTTTACTCCGAGCGCCTTTTCGATATCCCCGACCGTCATATCGTCAAGAAGCACGTCTTCGCCGCTCCGTAAAAGGTTCTGCGGAAGGATCAGCCGCTCGCCGAGCGGGATGTCCTTAAGCTGGGCGATAATGTCCGTTCCGGTTAACAGTCCCGAAACCGTAATGCGTTCCCCGAAGAAATCATTCCGGATCGCAACGACGTTGACCGAAATGTTCGGGAATTTCGTACCGACGTAATCGCATAATTCGCGGATCGTCGGCGCCGCAAGTTTGCCGGTCGCGATGGTTATCGTCTTCCTGCGGGCATCGCCGGCCGCCTGGTCCACGACTTCATGCACTTCCGTCACAAGCGAACGGATCATTCCGACACCGTTCTCAATCTGCGGATAGCCTTCATAGTCATCCTCGCCGGGAAGTTCCTCTCCGGCGACCAGATACCACTCATCACTCGCGTATACGAAATTCGTGCCGAAATACTCACGGCAAATGCCCTGCCATTTGCGGATCAGACCGAGAACTTCCTTCGCGTCATCCTTTTCAAAAGGCTCGAGTTTCGGAAGCTTATCGCGGAATTTCGTAAGTCCGACCGGAACGATGCTTAAACTCTGCATGTTCGGCAGATAAGCGGTCAGGTCGTGGATTGTCCGCTCCAGTTCCGCGCCGTCGTTCACGCCCTTTACGAGAACAACCTGGCCGTTCATCGTAATGCCGGCCTCCTTCAGCCGGTCAAGCTTCGTCAGTATCTCGCCCGCGAAACGGTTGCAGAGCATTCTTCTTCGAAGTTCCGGATTGGTCGTATGTACCGAAACGTTGATCGGCGAAAGTTTGTAATAACAGATACGTTCGATTTCCTCTTCGCTGACATTGGTCATCGTAACGTAGTTGCCCTGCAGGAAGGAAAGACGCGTATCGTCGTCCTTAAAGTAAAGCGTTTCGCGCATTCCCGGCGGCATCTGATCGATAAAGCAGAAGATGCAGTGGTTTCTGCACGAGCGGTAATCGTCCATCAGCGATTCCGCGTAGACAAGGCCGATTTCCTCGTCCTCATCCTTCTCAATCTCGTAGTCCTCGACAGTCCCGTCCGGATGCCGGATCGTAAGCGTCAGTTCTTCGCCGAGTTCCTCGAAATGATAATCGAGTATGTCAATGATCGTCTTCCCGTTCACACGGAGCAGCACATCGTCCGCAGAAATCCCGGTTCCGCCGCACGGTCCGTCCGGCAGTACATCGACGATGCGGTGCTCATGGTTCTTCATTCCACACCTCTTCCATCATCAGAAAACCGGCATTGGATCCGCGGAGTCCGTTGGTCGCGCGATGCGAGAAGAACAGTTCCGGCCGGCACATCGTACAAAGCCCGGACATCGTAATATGGTCTTTCGAAACGCCCGCTTCAAGCAGTCGTATCTCATTGGCCTTCCAAAGGTCCGCGTGGAAGCGGTCGCCTTTTCCGTGAAAAAGTACGCCGCCCTTCTGATCAATCTCTCCGCCGAACGCGGCCTTAAATTCCTCCGCGACTTCGGGTCCGATTTCAAAGCATTCGCGGCAGATCGAAGGCCCCACCGCCGCCACTACATCGGCGGGGTTCGAACCGTATTCGCGCTTCATCGCCAGTACGGTCTCTCTTGCGATTCCCGCAACCGTCCCGCGCCAACCCGCATGCGCAAGCGCGATCACGCGCTTTCCGGGATCATAGAGAAATATCGGAACACAGTCCGCCGTAAAGATGACAAGCGGAAGTCCCGCCTCATCGGTCATCAGCGCGTCGATATCTTCAAACGAGTTCTCGCGCATAAAGCCGTTTCCGGCGTCCTTCGCGGTAACCTTCTTCACGTTGCAGAGGTGCGTCTGTTTGGAAAATACGACGCGCTCCGCGGGGATACCCATGGCCTTACAGATCCGTCTGTAATTCGCGCGCACCGTGTCCGCATCATCGCCGCGGTTCAGACCGAGGTTCATGGACGCGTAGATGCCTTTGCTGAGTCCGAAAAGCCTTGAAGAATAACCGTAATGCACATCGGCCGGCACATTCCAGCCGGGAAATGTCACATACGCCGCCTCTTCGGAAACGTTCAGCTTCGATTGTGCGTTCAATCGGATATCCATACCTAAAATGCGTCCCGGTACCAGCGGATCTCGTTCGAATCCATCGCGATGATGTCGAACCGCACCGCCGCCTCCGGCGACATCTTCCTCTCCCGCATATACCACATGGCGGTTTTGCGGATTGTTTCCATCTTCTTTGTACTGACCGCCTCTTCGGGCAGTCCGTAGTCATTACTCCGGCGGTACTTCACTTCGGCAAATACGACCGTTCCGTCGCCGCTTACCGCGATCAGGTCGATCTCGCCGGTCTTCGTCCGATAGTTCCGTTCCGTAACGGTTAACCCCTGTTCCGCAAGGAACTCCGAAGCCCTTGCTTCGGTCAGCGCCCCCACGCTTCTCTTATTCATATGCCTGCGCCCCCACTGCGCATGTTACTGTCCGCATAAAATCGAACCGATAAAACTTCTTCGGTGAATCTCACACGGTCCTTTCTTCCGGAGCGCTTCGATATGCTCCGCCGAACCGTAGCCTTTGTTCTTCGCAAATCCGTATCCCGGATACTTCGCGTCAAGTTCGGTCATCATCCGGTCTCTTGTCACCTTTGCCACAATGCTTGCCGCCGCGATGCTCGCACTCTTCGCGTCGCCTTTGATGATGCCGCGCTGCGGGATCGTAATACCGGGAATCTTCACGGCATCCACCAGCAGATGCTGCGGCTTTACATTCATCGATGCGATCGCCTGCCGCATTGCCTCGTAGGTTGCCTGCAGGATATTGATCTCATCGATCACCTCGTGGCTGACAACGCCGATGCCGTACGAAACGGCTTTCGCGACAATCTCGTCATATAACTGTTCCCGCTTCTTCTCGGGAACCTGCTTGCTGTCGTTCAGATAAAGGATATCGCAGTCCTTCGGAAGGATCACGCAGCACGCGACAACCGGTCCCGCGAGCGGTCCCCTGCCGACCTCATCGATACCTCCGATGTAGTTCACTTCGGGATAGAGGCGCTCATAGTGGTACATCTCATTCATGCGCGCCAGTTCTGCTTCGTAAGCTGCAATCCGTTTCCGTTCCGCCGTAAGAAGCTTCTTAACGCCTTCCCGCTCATCGCTCTCGTAGACCGCGATCAGCTCCGGAAGGTCTTTCATTGATGCTTCTTTAAGACGGTCTTTAATGTCCTTAATGCTGTCCATTCCGATTACCTGTTATCCATCCGCTGAAGCGCGCCGCAAACGCTCTGTTATGCGCCTCTGCCTTAGCCGTTACTCTGCCGTTTCTGCCGTTTTCTCCGCTTCCGCCGCCGGCCGCTCCAAACTGATCCGGCCGATCTTCACGCCGCGGAAATCGTCCAGAACGAGATTGGCCGCACGCTCCGAGTCGATCTCTCCGCCTTTACGGAGGCATCCGCGCTTCACGGCGATCCGTTCAAGCAGTGCTCCCGGCTTTTCGTCGGGAAGCTCTTCCTCGACGGCGTATTTGCCGTTTATGAGCCCCGGATACTGCGCCTTGATGTAATTCATCAGATCGTTCGCCATCTCTTCGGGAACGAGAATATCATCATTGATGGATCCGATCCATGAAATCCGCTTGCCGACCTCAACGTCCTCGAACTTCGGCCAGAGGATACCCGGCGTATCGAGAAGCTCGACGTTTTTATTCAGTCTGATCCACTGTTTGCCCTTTGTAACGCCCGGCTTATTGCCCGTCTTGGCAACCGCCTTGCCGGCGAAGCTGTTGATAAACGTGGACTTTCCGACATTCGGGATTCCGACGATCATCGCGCGGATCGGACGGTTCATAATGCCGCGTCTGCGGTCGCGTTCGATCTTCTCGCGGCAGGCTTCGTTGATACAGTCCTGCACGGCCTTCAGTCCGCTTCCGCTCCGCGAATTGACTTCCGCGACGAAGAACTTCCGCTTCTCGTACCAGGCCTTCCAAAGCGCGGTTACGGCGGGATCCGCCATATCGGCTTTGTTGAGGATCAATACGCGGGACTTATCCTTCGCGAGCCCGTCCACATCGGGATTCTTCGAGGAAAGCGGGATCCGCGCGTCCACGAGTTCCACAACGACGTCGATTAATTTCATGTCCTCCTGCATCTGGCGCTTGGCCTTTGCCATATGCCCGGGATACCATTGATACTGCATATATACCCTTTCACGCCTTCCCTATTCGATCTCGTTCAGGCTGTTGACAAATGCGAACTTATTGAGCCTTATCCACGCATAACCGATGATCTGGCTCTTCTTGACGTTTCCGATTGCCGCGTAACGGCTGTCCTCGGAACTGTTCCGGGCGTCGCCGAGAACGAAATACTCGTCGTCCCCGAGTTTGATCTCATAGGTCGCAAGTCCGGAGATCATCATTCGGTCGACGGCGACCTTCTCGGTCATCTCCTCGCCGTTGATATAGATTCCGCCGTTCTTGATCTGCACCGTCTCGCCGGGCAGTCCGACAACGCGCTTCACGTTATAAAACGCGTCCTTGCGGTCCGGATCGTCGTCCTGGCAGAATACGATGACATCGTTCCGTTTCGGCTTTGAAATCTTATACCGGAGGCGGTCCACCAGGATGCGGTCGCCTTCCTTCAGTGTCGGATCCATCGAGGCGTCCGCGGTCGTCTTCGCGAGTCCGAAATGAACGAGCACGAAAGCCAGAGCAATCGCCCCTCCGACCGTGATAACCCAGAACAGAACGGAGTTGATGATACTGATCAGTTTTTCCCTTCTCGCGGCATGCGAGTAGTCGTATCTATCGGCCATTTCTTCCTCCTGAAACCATATGCCCCCGATTATGACCATAAGCTATTATATTATACCAACTTGCTCGTTTTTTTTCAATGAAAAAAACGCAAAGGAAATCCCCCCTTTGCGCTCTGTTAAATATTCTGAAAAACGGCTCGGAAAATGAAAAAAGCGCGAAGCGGAATCCCGCCTCGCGCCGTTATGCTTTATACTAGCGTCCTGCCTCTTTAACCTTTGCAGCCTTACCGGTTCTCTGACGAAGGTAGTTAAGCTTCGCACGGCGAACCTTACCCTGACGGATAACGGTTACGCTTGCAAGTACCGGGCTGTTAAGCGGCCAGGTCTTCTCTACGCCGCAGCCGTTGCTGATCTTACGAACGGTAAATGTCTCATGAACACCGCCGTTCTGTCTCTTCGTTACAACGCCCTCAAAAGCCTGTAATCTCTCACGGTTACCTTCCTTTACCTTAGACTCCACACGAACGGTGTCGCCGACAGCAAAGTCAAACTTTTCTTCTTTGATCTGGGATGCTTCCAGATTCTTCAGATACTCTGAATTCGTCATTGTTTTG
>JAGADM010000114.1 GCA_017613595.1 Lachnospiraceae bacterium | reverse complement strand
GAGCTTGCTCGCGATTCTCACAGGCAGCCACCGGACAGTCCTTCGAATGTGCGATGGAAGTAAAGCCGGACGCCATTCTACTAATGTAGTCAAAATGGCTCATCCAGCATACGGTCTGCTCCGGAACATCCTTGAAAAGCGGAGAATCGGGATTGGTTTCGATTTCCGTCCGGCCGTACTCCTGAACCGATGCGCGCTCGACTTTGCCGCCGAGAACATGCTGCATCAACTGGGCTCCGTAACACAATCCGAGAACCGGAATGCCGAGTTCGAACAGTTCCTTTGAGAAGGTCGGTGCGCCGGGCTCGTAACAGCTGTTCGGTCCGCCGGTCAGGATGATGCCCTTCAGGTTCATCCCTTTGATGACCCCGATATCGGTCCGGTAGGAAGCAATCTCGCAGTATACGTTGCATTCTCGCACGCGTCTTGCAACGAGCTGATTGTACTGCCCGCCGAAATCCAGAACAAGAATCTTGTCCATAGTCTTTATCCTTTCACATATGTTGAACCGACATTCGCAAAAAGGCGCGCCTTTCCACAACGGTTCACCACATTACCTCTTTTTATACATTAATCTGCGCAGTAATCCCTAAGCAGTCCTTGTTCGCCTCGAGAATCGGAGCCACGATATTCTTAAGGAACGCCTCGGTCTGCTCTACGGAGCGTCCGACGTAGTTCGCAGGAACCATATATGCCTCAAGTTCCTCAAGCGTAACATTGAACGCGTCGGATTCGGCGATCAGTTCAAGCAGATTATTCTCAAGTCCCTTCTGCTTTACGGTCGCGCCTGCTTCCATCGAAAGCTTGCGGATCTCCTCGTGAAGTTCCTGACGGTTTCCGCCCTTCTTCACGGCGTCCATCATGATATTCTCGGTTGCCATGAACGGAAGCTCGCTTCTGAGTCTCTTCTCGATAACCTTCTCATTTACCACAAGGCCGTCCGAAACGTTGAGGCACAGATCGAGGATACCGTCGATTGCGAGGAATCCTTCGGAAATTGCCACACGCTTGTTGGCGGAGTCATCGAGCGTCCGCTCAAACCACTGCGTCGCAGAGGTGATTGCCGGATTCAGCGCGTCGATGATTACGTAGCGTGACAGCGATGCGATACGCTCGGAACGCATCGGATTCCGCTTATAAGCCATTGCCGAAGAACCGATCTGATTCTTCTCGAAAGGCTCTTCTACTTCCTTCAGATGCTGCAGCAGACGGATGTCGTTGCTCATCTTGTGAGCGCTTGCGGCAATGCCCGCGATAACATTCATTACTCTTGTATCAACCTTACGGGAATAGGTCTGGCCGGATACCGGGTAGCATCCGTCAAATCCCATCTTCTCCGCAATCATCGGATCCAGACGGTCAAGCTTCTCCTGATCGTTATTGAACAGTTCCTTGAAGGAGGCCTGCGTGCCGGTCGTTCCCTTGCACCCGAGAAGCTTCAGGGTGGAAATCACATAGTCGACATCCGCAAGGTCCATGCAGAATTCCTGAATCCAGAGTGTCGCTCTCTTACCGACCGTGGTCGGCTGTGCGGGCTGGAAGTGGGTAAATGCGAGCGTCGGAAGGCTCTTATACTTGTCTGCGAAAGCGGACAGCTTAGCGATTACGTTTACAAGCTTGCTGCGTACGAGTTTCAGCGCGTCACGCATCACAATGATGTCGGTGTTGTCGCCAACATAGCAGCTCGTAGCGCCGAGGTGGATGATTCCGGCAGCCTTCGGGCACTTGAGTCCGTATGTGTACACGTGGCTCATTACGTCATGGCGAACCAGCTTCTCGCGCTCCTTCGCAACCGCGTAATCGATGTCATCGATATGCGCCTTCATCTCATCAATCATATCCTGTGTGATGACGGGCTTTCCGTCCTGCGAAAGGCCGAGCTCCATCTCGGTCTCCGCAAGGGCAATCCAAAGCTTTCTCCATGTGGAAAACTTCTTGTCCTGGCTGAAGATGTACTGCATCTCCGCGGAAGCGTAACGCTCCGAGAAGGGACTAACGTATCTGCTGGTATCGCTCATGTTCGTTTCTCCTGTGTTTTGTTGTGGCATTTGCCGTAGGGTCTTCCTGCCCCTGCGTGAAATGTGAAAGAGGACTCCGCAAGCAGAATCCTCATTCGAAACTCTTTTCTTTAGCTAAGCTTCTTGCCTGTCAGTTTCTCGTAGCCTTCCAGATAGATGGCGATGGTCTTGTCCACCACTTCCTGCGGAAGCGTCCAGTCGTCATGCGGGTTTTGTTTGAGCCAGTCGCGTGCGAACTGCTTGTCGTAAGACGGCTCCGCATGGCCTACCTCGTAGCTTGCAAGCGGCCAGAAGCGGGAGGAATCGGGCGTCAGCATCTCGTCGCCGACAATGATTTCTCCGTTCTCATCAAGGCCGAACTCAAACTTCGTATCGGCAATGATGATGCCCTTCGTAAGCGCGTAGTCCGCGCACTTCTTGTAAAGCGCAATCGTGTAGTCGCGAAGCTTGGTCGCGTACTCAAGTCCCTTGCCGGGGAAACGCTTCTCAAGGTACTCAATCGACTGCTCGAAGGAGATGTTCTCGTCGTGGTCGCCGATCTCGGCCTTCGTCGAAGGCGTGTAGATGGGCTCAGGAAGCTTCTGGGACTCAAGCAGGCCTTCCGGAAGCTTGATGCCGCATACGGTGCCATTTTCCGTATAACTCTTCCAGCCGGAGCCGGTAATATATCCGCGGACGATGCACTCCACCGGAAGCATCTCGAGTTTCTTTACAAGCATGCTGTTGCCGTCAAATTTCGGCTGGCGGAAGTACTCGGGCATATCCTTCACATCCACGGAAATCATGTGGTTCTTCACGACGTCCTTCGTAAAATCGAACCAGAACTTGGACATCTGCGTAAGGACGGTACCCTTCTTCGTTACGGTGTTATTCAGAATCACATCGAAGCAGCTGATTCGGTCAGTCGCAACAAGAATCATGTTCTCGCCGATGTCATAAATCTCACGGACTTTGCCTTCCTTAACGGGACTGTACTCTTTCACCTTCGTAGCTCCTTTCGTTCCTCTGTCGATGTAAGCGTCACGCTCCGGTCCGACCGAAACGTAACGGATGTGACAGCCGATTTCCTTCTCAATATACTCCACGTACTTCTGCGCGTTGACCGGAAGGTCTTCCCAACGGCGTGCACCGCTGATGTCACATTTCCAGCCGTCCATGTATTCAATCACGGGCTTGCAGGATTCGAGCGCTGCCGGGAACGGAAAATCATCAATGATCTCGCCATTCAGCTCGTAATGCGAGCAAATCGGAATGCGGTCCATATAGCTCATGACGTCCATCTTGGTAAGCGCGATATCGGTAGCCCCCTGGCACTCGACACCGTAACGGGTTGCGACGATATCAATCGGGCCGACTCTTCTCGGACGGCCGGTCTTCGCGCCGTACTCACCACCGGCTTCCCGAAGCTTCTCCGCTTCCTCGCCGAACCACTCGCATACGAACGGGCCTTCGCCGACGCAGGTGGAATATGCCTTTACAACGCCGACAATCTCATCCACCTTCGCGCTCGGCAGACCGGAGCCGACCGGCGCATAAGCGGCAATCGCGTTGGACGAAGTCGTGTAAGGATAGATGCCGTAATCAAGATCGCGTAGGGAACCGAGCTGCGCCTCGAAAAGGATGCTCTTGCCTTCCTTCGCTGCCTTCTTAAGAAGCTTCCCGGTGTCACAGATGAACGGGCGGAATTTCTCGCCGTACTCCGTAAACCAGGCTTTTAGCGACTCGTAGGAAACCGGCTCCGCACCGTATACGCCGGTGAGGGTCAGGTTCTTCCAGGTCAGCAGATCTTTGATATGTTCATCGAGCTTCTCGGGGTAGAACAACTCGCCCGCGAGAATCGTCTTTTTTTGGTATTTGTCGGAATAGAAAGGCGCGATGCCCTGCTTCGTGGAACCGTACTTCTTATCGGCAAGTCTGGCTTCCTCAAGACCGTCCAGCTGGCGGTGCCACGGGAGAACCAGGGAAGCACGTTCACTAATTTTAAGATTCTCGGGAGTGATAGAAACGCCCTGTGCGATGACCGTCTGCATCTCGCTGTACAGATTCTCAAGATCGAGTGCCAT
>JAGADM010000113.1 GCA_017613595.1 Lachnospiraceae bacterium | reverse complement strand
GCGCTCATACGCGGCTTTTTGTCATAGGTCGGAACATATTTCGGGGAATCGACAAGAATACGGTCCTCGCCAGCATTCGGAGCCTCAATGCCGCCGTTGAAGAAGAACGTAACATGTGCGTACTTCTCGGTCTCGGCGATTCTTGCCTGCTTCATGCCATTTGCCGCAAGCCACTCGCCGAACGTATTCGTAATCTCAATCTTCTTGAACGCAATCGTCTTGTTCGGAATCGTCACGTCATACTC
Source organism: Lachnospiraceae bacterium (assembly GCA_017613595.1). The sequence continues at coordinate 11,442 of JAGADM010000113.1, read as the reverse complement.
AGAGAAGCATACGTACTTCACCGGGAAGAAGCCGTTCCGGCGCTCAAAACCGTCGAAATCCTCGCAGCAGAACGTTCTCGTAATCTCACGGGCGCGGTCCGGACGGAAGTTGAAGAAAATGATCGAATCATTCGCCTGAATCGTTGCCGTCGGAGCGCCGTTCTTAAGGATTACGGTCGGAATCATGAACTCATCGGTAACGCCCTCAGCGTAGGTGTTCTTCATTGCCTCGGAAGCGCTGTTCGCGGTATTGCCTTCGCCGTATACGAGCGCGGCATAAGCCTTCTCGACACGGTCCCAGTTCTTGTCACGGTCCATTGCGTAGTAACGGCCGCTGATGGTCGCAACCTCACCGCAGCCGATCTTAGCCATCTCCTCTTCGAGAGCGGCCACGAACTCGCCCGCGCTTGCCGGAGGAGTGTCACGTCCGTCAAGGAAGCAGTGTACGTAAACCTTCGAAAGGCCCTGCTCCTTTGCAAGCTTCAGAAGCGCATACAGATGCGTGTTATGGCTGTGCACGCCGCCGTCACTGAGAAGTCCGTACAGGTGAAGCGCGCTGTCATTTTTCTTACAGTTTTCTACGGCAGCAAGAAGCTCTTCGTTTTCGAAGAAATCGCCGTCCATAATCTCTTTCGTGATGCGGGTCAGCTCCTGATAAACGATGCGGCCGGCACCCATATTGAGGTGTCCGACTTCGGAGTTACCCATCTGTCCGTCCGGAAGGCCTACTGCCATGCCGGAGGCGTTGCCCTTAACAAAGGGATATTCTTTCATCAAACGGTCCATCACCGGCGTTTTTGCCTGTGCAACCGCGTTGCCTTCTGTCTTCTCATTCAGTCCGTATCCGTCGAGGATCAGCAAAACCGTGGGTTTTTTAGCCATTTTATTCTCTCCTTATTCCTTAAGAATTCGGTTCTCAATTCTTTTCCGAATGGTATTTTACCACATCTTCGGGCGAATGCAAGAACTTTCGCTCTATTGCTGCTTCTTTTTCGGCTTGAGGAGCCTTCCCGTCTTCCGAAAGAAATCAACGAACGAACCAAGGAGCAACTTCGGCATCTGTTTCAGGCACAGCCACAGAAAAAGCGGAAGGGAATCCCGGTATATCCTGCTTTTGATTTTCTCACCGTTTTCGGGAATCAGGACCAGAAAACTGTCATAACCGTTACCGGTTACGTTTTCTTCCGAATCCTTCTCCTCATAATAATCCCAGCTGCAAAGCGTAGGAAGAATGTCCAGATTATTCTCTACAATTGCACCCGCAAACGCCTTTCTTTTCTTTTTCGGGCAGAAGAAATAGGCGAGACAGCCCTGCTTTCCGATCATATAATCAAGCTGTTCCCCCAGATATCCATACGGCGCACCACCGTCAAATTCCGGGTGATTTGCGTGTTCCCGATAGTACTCCTTTTCATACTCCGCGAAATCACCAATCTCCCGTCTTGCTTTCTCTGCTATTCTCTTCGGGTTCAGAAGCAATTCCTTTATAAAGAAAACAAGCGGAATGAATACGATTTCCAAAATCAGAACAGCCGGAATCCACCACCATCCGTAAGCCCTGCCGATGCGAATCAGCAAATTGACCGCAAGGAACAGAACCGGCGGCACTATTGTATAGAGAATCCGCATAAGCCAGCGTCCGAGACCGGCAAACCCTTCGCTCGACTGAAAATGAAACCGCTTATCCAAAGCTTCGATTACACAATACAGCAGAATCGTCCCGACTATCCAGAACAGAACGATTAAAAACGCCCAACCCCAATTCATGGCTTCTCCTCTCACTTATGCCTGTTTCAGAAAAAGTGACTGTAATACAGAAAAACAAAACGGAAACCCTCCGTGTATCGTTTTAGGATGCACGAAGGGTTTTGATATCTTTACACATGTTCAAATGCAACCGCGAAAGCAGCGGCAACAGCGACCAGCAGAATAGCAGGGATAATCACATACCTGCATACGTCTGTGCGCCTGCCGTGTTTACGTTCCTTGTACTCCAGATATGTCTCGTGCTTTCCGGCATACTTCGTGCCGAAAAACGTACTGATTGCATAACCGATCATGTCAAATGATCCTTCTCCGGAAGCCCAAAGAAGCATTCCGAGGCAAAACGTAAATCCGCCGACAACAAAGAACGCATCCGACCACAGTTTCATTCGCTCCAGTTTTCTCTTTCCGTCCGAAAAACCGCCGCCAAGATAAACCCACAAGAATATTATAGCAAGAAGAATGCCGGTAACAATGACATACCGAAGAAACGACTTCCGCCGTTCACGTCTTCTGTCTTCTTTTATGATATCGGGAGTTTTGTCACTCATCACTCTTCCACCTGTTTTTTGTATGCTTCGAACTCCTTCATGGTACAACGCACGGAGTGCCCCGGGCGTACTTCCCGAAGTTCCGGGGTCTCATCCGTCTTCTCATGGTCAAGAAGCGGATTGTAACGGATTCGTACACGGTTTTTCTCCGTGTCGGGGTCCGGCAACGGAATCGCTGAAAGAAGCGATTTTGTATACGGATGAAGCGGATGACGGAACAATTCATCAGAATCCGCCATCTCCACCAGGTTTCCGAAATACATAACACCGATCCGGTTTGAGAAATACTTAACCACGGAAAGATCATGCGCGATGAACAGGATAGTCATTCCCATTGTCTCACGAAGTTCATTCAGAAGATTGATAACCTGCGCACGAATGGAAACATCAAGTGCCGAAATCGGCTCATCGGCAATGATAAGCTGCGGCTTCATGACAACCGATCTGGCGATACCGATACGCTGTCTCTGCCCACCCGAGAACTCATGCGGATAGCGGTCAGCGTGTTCGTGGACAAGGCCTACGGTATCTAACATCTGATAAACCTGTTCCTGAAGGTATTTCTTATCACGTATACCCTGAATAATCAGACCTTCGGAGATAATCTCACGAACCGTCATACGAGGATCAAGGGATGCTACGGGATCCTGATATATCATCTGAATCTGCGTCACCAGCTTAGAACGGGACGCAATGCGAAGCTCGCGCCGCTTCTGCTTCTCGAGTTTGCTTTTTTCCTCGGGGGAAGCAGATGCAAGCAGCTTTTCGTATTTGTCCTGGATACGCTTTTTCTCTTCCGCGCGAAAGACATCATCGCAGTGTCTGTGGTCATAACGAGCCTTGCGAATCTCATCCTGCATCTTCAAAATTACTTCGTCACAAGCTGCGATATCTTCTGGAGAACCACTGTTTTTCACAAGTTCCGAGCGAATCTTCCGCTGTTTCTTAATCTCATCGTAGTAAGACTTCGTTCCGGCAACAATGCGCTTCCCGTCAAAGTAGACACTGCCGGATGTTGCGTCATAAAGCTTGATGATGGTTCGTCCCGTAGTGGTCTTACCACAGCCGGATTCGCCTACAAGGCCGAATACCTCACCTCTGCGAACCTCAAACGAAACATTATCAACGGCCTTCTTGATCGCCTGCCCCCTGCCGAAATACATCGAGAGGTTCTCGACTTTGAGCAATACGTCGTTCTTCTTCTCGTCACTCATTGTCTGCTCCTCCCTTCGCTTTCATTTTGGCGATACGCTCCATGACAATCTTCGGAGGATCAACCTTCGGAGCATTCGGGTGCAGTAACCACGTTGCTGCATAGTGCGAATCGCTGATTTGAAACATCGGCGGCTGCTCCTCGAAATCAATCTCCAGGGCATACTTGTTACGATCGGCAAAAGCATCGCCCTTCGGCGGATAAATCATATTCGGCGGAGTTCCCGGAATAGACTCCAGTTTTTCCTTCGTATCCAGATCCGGAACCGAGGAAAGAAGTGCCCATGTATACGGATGCGCCGGGCTGTAGAAAACATCCTGCGCCGTGCCATACTCTACAATCTTTCCGGCATACATTACCGCAATACGGTCCGCCATATTAGCTACAACACCCAAATCGTGAGTAATGAAAATGACAGACAGATGACGCTCTTCCTTGAGCTTATTGATCAGTTCGAGAATCTGAGCCTGAATCGTTACATCCAGAGCTGTTGTCGGTTCGTCACAGATTAACACGTCAGGATTTGCCGTAAGAGCAATTGCGATAACAATACGCTGACGCATACCGCCTGAGAACTCAAACGGATACTGTCTGTATCGTCTTCTCGGATTGTCGATTCCGACACTCTCCATCAGTTTGATGGCACGCTCTCTCGCAACAGACTTGGTAATACGATATGCCGCTCTCTGCTCCGTATCCTTCATGAAATCCACAACCTCAAGGGTACGCGTGGCAACATCAATGGAACGGTTGGCTTCAACCTGCTGTTTCATGTGGTTCGAAAGTTCCGTTATGGTTCCTTCCATATCGGAACGAAGGTTGTCAACATCCACCAGACCTGCCGGAACCACAGACCACTCCGGCTTCTTTCCTTTCGCTGCAAGAGCGTCATACTTACGTTTCTGTTTCTCGTAACGCGCCGTTTCTTTTCTGTTATTCTCAATACCGCCGTAGTACTTGTCAATGGCGTAATCGATAGAGGAACCGAAAGTATGGGTAATACTGTCCTTCACAACCTCCAAAGGATTGATGCACTTTGCAACCAGAGGCTTTAATCGTTTTACGGCCGCAACTACATCATCCTTCTTGGGATTTCCCTGGAATACAGGAAGTTCCTTATCGAGGGCCTCTATAGCTGCAGTACGGTTTTTGTCCGTCTCGTCGAGAGATTGCTTTACGCCCAGTGCAGCCTTCTCCATGAACTCTTTGATGAAAGCCTCATCCGCTTTCGAGCGGGTCAGAGCATTTAATTCCTTGACACTGTCTGCCTTCGGAATAGTATTTTCCACAAATGTCATATATCCCGCAAGTGTGAAGGTGTTCGGAACATCCATGGCAATCGCCTCATCGGCAATCTCCTTGATGTTCTTTACTGCCTTCATAAGCTTGCTGTTATCCTTCGTCTTTAAAGCCTCACGGCGCAGGGACGAAAGTGATGTTGCCGCTGACTTCATCTCGTCGGCGCGATCACGTACCACAAAATAGGAAAGAGAGCCCTTGGCGGCATGGGCCAAACCACCCATATCACCGGAAGGTACCATTTCTTTAGCGTTGGCAAGGCGTTCCAGGATATTCTCCGCACGCGCGCTGGCCTCCTTTGCAAGTTCCAAAGCATCGGTATACTCGCTTTCCAGTTTTGCGTGGCATTTTTCCATATTACGGAAACGCGATACATAGGAGCCTGCATCGGCAACGCCGGCATCCTCCATCTTTTCCTTCATGGCCGCAAGCATAGCCTTCATATCCTTTCGGCTCTCTCTGCGCGCAGTCTTATTCTTCAGCAACATAGCCTCTGTCAGCTGTTTACCGATTCGCATGATTGGGTTTAAGCTGGAGAGGGGATCCTGGAATACCATGGCAATCTTATCACCGCGGATCTCATGAAATTCCTCCTCGGAAATCTTCAAAAGGTCCTTATCACCGTAAAGAATCTTGCCGTTTTCCACAATGGCATTGCCGGCGGATATACCCATGATAGCCTTACTGGTTACAGACTTACCGGATCCGGACTCGCCTACGATGGCGAGAGTCTCTCCCTTGTAAAGATCAAAGCTGATATCGCGCACTGCCTGAACCTTACCGTTAGAAGTGCGGAAGGAAATACGCAGGTTTTTTACACTGATTTTCTTCTCTGCCATTATTCATCCGCTCCTCTCAATGAAGGGTTAAATGCATCCCGCAAACCATTACCGAACAGGTTAAACGCAATCATCAGCAATGAGATAAAGAGCGCCGGGAACAAAAGAATATGCGGGTCGGTGGACATATAAGTCTGTCCGTTGGAAAGCATGGTACCGACGCTGGTCATTCCAGAAGTTTCCAGATTGACTATGCCTAAGTATGTCAACATGGACTCACTGTACACAACGCTCGGGATAATCAAAACCGTACCTGTAATGATGGTACCGATGGCATTCGGGAAGATATGACGGAATATAAGTCTCTTGTCGCTGGCGCCAAGTGTTCTCGCGGCAAGTACATACTCCTGGTTTTTAAAGCGGTAGAACTGTGTACGAACACGGCTTGCGATACCGATCCAGCCAGTCAATACAAATGCAAACAAAAGTGCAGGAACCGGTCCGACTTTCTTCGCGAGGTGCATCTGGAACAAGGTCGCAACAATGATGAACGGAACACCGTCCAGAATATCGGTAATACGCTCCATGACAAGGTCTGTTGCACCGCCGTAATACCCTTCTACAGAACCGTAAATGACACCGATGAAGAGGTTGATTATGGAAACACAGATAGCAAGCAGGAATGAAAGCCTTGCTCCGAATGCAAGACAAAGGAAGATATCCTGTCCATGCTGGTTCGTTCCGAACACATGGGTTGCGTAATGTCCGTTTACAAAATTATAGTATTCCTTATAAAGCACGCGCAGATGATATCCGGTCTGGTTCTTCACGGCATATACCACGTGAAGTCCGCCCTCACCATCCCCGGGAATGTCCATCCGCAGGGAGTCATACTGCCCGTACGTAAGATTCTTTTTCATCAGATAATCCGCTTCATAAATCGGATTACCGTTTTCATCATGGTTTTTCGTTTCACCGGCGGATTTATCCGTCTCGTCAGCGAGTTTATACCACAGATTTGCCCCATTGGTTACCGCAACAAAGTTAGTCTTGTAATTCGCAGGCATCGGATAGATAACCTGGATCCCGGTGCGGTTCTGATAATCCTTAAGGGCATCGTACTCCTCCTTCGTCACATCGACATAGGTGAATCCGACTTTCTCGTAGGAATCAACATAAAGCGTATACAGCATACGTCCCGTAAGAGAATCCTTCTCCGTCTTACGGATTTCCTTCACGGCAGAAGATCCGTATTCCTGTCCGATGGAATTGTAGTAATCATACCCTGCCTGTGATTCCCGTTGCTCTTTGCAACCATCCCAGCCAAGCCAGGAAAACAGTTCGCTTTTCGGAAGAACCATCTTGTAGTAACCGTCGCGGTCATCCACCTTATACGGAGAGACGAGCGGAACAATAAGCGCATACAAAAACAAAATCAAAATAATCACTGCGGCTGCAACGGAAGACCTATTCTTTCGAAACCGTCTCCACGCATCCCGCAAGTATCCGACCGGCTTGGTATCAAGCTTTTTGTCGGCAATTTTACCCTCTCGTTTGGCAAATACGAATTTATCTTTCGGCAAATTATTGTAATCCATATTACCTTGCCCCCATCTTAATTCTCGGATCGATAAATCCGTAACTCAGGTCCGTCACAAGTCCTGCGACAAGACTGATTAACGTGTAAAAGAATGTCAGTGCCATGAAAAAGTTATAATCACGCAAATTAATAGAGGTGATGTACAACTTACCGATGCCGGGAATACCGAAAATACCCTCGATAATCAATGAGCCGCTGAGAATACCGATAAATTCACCGAGAATCTGCGGAAAAATCGGCACCATGGCATTACGCATCGCATGACGGGTTATGGCCTGATTCTTCGTCAGACCTTTTGTGCGTGCCAGCAGAAGATAATCTCCCGTGAGCACTTCGGAAAGTTCTGCCCGGGTAAAACGGGTGAGCACGGCAATTGTACCGAAGCACAGTGAGAAGATTGCCGGCAGCATAGACTTAAACATTTCAAAACTGAAAAGCGTAGCAGTCTCCCGGGAGGCTACTGTCAAAGGGAACCATCTGGTCTTATAGCACAGAAAATACTGCACCAGGAATGCATACACATAACTCGGCACGGAAACCACAAGCATAACCGCCGTAGAAACAACGTGATCCTGCCATTTGTTCTTCCGGAGTGCTGCATATATTCCGAACAGCAATCCCAACGGGATTGCAATCATAATCGAATACAGATTCACAACAATCGTATAGGGAAGTTTTTCCTTGATGACATCGTACACATTCTGGCTGATGTACATCTGCTCACCGAGTCCCAGATCCGGGGTCCATCCCTTACTGTCACCGCTTCCGAAACTGAACACATTCTTCCAATAAATTACATACTGCGTCAAAATCGGTTTGTTATAACCCATCTTCTCCCTGCGCTCAAGAACAAGGTTGTAGTCACGGCCCTGCGCCTTAGCGTTCGGAAGAGGTAGCAATTTGACCAAAATGAAGCACATTGTTGCGATGACAAAGAATGTCACGAACATAAGCAATATTCTCTTTATTACATACTTAAGCATACCCTCGCGGTTCCTTCCGGTAGTTTCTACAATAAAACGCAAGAACACAATCACGGGCAAAAGCCCGTGATTGTGCCATGCGTATCAGACAAATAACATGTCTTCTGACTCACGCCGGCCTTTCCTTTCGCCGGCTGAGAATTCCTTTATTCATAGTTCAGCGTGCTGGAAATCTTCTCCCACTCTTCATCAGAGTACTTAAAGGTGTAGAACTGGAGTCCGCCGAAACCGATCAAATCGATATACTGCGTAATCGCGTAATCACCCTTCTGGGAAATCAGCGAAGCGCTGTTTCTGTAATACATAGGAATCGCACAGAAGGAACTCAGGTACGTCTTCTCAAGCAAGCCGTAGAAGTTAGCCTTCGTCATAGCATCATATTCAGAGAAGTTTCCGAGGGTCTTGGATCCGTCTTTCGAAGTAATCTTGCAATCCGGATCGGAATCATCCGCCCAAAGAGCCCACTGCTGAAGAGATGCAATATAATCGTCACCGTCAACATTAATTCTTACATTGATAGCTGCGGTATCATAACCATACTCCATCTGGTTTTTCTCACCCTTAGGATCATCACAGTAGCACTCGTACAGAATCGTGTAAGGAGCCGAAGCTGCGCCGCCCCAGGTGGAGAAAATCATATCCGTGTTACCGGAATACATGGTGTTGTAGTAGTCTGCGTCAACCGTCATCTTAAGGGAAACCTTACCCTCGAATCCGGTACCCTCACATGCCGACTTCAGGGCATCATTGAGGAAGTTAAACATCTGAACATAGATATCATCCGACTGGTAAACCAGCATCTCAATCTCAACCTTCGAGGTTCCGTCGTAAGACTTATCGGCGATGCACTCGTCATACGCCTTCTTCATATACTCTCTTGCCTCGTTGATGTTGAAACCGGTGATTGCATCGTAAGCTTCCTCAAGGTCGCCGTACTCAGCATCCTCACCGAACGTCAGTCCGTAAAGGCCTACCAATGCGCCCATAGCGCCATCCGTATCACGATAGGAAGCACCGGAGAACGGATCATAAATATACATGGAGTTCAGGAGACCGAAACCTGCAGTTCCTGCAGAGGTGTAGGAAGAAGCAAATTTAGCACGGTCGATTGCCAGCGAATATGCATGGCGGAAGTTCTCATTTGCGAGAATCTGCGTGCCTCTCTTGGCAAGAGAATCCTTATCCGTGTTGAAAGTAATCTTGGTGGTGTAGGACTGAGGCGTATAGCGGATATAAGGGCTCGTGCTGTACGTCTTCATATCCTCACTCTGAAGGGCAACATTATCAATCTCACCCTTCAGGAATGCAAGGAGCTGCGTCTCATGCTTTGCAATAACCTGAACGGAAATCTTATCTGCCTGATACTGGCCCTTGTGATTGCCGTCCGAATAACCGAACCACTTGTCGTTACGCTCAAACGTAATCTGCTTATCAGCCTGGAAGAACGTAAGGTTGTAAGGTCCGTAGCTTGCCGTCGTCTCAACACTCGTACCGTAGGTCGTGGTGATGGTAGCAATATTTGCGCTGTCCTTCGTTACTTCGCGCTTATTATCGTCATAATACTTCTTGCTTGCTTCCCAGAGATCCTTCTTTACAAGATAGGAAGAGCTTAAGTTGTAAGGTACAAAGTAGTTGGGATCCGAGGTCGAATTAATTGTAACCAAAACGATCTCATAGTCGCCGGTCTTGAAGAAACCTACGTCTTCCCACTTCGTAACAGCGTTTTCTACCTGATAGGAAAGGTAATAGATGAGCTGATCTTCCGGCTCATTGCCCCAGTCATCAATACCGGTGAACTCATGCAGCTTTGCAAGGTTCTCATCTGTAGCAGGAATATATCCGTCAGCATCTGCCTTCGCTGCAAGTGCATCATAGACACCTTCCGGGAAGTATGCCTTGTAATCAGTCAAAGAATGGCCGCTCATCCAGGCATAAGCCGTATTCAGACCGATATAAAGCTTTGCACCGTCCGGAGTCGTATATACACCGTCACTGCCCTTAACTTTCGTTTCCCATGTAGCTACAGCAGAATCACCGTCCGTGGAGTTAGCCTCCCAGGACGTCTTACCGGAGTATACATAGTTCTTTGCATTGTAAATAGCAAAATCGCCTGCGTACAGAGAGTCTGCACGGCGGTTCAGCATAATCGGATCAAGAAGTTCCTGTGCGGAATACACGAAGTCGTCCGCGTTAATCGGCGTGCCGTCGTTCCACTGCAGGTCCTCACGAAGCTTGATCTTCCAAGCCTTCGCGGTATCGCCTTCCTTGATGCCGTATTTGCCGACATAATCCTTGGTTACATCCTCGGGAAGCGCTGCTGCAAGCTCGCAGGTAACGCTCCAGCCGTCTTTCGTCGAATTCAAAGCGAATCCGTAGTAACCGGAGGAGATGCGATCCAGAATCGAGGAGTCATCACTGGTTTCCCAGGTGCAAGGACCCCAGTTCAGAGTACTTGTATCCGTAATGTAGTCATTAAATGTGTAGTATGCGGGATCGGTATAATCCTTAGAACCGTTTCCGGTATACACATCGTATCCTACTTCGCCGCCGCCGCTCTGTTCCTTCTTGGAAACAAGGGAACCGGCGAACAGTGTGCCGTCAGCCTCTTTAACAACGGACAAATCCGTTATGTCGGGCATATCAACTTCCTGCGTAGGCGTCGGTGTCGCTTCACCGGTCGGCGCAGTAGTAGGCGTCGTAGTAGGCGTCGTGTTGTTGTTCTTCTTGCCGCAGGCGGTCGAAAGTAACATGACCGAAACGAGAAGAAGAGCCAAAATCTTCTTTGCGTACTTCATAGCACTATTCCTTTCTTATACTCATTAAGTATCCGTGCAAAAACGCGCTTTCCGCACGAGTACAAAATATAACAATGATATTATACCGCTGCGGGTTTTCTTTGTAAAGATTCCCCCCTCGGAAAAGTGCGTAAACCACCTTGACTTTATTTGACTTATATTTTGTCATATCATGTTACATTTGCCGCTTTTTTCAAAACGGCATGGGGGTATGGTAAACATAAAAAACACCGGATACAGGTCATTGCATCCGGTGTTTCGCATGGAATTCTATAGAATTTCTTACTTGTTGTAATTTACAATCTTGCCGAAGTCAGCCTTCAGGGAAGCGCCGCCGATCAGACCGCCGTCGATGTCGGGCATTGCAAGAAGCTCTGCAGCGTTGCCGGCGTTCATGGAACCGCCGTACTGAATGCGAACCGCCTCTGCGGTAGCTGCATCATAGAGCTCGGCGATGT
>JAGADM010000112.1 GCA_017613595.1 Lachnospiraceae bacterium | reverse complement strand
CGCGCTCCGCAGGTCTTGCGCGAAGTCTTTCCCAAATTGCTTCGTCGGTCGGATTCAGGATAATAAACACCGTCGAATCCACTTCTTCGGGCAGCACATGGTTTCCGATAAAATCCTGCGGATTCGTGCAGGAGACGAAGACCAAATCCCTTCCCGCCGCTCTTTTCACAGCTACTGCGATGCAGTCGTCGTGGTATTTGGATTCGTGGTCCGTTCCTGCGTAATCCCACCAGTTCAGCCCGACTTCGTCGGTGTCGACACATTCGTATACGGCGGGATCCAGAATCTCCGAAAGGGCATCCTTCATCGTAGATTTGCCGGAACCGCACGGTCCGCTGATCATAAAAAGTCTCATGATTATTCTCCTATCTCCGCACAATCGTACAATCCTTCACGTACTCGCCGTATTTACTCATAAAGTCCGTGAGTTCTTCCTCCTCGGTAATCCAGATGATTACCCAAGCGCTCTCTATCCCGAGATTCTCGTAAACCTTGTGACGATGGTTGCCGTCATTCAGCTCAAACTCTCCGTCCACATAGTGAACGATCATCGGCGGCATCTCCTTTCCTTCCTGAACCGCCTTTGTGATCTCGGAAAGCTTGTGCTCCCACCAGCCCTTATCGATGCGGTACTTCATGTCCTCCTCGGGACCCGCACACCGGTGAAAAAGACTGATCGGAAACTGCGCCGGGCTGATGAAATACCGGTCAAACAGTTTCAATCCGTCCGAGAACGGGATGTTGCGTCCCTCCTCGTTTAAATACAAATGAATCCACGCATCCGTCTTCTCTTCCCTGCCGTATTCCATCGCGGACTTAAGTGTTGCGCTGTACTTCATCGTATCCGCTCCTTTCTCTTACAAGGCATACGATACTATGCCGACCGTCGGATTACTATACCGCAATCTCTTATAACCGTTCTCTACACAAACCGCCAAAGCCTCTCCCCGCAGTATGCCGGCATGATACTTCCTAAATCCTCACCGCGCCGAGAACAGCGTCAATTTCAGCATCAAGCGAATCCGTATTGATAATGCCTTCCATCATTGCAATCTGCGGAAGACCGAGAACAAGCGACCACATCGCTATTGTCTTATAGCGAAGATCGTCTTCGGAGATACTGTCCCCATGCAGATGGCGGAGTGTTTCCACCGCGGTACTCAGAAACAGCTGGAACGGCGGATACGCATAAATGTCAATCTTCTTCCGGTTGAAGAGGAAACTGTAATAGAGCGGATTCTCATAGAAAAAGAGCACATAGCATTTGCCCAGTTCATGGAGTATTCTCAAGCGGTCGGTACAGCCGGCCGCTGTTTCTTTCAGGACTTCGGTCAGTCTTTCCGTGATATAGTCCTGTACCTTATCAAGAAAGTCGTCCTTACTCTTAAAATGCGCGTACGGTGCCGCGCAGCTGACACCGGCCGAGTCCGCAAGTTTCCTCATGGAAAGGCTTTCAACACCGAAACGGTCAACGTATTCAAGCCCTTTTTCAATGAGTTCCTGCTTTAAATTGCCGTGATGGTATGGCTTTTTGTCCATTTCCAACCCTCCAATCTTATCATCGTTCAGATAAAACATATCACATAATCTGAACAATGTCAAGATTATTCAAAAAGGCAGAGAATATGTTCCGACTTCATATCATTGAAGAGCGTAAGCCCTGCCGCTGAAACATCGTAGACATATACGATTTCCTCGAGTCCTTCGCCGTCCTTTACGAGGTCGCGGAAAATGTTATCGCAACCGTCAAGCATCTCCGGCCGGTACACTATCGTCTTCTCGTTCTCGAAGATTGCATTGTAAAGGATTCCCGACTCGACAAGATCCTGGAAGAAATGGCTTCCGTACGAAAGCTCCGGATTATATCCGGCCTTCGAATTCGACACCTCGCAGATGGCCGCGAACTCACTGATGTCGGCAAATGCGGTCGGCACCCCAAGCTCCGGCGAAGTTGTTCCGATCCGTCCCGGAACCATCAGAAGCATCTTCTCATCCTTCCCGCGCATGCTCCAGTTGACCGTTCCGATGGCACGCGCCACGCGGTATTTGTCACGATACGGCATGTTGTAGTATTTGACCGGGTCAATACAGACAACGAGATCGATCTTATCCGTGCGGGACAGCCCCATCGCCGAATTCCGGCATTCGAACAGGACCTTTTCCGCATCAAAACGTTCCGGCATTAAGGTTTCCTCGGAATCACGGAACACCTGTAACGGACGGCACTGAAGGATGTTTATGACATAATCGCCGTTCTCCGAAAGGTTGATCGTAAATTCGGTATCGACCGGATATTGATAAGCTTCCTGAATCGTGGAAAGGATATCCTTCATCTGCTGCATGATGACCTCGCGGTTCACGATGCCCTGGCACGAGATGAACTCAATGTCGCGGTTCTGCCCGCGCTCGCGGAAAGTACGCTCCGCGTCGAAATCATGCTCTAAAAGAAGGCGTTTCAGGTAGTAAGGCATGTACGGCTCGATCACATCAAGCGATACCTGCTCGAGCTTTCCTTCGCTTCGGTTGATCAGTTCGAGTTTCCGCTGCGAGAACTGATGCTTCTCGGCGCTTGTCCGCGCCACGGTCGCCTTCGGCTGGTCAAGACTCACAAGACGGGGGTACGAACCTTCCGTGCGGTCCACTGCCGATGTACCAAGCCCCATAACCAGGCGGAGCATTCCGGCTGACGGATCAAGGCTCTCGAGGAACCGGTACGGGCTGTAGGAATAGCCGACGCCTGCCGCACACGGCATATAGAAGTCACCGTAATAGGAACCCGAAACACGCTGCACGAGAAGGGCCATCTGCTCGTCTCTTGCCTGCAGACCCCTGCGGCTCCGGTAATCAAGCGCCGACTTGCTCATCGTACTCGCGTAAACGGTCCGGACCGCGTCCTCAAACTCCTGAAGCCGGTGCTCCATGTCTCCTGCGTTCGAACAGAAGACCGATTCGTATTTGCCGGCAAATGCGTTGCCGAAGCCGTCCTCGAGGATCGAACTCGAGCGTACGATGATCGGATCCTGCCCGTAATACTCGAGGAGTTTGACGAACTCTTCCTCCATGTCGCGGGAGAATTTGCCGGCACGGAGCCTCTCAGCGAACTCATCCGCCAGCGTGAAGTACTCCTCCTTGCTCCTCTGACGCACTCTGACGTCCCAGAAATGGTTTTCCACGATAAAGGTATAAAACACATCGGATCCGATGAAGAAAGAGTCATGCGGCTCAAAATTCGCGAAGATGTCGGGCCGCTTGTTCTCGACAATCTTTCTGGCAAGAAGCATTCCTGTCGCCTTTCCGCCGATCATGCCGGTACCGAGCATGCGCTTCCTGACGTTCAGATAGTCCTCCACCTTGAAGTTTTCCTTGATCATGATACGGAGCCGCTCGTCACGCGTCATCATGATGTTGCACATACGACTGCACTGCTCGGTCACGTCGAGGCCGTTTTCGTGCATTGTCTCGGTCATGTCGAAGAAACGGTCCCAGCTGTCCTTGTTGCTGCGGTCCGCACCGGCCGTGTTATGCTCGAGTAACTGATAAAAATGGCTCGCGACAACACCGTCGAGGATCGGCTGAAACACGCCGCTCTCCGGCTCATAGCGGTGCGGCAGGAACATCGTCTCGGAATAGCGGTTCCAGACCTTGTCCGGACGCACGTAGATGTTCGTCTTATCCGAATAGACGTCGAGGAAAAGCTGCGTCGTATCACGGATCTTGGCGATTGCCTTGAACGAATGCTTTCCGCGGATCAGCGGGAAGAACGCGACCGTATCAAGCTGAAACAGATAAGGGCAGGTTACCTGGAAGAAGTTGCCCATCATCAGGTCGGTCGCCCATGCCGTCTGCAGTTCCGAAAGGCAGTCGAACACGTAGAACGCGTCAACGCCTTCCTTCCGGATAATCTCGTGGATGTCGACCGTGAACGTCTCGAACCGGTGCGACAGTTCCACATTTACGATTTTAAGCCCCTCCCGTTCCGTAAAGAACGGTTCGTGCGAGGCAAAGCGGATGTAGATCAGGTTCCGCTTATCGCGGATTGCCTGCTCGACATACGGCTCCACGAACAGCCTGAAATCCTCCAGCCTGTCCACGCGCCATACAACGTTGTCCCCGAGACGGATGTTGTCAAAACAATCATCCATCTGCGGAATTCCCGATAAAACTCTGTCAAATGCTGCCATATCAATACCTCTCCTGAAATCAAACCGGTCCTATTATGCCTTGCGCATCCCGCCGCCGACCGTTATAAACCCATCTACTGTTCCAACTGCAAAAGCCACAGCGCCGCCGAAGCGTCACTCGGCATTCTCCAGTCGCCTCTCGGCGAAAGCGTCACGGAACCGACCTTCGGCCCATCCGGCAGACAGCTTCTCTTGAACTGCTGCGTAAAGAACCTCTTAAAGAAATTCTTCGCTGCGCTTCGCACCGCGTCTTCCGTAAGCTCCGGATAGGCTCTCAGGGCAAATGCAACCGTCCTCAGCGGTTCAAACCCGTAACGGAGCGTGTAAAAGAGGAAGAAGTCGTTGAGATCGTATTTGCCGATCTTCTCTTCGGTCTTCTGCGCAATCTGCCCGTCCGCACTCGGCGTAAGTTCGGGTATGATCGGCGTATCACAGACATCGAGAATCGCTTCCCGAAGCGCGTTGCTCCCGCACATGCCCGCGTACGTACGGCATATGAACTGCACAAGCGTCTTCGGCACGGAGCTGTTCACCGCGTACATCGACATATGGTCGCCGTTGTAGGTGCACCAGCCGAGCGCGAGCTCGGAAAGATCTCCGGTTCCGACGACAAGACCCTGCTTCATATTCGCGGCATCCATAAGAATATACGTGCGCATGCGTGCCTGCGCGTTCTCGTAGGTTACATCGCCCTCACCCTGATACGTCTGCTCGTGCCCGAGCTGCGTCAGGTGGAGTTTCACGCCCTCCTGAATCGGTACTTCGTGAATCTCGTCCGCCAGCAGTTCCATAAGTCTCATTGCGTTTTTATATGTCCGCCCCGACGTATTACCTTCGTTCGGCATTGTATAAGCAATAATCCGGATATCCGAAACGAGTTTCTTCGCTTCGGCACATACGAGAAGCGCCAGCGTGGAATCGAGTCCGCCCGAGATTCCGATCACCAGATTCTTAATTCCCGTTGCACGTACACGTGTAGCGAGCCCATTTGCCTGAATCTGTAAAATCCGCCTGCAGCGGGCGTCCCTCTCCCCGTTATCGGCCGGAACGAACGGGTTGCGCGCAACCGGATAGGAATACCGGTTCAACAGTTCCGCAAGTTCCCCGGCGCTGACATCATCAGGCCCGATCGTCTGGATACGGACCGGAACGCGGCGGTAGGAAGCCGGCGCTGCTTCGGAGGAACCGGCACCCTCCGCATTTTCAAACGTATTCTGCCGCCTGCGGTCATGAAGGATTACCCCGAGATCAATTACCGCTGACGAAGCGTAAGGATACTCCGGAAAGATGCTTTCCGCGAAAACGCTGCCGTTCTGCGCAATCACGGTATGACCGGAAAATACCATATCCGTGCTGCTTTCCATCGTACCCGCGGAGGAATAAATGTAAGCGCAATAGCAGGAACCGCTCTGCTGCTTCACCAGCTCCCTGCGGTATTCCTGCTTGCCGATCAGTTCATCAGAGGCCGACAGATTCGCGATGATCGATGCTCCGGCAAGCGCCGCATGCGTACTCGGCTTGTCCGGAACCCACAGGTCTTCGCACAGTTCAACACCGAGAACCGCTTCGCTCACCGGGTCCTCCGCCAGGATATCCGGTCCGAACGGAATGTCCGTATCACCGATTCGCACCGTCTGTCCGTTTAACCCTCTTCCCGAGACGAACCACCGGCATTCATAAAACTCCGAATAGTTCGGCATATATGTTTTCGTGATCAGCGCGCGAATGTTTCCGCCGGAAATAACCGCGCCGCAGTTATAGAGTCCGTTCCGGAAACGCACCGGAACACCTACCACCGCTGTCACACCCGTTCTCTCGGTCGCCGCCGCAATCCGTAAAAGGGCCGCCTCTGCCTCCGAAAGAAGCAGGTCGCTCAGGAACAGATCCGCACATGTATACCCTGTCACCGCCAGCTCCGGAAATACGATCAAACCGCTGTTTGAACAGGTATGGATCATCGAAATAATCTGCTCGGTATTATAGCGGACGTCTCCGACGCGAAGCTTCGGCACCGCCGCCGTCACCTGAATCATTCTGTTTTTCAAAATACCCACCGTCCTTTATCGCTGTTCCGAAGCGGGTATCCGCTCCGGCCCGCAGAATAGAAAAAGGCAAAGGTGTCTTGGAAAGACGCCTTTGCCTTGGTGACAGTATATCACATTTGCCGCCGGTTGTATACCGGTTTCGCATGTTTTACAGTTGTTTCTTCTGAATCAGGGCGATGCCGCCGGCTGTGCAGAGCACGATGCTTACCATCACAATCACGAACGGAACAGTAAAGTCGGACGGAACCGCTTTCCCCTGCATCAATCCGAGGCCGCCCGTCAAAGCGGTCGGAAGCTTCGGTGCAAGCTTCGGTACAAACTCCGAGAAGGAACATACGAAGAATACTCCGCCGACGCCTAAAAGCACCTGCATTGCCGTATCGGCAAAGGAAGAGAACAGGCCGAGTATCGCTAACAGCCAGAGCCCGTATAACCAGTACATTCCTACGCTGATTACGACGTTCTTAAGTTCTCCGTTCCCCCAGTAAAAATCGCTGTAGAAATAGAATATGCCGAAATAAAGGGCATACCCTGCGGTCCACACGAGAGCCGCCGAAACCATCTTCGATACGTAGATGCCGGTGCGGGACAATCCCTTCGTTACAAGCGGGATCAGCGTATGCTTCTGATACTCGGTCGTAAAGGAGCCGGACCATAGGATCAGGAACACGATCAGCGGGATGTCGATGTTCTTAAAGTACTGTCCCCATGCGTCCCAGATGTCGGATTCCGTCTTGTCCATCGTAAACCCGGGCATCTGGTCGGCAACCATCTCAAGGATCAGCGGAGTCAGCTTGGCCGTTACCACGCCGAGCACCGCGAAGAGAAGGAACAGAATTCCGATCACGAAGATTCTCTTGCGCCGCATATGCTCGGTCATTTCTTTTCGAAAGAATGCACTCATGCGTTGCTCACCTCCGTTTCCTTAACGGAAGCAGTTTCCTTCGTTACCGAAAGGAACAGGTCCTCAAGGGTGGCATCCGCCCACTCCGCGCTGCGGATCGCAATATCCTTCTCTGCAACATACGCGAGCACTTTACGGAAGTCTTCGCGGCTTCCCTTCCTCCACCGGAGCACGTTCTCCTGTCCGGTAATAACCGCCTCTTCGAACTTCGGAAAATGCGACCGCAGCGCTTCCTTTTCCTCTCGTCCCGAAGCAGCAACCAGAAAATCGTTTCCGTTCTTACGCGCGTGAAGTTCTTCCATTGTTCCCGAAAGCACAATCTCGCCGTTATGCAGAATTGCGGCGCGGTCGCAGATACGCTCCACGTCCGATAGGATGTGCGTCGAGAACAATACGGTTGTCTGCACCTTTGCCGCCTGCAGGGCATCGAGGATTTCCTTCCGGCCGGTCGGATCCAGTGCCGAAGTCGGCTCGTCGCAGATCAGAAGTTTCGGCTTATGGAGCAGAGCCTGCGCGATTCCGAGACGCTGTTTCATTCCGCGGGAGAACCCCTTGATGCGGTGCTTCTCGTCGGCAAGCCCGACCATCTTAAGCATTTCTTCAATCCGCGCCTTACGCTCTCCCGCCGGGACTCCGGCAATCTCCGCGCAAAGCCGCAGATACTCCCTTGTTGTCATGTAATCGTAAAACTCCGGCACATCCGGAAGGTATCCGACCATACGGTTCGTCTTCGTATTTCCGTAGGTCACCTTCTCGCCGAACACCGTGATCACGCCCTCATCCTGCTGAAGCAGTCCGAGGATCGTCTTCATCGTTGTCGTTTTGCCGGCGCCGTTCTGTCCGATAAAGCCGAAGACGCTGTTCTCGGGTACGGAAAAGGAGACTCCCTTAAGAACCTCCTTTGTCCCGAAACGCTTCTTCAGGCCTTCCACCTGTAATGCGTTATTCATTTTGCTTTCCTTTAACTATCGTAATGATGATTAAGATCAGATTTCCGACGAGAAGCCCCCCGACCGAAGCGATCCAGAACCACATCGAAATCTTTACTTCATATGCCGTCATCAGGACAAATGCGCAGAACATCGCTGAAATCAGCAGCTGATCGAATTCAAGCATGTATTTCATAAGACGGTATACGATGAAACTGTTGTTGTCGGTAATCTTGATCGGAATATTCCACATTTTCGGATAATGTGAAATCACACACATCATGATCACCATTGCTGCTGCAATCCCCAATATAACGAACAGAGTACTTTTGCTTCCGGTTCCGTCCGGTGTTCCGTCCGCGGCAAAGTGAATTGCGATCTGATCCGGAATTTCACTCCACCGGCTCAAAACAAGCACTGCGGAGACCAGACACATAACGAAGGGAAGGATCAGCGCCGCCCAGTCGAAAGCATTGTTTTTGATTTTCATGCTACTCGTCCTCTTTTCCGATGATGAAATATAAAATCGGTCCGATAAACTGCATGCCTACAATCGCAACCACGTTCCAAAGCGCGCGGGTACCGTGCTTGTAGTTCTCATGCGTATTAATGTGCCAAAGCGTGTATGCCAAAAGTCCCAGCTCAATGATGACAAGCGGGATCAGAAGCGGCAGGAAATCTTTAATCTTCTCCAGATCAGCGGTTGACATATTCATGTGTCCTTTCATAAATCCGTAGTTTGATGTTTCTCATAAGGCTAAACGTCAAGATCCGGCGGTACGTCGATCTCCGTCCCGACATAAGCCCCGTTCTTCTTTCTCTGTCTCACACATTCCGAAAGGAGATATTCTATCTGTCCGTTAACCGACCGGAAATCATCCTCCGCCCACGCCGCAATG
>JAGADM010000111.1 GCA_017613595.1 Lachnospiraceae bacterium | reverse complement strand
TGGAAACCGCCCGCACGTTAATGTCGGGCGATATTGTCCCGGTTCGGATCAACGGGGCAGAGAAATATGATCTGATTGGAGAGTGTATCGAATGAATCTGCCGAACAAAATCACTATCTTCCGGGTATGTATGATTCCGGTGTTTGTGTTTCTTCTGCTGTTTGAAGACCTGCCCTATTACAATTTCATTGCTTTGGGCGTATTTGTCATTGCGAGTTTTACGGATTTCCTGGACGGACATATCGCGAGAAAATACAACCTCGTCACGACGTTCGGTAAATTCATGGATCCGCTTGCGGACAAGATTCTCGTATGTACCGCTCTGATCATGCTGATCGAATTCGATAAGATTCCCGCGGTCGTTGTCGCGATCATCATCGCGCGTGATTTCATCATCAGCGGCTTCCGCCTTATCGCTTCCGACAAGGGCGTGGTTATCGCTGCCGGATGGGTCGGAAAGGTAAAGACCGTCGTGCAGATGGTCATGTGTGTTCTGCTTCTGTTCACAGCTGATCCCGAGTACAATTCCGTCGTCTTTAAGGTCGCCAATGTGCTCGGCGAGATCGCGATGTGGCTTGCACTGATCCTGACCGTAGTGAGCCTGATGGTTTATCTCTGGGACAACCGCGAAGTACTTCGGGAGAAAAATGATTAAAACGATTGTTATCGGAGGCGGGGCGGCCGGCATGATGGCGGCAATCTCAGCTGCGCAGAGCGGCTGTGACGTCCTGCTTCTTGAGAAAAATGAGAAGCTCGGGAAGAAGATCTATATTACCGGGAAGGGCCGATGCAATTTCACGAACGCCTGCGACGCGCGGGAGTTTTCGGACAATGTGATGTCGAACCCCCGGTTCCTTTACAGTGCCTTTCATGCTTTCTCCAACTATGACGCCATGGCATTTTTCGAAGATAACGGAATGCCGGTCAAGGTGGAGCGGGGCGGAAGGGCTTTTCCCGTTTCAGACCATGCTTCGGATGTTACGAAGGCGCTTGCCGCGCGCATGCGCGAGCTACACGTGAAGGTGCGTCTCAACACCGAGGTTAAGGAGATTGAGACCGAGCCTTATGAGGCACCGGCAGCCGGAAAGAAGAAACCTTCCTATAAGGCTCGCGTGACGGCTGTGAAGCTCAGCTCCGGCGAACGCCTCAGCTGTGATACGGTCATTGTCGCGACCGGAGGCTTATCGTACCCGACGACCGGCTCCACGGGCGACGGATACCGCTTCGCGAAAGCCGCGGGACATACGGTTACAAGACTCGTGCCGTCGCTTGTATCCCTCCTTACCGTTGAAGATTATCCCGCTGAGATCAGCGGTCTTACGCTTAAGAATATCGCCGTCCGGTTCGAAAAGAACGGACAGGTTTTATACGAGGATTTCGGTGAATTATTATTCACGCACCGCGGCGTCAGCGGTCCCGTGATCCTTTCCGCGACCGGAACGGCTTCGGACGCGCTTACGGACAGCACGTTAAGAATCGACCTGAAGCCCGCTTTAAGCGAAGAACAGCTCGACGCAAGGCTTGTCCGCGAACTGTCGGCAGCCGGTTCGAAACAGATGAAGAACTTCATCGGCGCCTATGTTCCCGCATCACTCGGTCCAGTCATCTTAAAATGCGCCGGGATAGATCCCGAAAAGCGCTGTTCGGACCTTACGAAGGAACTGCGGGCGGCTCTTTTACAGACGCTCAAAGGCCTGCCGCTTCATATATCCGGCATGGGCGGATACAACGAAGCGGTTGTCACGAAGGGCGGCATAAATGTGGACGAGGTGAACCCGTCGACGATGGAATCGAAACTGGTCAAAGGACTCAGATTTGCCGGCGAAGTGCTCGACCTGGACGCGCTGACCGGCGGATTCAATCTGCAGATCGCATGGAGCACCGGCTTTCTTGCCGGGCGCATCCGCGAGGAAAAGGAGAAGGTTATGAAGAATACAAGCATCAATATCGCAATCGACGGACCGGCGGGTGCCGGCAAGAGCACGATCGCCAAGGCAGTCGCTAAGCGGCTCGGCTACATCTATGTCGATACCGGCGCCATGTACCGTACGATCGCCCTCTATCTGCTCCGTAAGGGCATTTCGGCCGACGACGCGGAAGCCATTTCGAAGGCCGGCCGCGAGTGCGAGGTGTCTCTTGATTACGTGAACGGAGAGCAGCAGGTGCTTCTCTTCGGGGAAAATGTGAGCGGCCTGATCCGCACCGAGGAGGTCGGCAACATGGCAAGCGCTTCGTCCGTCAACAAGGACGTACGCGACAAGATGGCGGACCTCCAGAGAGAACTCGCGGCTACGAAGAATGTTGTTATGGACGGCCGCGACATCGGTACGAACGTGCTTCCGAACGCGCAGGTGAAGGTTTACCTGACCGCTTCGATCGAGGAGCGTGCGCGCCGCCGCGTGAAGGAATACGAAATGAAGGGCATCGAAGCCGATTACGAGCAGGTGGCAAAGGACATCGCCGAGCGCGATTACCGCGACATGCACCGCGAGCATGCGCCTTTGTGCCGCGCGGAGGACGCGGTCCTTCTCGATACCTCCGACATGACGATTGAAGAAGTCGAAGACGCGATGATCAGGATCGTTGAGGAGAAGCTCGGAAAGAAGATCTGAAATGATTGACGGCCGTAGAAGGCCGGTGAAGAAACGGCAGGAGCATTTCGCCTGCCGGGAATATACGGCGGGTGAACCTCATCGGCCGGAAAGGAGCGGGGATGGAGATCAGACTGGCGGAAAAGGCCGGGTTCTGTTTCGGCGTAAAGCGTGCCGTCGATACGGTGCTTGAACTTACGCAAACGGAGCGGAAAGTATATACCTACGGCCCGATCATTCATAACGAGACGGTTGTCGCAGACCTTGCGTCGCGGGGCGTTTCCGTTCTGTCCGAAGAGGACAGTATCGACGCGGTTACGGAAGGTACCATCGTGATCCGTTCCCACGGCGTTTCGAAAGCGGTATGGGAGAATCTCAAACGCCGCGAAGAGGAGACTGGCGGAAAGGTGAAGATTGTCGACGCGACCTGTCCGTTTGTTAAAAAAATTCACAATACGGTTGAGCGGGAGAGTCTCGCCGGAAAGCAGATTATCATATGCGGAGACGACTCTCATCCCGAGGTGATCGCCATCAAAGGATGGTGCGCGGCGCCCGCGATTGTCATCGCTTCCGTCGAAGAAGCGGCCGCACTTTCGGGGAATCTGCCGGAATCGGTCTGCATCGTTTCGCAGACGACTTTTAATTATAATAAATTCAAAACAATTATTGCATTTTTCGACAGTTTGGGGTATGATAAGAACGATAGTGTGGTAAATACTATCTGCAATGCCACGGAGGAGAGACAGACCGAAGCCAACCGGCTGGCAAAAGCATGCGATGCGATGGTGGTGATCGGAAGCAGAAGCAGTTCCAATACGCGTAAGCTTTACGAGATCTGCCGGCAGGCGTGTCCTAATGCTTTTCTCATTCAGTCGGCCGACGATCTGGATCATAGTGCTTTTCAATCTTTTCGTTGCGTCGGTATTACAGCAGGTGCATCTACCCCAAGAAATATTATTGAGGAGGTTCAAAATCGCATGTCGGAAGAGAATTTTGAACAGATGTTGGAACAATCATTTAAGACAATACATAACGGAGAGGTA
>JAGADM010000110.1 GCA_017613595.1 Lachnospiraceae bacterium | reverse complement strand
CCCTGAAAGAATACATAGATTACTACAATAACGAGCGGATCCAAGCGAAAACAAAATGGATGCCCCCTGCAAGATACAGGGAAGCATCCATGTGTTTCGGTTGATCATAGATAATGTGTCCAGGATTCTGGGTACATATCAAACTCGGGGGCTGTAATCATGTTCCATCCTTTAGTAACGGTCTACTTTTTCATCGACGATCAAAATCTCGCCCTCGCCTACACGGCGTGCGCCTTCGGGAATGGTTCCGCGGCTCTCGACGATACAGTTCTCAATGTATGCGCCGTCGCGAATCTGAACATCGTTAAGAATGATGGAATTCTTAATCGTTACGTTATTGCCGATATAAACCTTTTTAAAGATCACGGAATTCTCAACAACACCGTTAACAATCGTTCCGGATGCGATCAGGCTGTTCTTTACAACCGCAGTGGGGTTGTATTTGGCCGGAGGCAGATCATCCACTTTGGAGTAAATATCCGGATATTCTTTGAAGAAGCTGTCACGGATATCGCGGTTCAGGAAATCCATATTGGTACGGAAGTAATCCTCCACGGTCGCGATATTGCTCCAGTATCCTTCCATCCGGTAAGCACAAATCTTCTTCTGATTCTTGTAGCGGGTAAGAACGCCGCTGACAAAATCATAATTGTTATCCTTGATGGACTTCTCAAGCAGTTCCAGAAGGAGACGTCTGCGGATTACGTAAACACCCGTCGAAACAACACGGTTCGAGGACTGAAGCGGCTTTTCCTCAAAACTTATGATCCGGTTCTCCTCATCGGTTACAACGGTTCCGAAACGGCTGTTGTCCACACCTTCGGGAAGCTCGGTCGTTACGACGGTAATATCCGCAAGCGTGTCGATATGCGCGTTGATAACCTGGTTGTAATCCAGTTTATAAATGCCGTCGCCCGAAGCGATTACTACATACGGCTCATGGCTGTTCTGCAGAAAATCCTTATTCTGGTAGATTGCATCGGCCGTGCCGCGATACCAGAAGGCATTCTCCTGGGTAATCGTCGGGGCAAAGAGGTACAGACCTCCCTGTTTACGTCCGAAATCCCACCACTTGGAGGAATTCAGATGCTCATGAAGGGAACGGGAGCTGTACTGCGTCAGTACCGCAACCTTCTGAATGTGCGAATTGGTCATGTTGGAAAGCGCGAAATCGACTGCTCGATAGCTTCCCGCAACAGGCATTGCCGCGATTGCTCTGCGGCTTGTCAGTTCCTGCATCCGGCTCGAATTACCGCCGGCTAAAATTATACCGATTGCTTTCACTCTTCGTCACCTGCCTTTACCAAACTCTGTCCGCTTTCGAGTACGCCGTTCGGGTACTCCTCCGCGGTTGTCTTTCCGTAGATGACGGTATTCTTTCCGATTGTCACACCGTCGGGGATAACGGAATCCTCTCCGATAGTCACAAGTCCTTCATGGTAGATATTCGGCTTCCAGGTATTCGGCTTCTCCTCGCCGACACCGATGCGGCATCCCGCGCCGATTGTTACGCTCTCGGCAATAATTGCCTTTTCGATATAAGTCCCGGCACCGACCACGGACCCCTTCATAATGATGGAATCCCTTACCACCGCTCCTTTTTCAATCGTGACGCCTTCGCCGATTACGGAATTATGAACCTCTCCGTAAACCTCCGTGCCTTCTCCGATGATCGCACGGTTGATCACGGCGTCTCCGGCAATATACTGCGGGCGGATCATATCGCTCTTCGTGTAGATCTTCCAGTACTCATCGTACAAATCGAAGATCGGAACGATATCAATCAGCTCCATATTGGCAGCCCAGTACGAGCCGAGCGTTCCCACGTCCTTCCAGTAACCGTTAAACTCGTATGCAAATACGCGGTCGCCGCGGTTATGGCAGTACGGAATGATATGCTTACCGAAATCACAGCCTTCCTGTTCGGAAAGGGTGATCAGTGCTTCCTTCAATACCTTCCAGGTGAAAATGTAAATACCCATCGAGGCGAGGTTGCTTCTGGGGTTCTTCGGCTTTTCCTCGAACTCGGTGATGCGCATGTCGTCATCGGTGATGACCACACCGAAACGGCTGGCCTCTTCCCACGGAACCGGAATGGTCGCGAGCGTGATGTCAGCATTGTTTCTCTTATGGTAAGCGAGCATTTCCTCGTAATCCATCTTATAAATATGGTCGCCGCCGAGCACGAGAACATACTCCGGATTATAGTATTCCATAAAGCGGAGGTTCTGGTAGATCGCATTGGCCGTACCGGTATACCATTCCGCGTTGGTGCTCTTCTCATACGGAGGCAGAATGGATACGCCGCCGATGTTGCGGTCGAGATCCCACGGAATACCGATTCCGATATGCGTATTCAGCCGAAGCGGCTGATACTGCGTCAGAACGCCGACCGTGTCAACGCCCGAATTAATACAGTTACTCAGCGGGAAATCAATGATGCGATACTTTCCTCCAAAGCCGACAGCCGGCTTTGCAACGTTCTGCGTCAGAACACCGAGCCGGGAGCCCTGTCCGCCAGCCAAGAGCATGGCGATCATTTCTTTTTTAATCACAAAATCACCCCTAACTGTCATATTTGTAATGTATCTATTATAATATCACACGCGCGAAAAAAAGGGAACAGATTTCGGATAAAACATTGTATTTTCGCAAATTCATGTTATAGTATAAGAGGATTTTTTGATGCAAATCACAAAGGAATGCAAAATATGTTTACAATCGATTTTGAAAAACCGATTCATATTCATTTCATCGGAATCGGCGGCGTCAGTATGAGCGGTCTTGCGCACCTGCTTCTTACCCGCGGATTCACAATCAGCGGCTCCGACCGGACCTGTTCCGACCTGACCGAAGAGCTGGAACGTCTCGGTGTAACCGTATACTATACACAGACCGGCGCGAATCTTTCCGATGATATCGATCTGGTCGTTTACACGGCCGCCGTTCACGCGGACAACCCGGAATATGCGGCTGCTGAAGCGAAAGGTCTTCCGATGATGGACCGCGCCGAACTGCTCGGCCAGCTTTCCGCCACCTATCCGGTTTCCATCGGCGTTTCCGGCACACACGGCAAGACGACGACAACCGGAATGCTCGCCATGATCCTGATGGAAGCCATGCAGGATCCCACCGTATCGCTCGGCGGCAAGATGGCTGCCCTCGGCGGCAACCTCCGGATCGGCGGATCGGAAGAATTTCTGTTTGAAGCCTGTGAATATACGAACAGCTTTCTGAAATTTCATCCTACCGATGAAATTATTCTGAATATTGACGCGGACCATCTCGATTTCTTTAAGGATATCGACGATATCCGTCATTCGTTCCACCTTTTCGCCGAGAAGCTTCCCGCGGACGGACATCTTGTCATCAACGGCGAGATTCCGAATCTCGGACTCTTCCTTGAGGGACTTCACGGAACGATCGATACCTACGGGCTTCTTCCCGAAGGAACCGACCCGAAGGATTCTCCGTACCGCTACACCGCGACGAACATCTCCTATGATGATCTCGGCTGCGCTTCCTATGACCTGTACCGCGACGGTGAGTATGTAACCCGCATCGAGCTTTCGGTGATCGGCGTTCACAACGTATCGAACTCGCTCGCCGCAATTGCCGTTGCGTATCTTCATAATGTTCCTGTCGAGACTTTCCGTAATGCGCTGGCCGCCTTCAGCGGAACCGAGCGCCGTTTCGAGAAGAAGGGCGTCCGCAACGGTGTAACGATCGTGGATGACTACGCTCACCACCCGACCGAGATCCGCGCCACGCTGACCGCAGCCCTCGCCACTCCGCACAAGCGGATCTGGGTTGTCTTCCAGCCGCATACGTTTACGCGTACGCTTGCGCTCCGCAAGGAATTCGTCGAAGCACTGGCTATTGCCGACTGTATCGTTCTTGCCGACATCTATGCCGCGCGTGAGATTGATACCGGCGCAATTTCTTCCCGCAATCTGGTTGACGATCTGCGGAAAATGGGCCGCGAAGCTTATTATTTTCCGTCATTTGCGGAAATCGAAGAATTTTTGAAAAAAAATTGTGTCAACGGCGATTTGTTGATAACTATGGGAGCCGGAAATGTAGTAAATATCGGCACTTCCATTCTGAAATCGTAAAACTATCCACTTTATCCACAATGTATTCGACAGGATTCGTTGTGGATAAACTTTTTTTACGAGTCCTGCGGGACACCCAGTGGATATTGCGTGGAAGCCCTTATTTTACTGGATTTCCGCTTCTCCCCGGCCGGGAAAACGGTCTCGATTTATCCACTTTATCAACAGTCAAATTCTACGCATTTAGGCTTGCTTTTAGCCTATTTACAAACCCTTTTCCCTGGGGTATAATGTGGACGCGTTGGGGCTCTTATGCCCCTTCACCACAGTTTCCCGGGGGTGTTACCCATGTGTACCATTGGCTTGATCTCAAAATCGAATCGTCCTACCATGACGGCCGTTCCGAATCGTTTCATCGACGAATTTATGGCCGATGCGAACGGAACCTATGTAAAGGTATATCTGTACCTTCTTCGCCATCTGGACGACCGCTCGGAGCTTTCCGTATCCGGGATTGCGGAACTCCTTGACTGTACCGAGAAGTTTCTGCGCAAAGCGCTTGATTACTGGACCAAGCAGGGTCTGCTCGAATACACCGTTTCCGGTGACGGAACCGTAGAGTCCATAAACCTGATCGATCTGTCGGGTGGTTCTCTACCGTCTTCCGAGACTTCCCGCAGTACCGTAACGGAAAGTCCCCTTCCTGCTCCCGGGAATACCCGCAAGAGCAGTTCGGTTTTCAATCCTTTCGGTACGCGCGCTGCCTCTCCCGAGAAGAAAACCTCGACGCGCGACATTACGCGGGTGGACATCGACTCCATGAGCGATGATGAGAACGTCCCGTTCCTTCTTTCCACACTGGAGCAGTATTTTGCAAGACCGCTTTCCCGTGAAGATACCGAAACGGCATTGTATATTTACGGAACGCTCGGATTTTCCTGCGAGCTTCTCCTGTTCCTGTACGAAAAGTGCATTGAAAAGAAGAAGATTTCACCGAAATACATTGAAAAGGTTGCCATCGGCTGGCATGAGGACGGCATTGCAAGCGTTGAAGACGCGGAGAATTATCTCGTTACCCGCAGCGAAGCCTATTTCGCGGTTTGCGACGAGTTCGGACTCGAAGGTAACCTCGGTGCCTCCCAGATCCGTTATCTGCGCACCTGGGTGAACGAGTGGCACATGCCGACTCCGCTGATCCGGGAAGCCTGCTCGCGCTCCATGCTTCGAAAAGGCGCGAACTTCCAGTATGCGAACAGCATTCTGAAGGACTGGCATGCCGCAGGCGCAACGACCGATGCCGATATCGCAAAGATCGACGAGGCTCATAAGCAGGCCGAAGATGAAAAACACAAACCCAAAGCGGCAACGCGTACCGCTCCCGCAAAAGCCAACCGCTTCGAGAATTTCACCCAGCGTGACTACTCTCCCGAAGCCATGGCCGAGATTGAGAAACGCATGCGTGCCAAGAAATAGAAAGGACTCCTTCCATGGGACTGACCAACGCCGAATACGAATCGATTCTGCGCGATTATGACGCGCAGCAGGCACAGAACCGCTACGAGCTTATGCAGCGCAGGGAAAAGGTCTATGCCGCTATTCCGGTTCTTTCCGAACTGGACGACCGTATTGCTTCCGGGTCTGTGGAAGCCGCCAAGCTCGCTCTTTCCGGTGATGAATCGGCCATCGACAATAACCGCCGCATGATCGAACTCACCATTTCCCAGAAGAAGCAGCTGATCCGTCAGGCCGGATTCCCCGAGAATGTCCTTGAGATGCATTACCGCTGTGATAACTGTAAAGATACCGGCTTTGTTGACGGAGAGATGTGTTATTGCTTCAAACAGGCCGTAATCGACCGTTTTTATATGGACCCCGGGCGTAAGGAAATCCTCGAGAAGGAGAACTTCAGTACCTTTGACGAAAGTTACTACTCCGACGAGGCAATTGACGAAACGACCGGAGACACTTATCGTGAGATTGCCCGCGATGCTTACCGGAAAGCCTACTCTTACGTTCAGAATTTTCCGACCAATAAACGGAATCTCCTTCTGACCGGTTCCACCGGCGTCGGAAAGACATTCCTTTCCAACTGTATCGCGAAAGCGCTTATGGTGGCCGGATACACGGTTCTGTACATGTCGGCCTTCCGGCTTTTTGAGGTTTTTGAGAACTATCGCTTTAAAACCGGCGACGAGAACCGCCAGGCTGTCCGCGACTTCGATATGATCCTTGACAGCGATCTGCTGATCATCGACGATCTCGGCAGCGAAGTCGGCAACACCTACAGCTGGTCCCAGCTTTTCATCTGCATGGAAGAGCGTCAGCTTCACGGCAAGCCGATTATTATTTCCACCAATCTCAATATGACCGAAATCAGCGCACGCTATTCCGAACGGATTGCGTCCCGCCTGTTTAACAATTATCAATATATCAAGCTTCTGGGCGATGATATCCGCGTCCGCAAGCTGTTTATTGAAGGCAGTCCGGAATGATTTCGGCCCTGCACACAACATCATTCACCACACGGAGGTCACTATGTCGGAAGAAAAAAGGTTAGTCGAGCATGTGTCTTACGGTCCGATGGGCATCATCGCTTTGGAAAGCAGCAAGGCCATCGGAGACGCAGTCAACGATTGGATTGTCTCATGGAGAAACAATCGTGACTCCAAATACGCCAACACCCCGGATCATGACCGTTATCAGAGGGATTCCTACCTGATCAACGCCAAATGCCCGAGATTCGGTACCGGCGAAGCCAAATGCATTATCAACGAAACCATTCGCGGCCTGGATGTTTACATCCTTGTGGATGTTACCAACTACAGCCTGACCTATAAGGTCTGCGGCAACCTGAATCATATGTCGCCCGATGACCATTTCGCAGATCTGAAGCGTGTCATCAGCGCGATGAGCGGCAAGGCAGCCCGTATCACGGTTATCATGCCGTTCCTTTACGAGAGCCGCCAGCATAAGCGTTCCGCAAGAGAGTCCCTCGATTGCGCGGTTGCTTTGCAGGAGCTTGTAAACCTCGGTGTGGATTCGATCATCACATTTGACGCGCATGACGCAAGAGTACAGAACGCGATTCCGACCCGTTCCCTTGAGAACGTAACTCCGACCTACCAGTTCACGAAGGCTCTCCTTCGCGATGTTCCGGATTTGAAGATGGACTGCAAGCATATGATGATCATCAGCCCGGATGAAGGTGCCATGAACCGTGCGGTTTATTTTGCAACCATGATCGGCTGCGACATGGGTATGTTCTATAAGAGACGCGACTACACGCAGGTTGTTGACGGCCGTAACCCGATCGTTGCCCATGAGTTCCTCGGAAGCGACGTACAGGGCAAGGACGTTATCGTTATCGACGATATGATCTCCTCCGGCGAGAGCATGCTTGACGTTGCAAGAGAGCTCAAGAAGAGAAATGCCGGCCGCATCTTCGTATGCGCAACCTTCGGTCTCTTCACGAACGGTCTGGACAAATTCGACCAGGCATTCAAGGAAGGCCTCATCACCCGCGTTGTAACAACGAACCTGATTTATCAGACGCCCGAGCTTCTGCAGCGCGAATGGTACAGCAACGCCGACATGAGCAAGTACATCGCTCTTCTGATTGACGCGCTGAACCACGATGCATCCATCAGCGAATTCCTGAACCCGACCGACCGTATCCACCGGATTCTCGAAGAATACCGCAAGAAGGACAAGAAGAAGGGCTCCAAGGCCGCTTCCGCCAAGGCAGGCGGCAAGAAGACCGCAGCAAAGACGGCTAAGAAGCCTGCAGCGAAGAAGACCGCAGCAAAGAAAACCGTTGAGAAATAGGTCTGCTGACGTCCGGTACGGAAATGTAATCAACAGTTAATACAGTGATTTGTCAAACTAAGTGCAACAGTTTTGGAGTTCTTGTTCCCATAGAAACTGTGCAGAAACATAATTAAGTATCTTTCGAGGCCTGGCGTTGATTAGCGCCAGGTTTCGTTTTAATGTGGCTGGAGCTACCCT
>JAGADM010000109.1 GCA_017613595.1 Lachnospiraceae bacterium | reverse complement strand
CGGATTATCGTTAAACTCCTTGTCCGTCATGTGGAGATCGGTAATCTCCGGAGCCGCGATATCGCCGGTCTTGATCGGTGTGTAAGCCACGGCATCCTTGCCGTATCCTACGGTTTCGGACCAGTCGGAAAACTTGTGGTACGTCGTCATTCCTTCCTCGGTTTCATTAATTGCCGTCAATGCATAACGGACACGGAAATACGCGGTATGCTTCGTAAAATCAATGTGCACATTATCATCGTAGTACTCGTACTGATCCGGCTTAAGCTGATCCTTTACACCGGGCGCTTTCGTTTCGGGATTGCCGTTCCAGCGGTCGCCATCCGGAACGCCTCGCATGATCCAGTAATTCTGCACGGTATCCAGACTGTTCAGTCCCCAGTCAACGGCGTCCCATTCGCTGTAGCGATAACCGTAATCCTCATCACGGCCAAAGCCGTTTCCGGTCGGGTCGTCCCAATACTTGTTGTAATGCCATCCGCTGACCGGATCGTTTACATCGTCAAGTGCCCAGTCAATCTGAATGTTCACATAGACATCCGTGACACCGTACTTTGCGAGCATTGTCTCCAGTATTCCCGCATCTCTCGCCTGATCGATTGCCGCCAGTGCCTGGGTCATCTGATTATCCATGCTGAACGAAAACGACATGGTGGTCGGGGAATCATTTCCCTCCATCCAGTTAACCGAAACATTCTGCGGGGCCTTCAGCGTAACCGGAAGCTCCTGCTCCGTCGCCGATGCCGACGCCGCAAGAGAAATCAAAAGAACGACTGTAAAAAACAGGGTTATCATTTTCCTCATATGTACTTCCTCACTTTCGTCGGTAAGTCTTTTATCCATTATACATGAATACGGAAAGCGTGGCAATACCTTACATTTACTTACATACGGAAACGCAGTAATACCTGACATTTGCCGTGACGAGAGGAAACGCTGACATTTACATCCGCCCTGAAAAGAGGTATAATAAAGGGACTGAGAAAGAAGGAGGCATATCCATGATCACCATCGACATCAGCACCATCGACGAACTGTTACAGTTTCTGAAAGCGCTGGCCGCGAGACATAAGCAGGGGCTTTGGTACCGCGGCGAGGAGAACTCTTCCTTAACGCTCGTTCCTTCGATTCAGCGAAGCGAGAAACGCCTTGAGATTGAACGTTTTATCACCAACGATTTCTATATCCGCAGCAAGCAGATTTTAAAGAATCCGCCCGAGAAGCACGACTATTCCGGGTGGGTTGCCCTGATGCAGCATCACGGCCTTCCGACCAGAATGCTGGACTGGTCCAAGTCTCCGCTGATTGCGGTG
Organism: Lachnospiraceae bacterium; assembly: GCA_017613595.1. The sequence continues at coordinate 4,241 of JAGADM010000109.1, read as the reverse complement.
TTCTTCGCGACCGAGACATACCTGAAGAATCCGGGCATGGACGCGTGCGTCTGGGTGCTTGCCCCCAACCGGCTGAACGAGAAGGAAGGCTTCGGCAACTGCATCTATCCGATTGATGCGGACACCGCCCAGGAGATGCTCCTTCCCGCCTTCAAGCACCTGCATCACAATCCGGTACTTGAGGACAAGATCCTCGCCTGCTACTCTACGGACAGCCACCTGCGGCTTTACTCGCAGCAGGCCTGCTTTACGGTCCACAACTCGTTGAGAAGGCTTGAGGACATCTGTGATGACACGATGCTTTATAAGATCATCATTCCGGCCGAGCGGCGCGAATATTTCGTTGAAAGTCTCCGTGTATTCGGCATTACCGAAGGCTCCCTTTATCCGGACCTCGATCATATCTGCCACGAGCTGCGGACGGCATATGACATCTGATCGCGGCAAGGCTGCTCTGCGCGAAATAACGATAACAGAAAAGAGACGAGAGTTTTTCTCCCGTCTCTTTCTTCTTTTACTCTGCAGTTTTCTTCAGGCTACTGTTGAACCGTTCAACCTGCTCCCGCCAGTTATCGGCATTACCCTCCAGTATCTCTTTTGGATCCATTCCCTCACAGATGTAATACGCCCACATACTGTCTTCTACCGGCAGATAGGTATCAATATACGGCATATAGGAATCCCATTTGTTGATGATCCAGTTACACGTCTCATTGACCGCACGCGCGTCAAGCGAATCCGCCTGATCAATACACCGCTTCCATCTGCGGTCATCCTCTTCCATTCCCTTCGGAGCATCAGTATAGATGTCATAGACAAATGCGATATCGTCCGCCACACTGCGGATTGCCTCGCAGTTCGGCATGACCAGGATATTTTCCCTGCATACCGCTGTGTAATCATCCGTGGAGGGACCCATCGGTATGGTAACAAAGCCAAGCTCCAAAGAAGGATTCCATATGTTGACAAATTGTTCGCTCATGTACTGCTCATCAATCAGCATGGCGACCTCTCCGTCCGCGAAACACTGTTTGAAGAAATCCCATGTTTCCCCCTCTTCCTCCATGCGGTAATAGCCTTCTCCTATCAGGTCGTCATGGAGGAAATCGAGCACCTCCGTAACCCTCTTATCGTCGGCATTGAGCTTCAATCCCCCGGTTTCGTCCTTTACGATAACCGATGTCCCGTTGGCCGCCAGAAGTGCCGGAACCGCTATGGCGTAGTAGGAAGAAACCCCGTAGATATCCGTGAGTCCGTCATTGTCGACATCCCGGGTCAGTTTCGCACACAATTCTTTAAAGTTTGCAAAGTTCCATTTACCGGAAGCCTGAAGGTCATACGGAAGATCCGGTGACAGTCCGGCTGCCGCGAGAATATCTTTATTGAAGAATACACCCGCCCTGGGCTCCATTCCGGAAGCAAATCCGTATATCGCCCCGTTAAAACTCATCATTTCGATCACGGTCTGATTATACTTCCTGTCGCTCCAATCAACGGACGGGAGCTTTGAAACATCCAGCAAGGCACCGGTCTCCATAAGCTGACCGACCCAACGGTTATCGAGACACACAATGGAACCGATGGGACGGTTATCATACACTCCCAACAGAAATTCTTCCGGGTATTCAAGACTCCACCAACCATCCTGGATTTTATTCGTCAGCGTGTAATTATATTTCTTCATGGCCTCGTTCTGTGCTTCCCGGAAGGCCTTTTCATAATCGTCCTGCGGATTATCCCAGTCCATATCCCACCAGGTGACAATGCTTACCTCAAGACCGTTCAGATCACGTTCCTCGGGTGTCGGTGCCTTGGACAATTCCACCGGCGTGGCGTCCACCCGCGTACCGGTAGTCTGCTTTTCCTTCCGCAGGCCTCCGCCGATTGTCTTCATCAGCACAAACAGGCCGGCAAATATAACGACAAATAAGACGACTATCTCGACTACCGTCAGCAATGCTCTTGATGTCTTTCCCGCCTTCATCTTTTGCTCCCCTCTCATATAATCCTTTTTTCGTGAGGCGCAAGACCCCCCGGTTGTCTGTCTGTTTCATTTTCGTCCCCCCCGGATAAAAAGAAAAACAAGCGGTGAGCACTTCACCGGAAGCCGAAATTAAATCTTCTCTGAATACTTGTTGACCTTCTGCGTCTTATGTGAAAAGTTCTTTAATTTATCAGTATATTCTATTATTCTACTTCTGTAGTATGTTATCTGCTTCGGGTTCAGTTTCCCGGCTTCTTTCAATTCTTCATACAGCTTCTCGAGTTCCGCGAGATCTTCTTTGGTCGCGTCGCGGTAATTGTTCGAAGCATTCAGTTTCAGCCTCGTAACGATCTCCTCAAGCTTGCTGTGCGTTTCTTTTTGTAAGAAGGAAAACATTATCGCTTCGCCCCCTTGCTGCCTCCGAAGGAAGCCGTATTTAAAATATTCGTGTCGAAGGAAAATGTGATCGCCTGCTCCGTGCGTACCCGTTTCAGCGCGAGCTTGATCATCCGTGTCAGCAGCTCCTTATACGGTATGCCGATCGGCTCGAAGAGGTAAAATGCAAGCGATCCCGGGATCGTATTGATCTCGTTAAAGTAGAGCTTTCCGTTGTCGGAATCGATCATGAAGTCGATTCTTGCGACACCGTTGCAGCCGAGCGCCTGGAATGCCTTTACGGCAAGGCTGCGGATTTCCTCACGCATTTCCGCGGGAACTTCCGCGGGAATCTTCCGTGCGACGCTTGCCATGCCCTTCTGGCCGCTTCCTTTGGCGTTGCTGACGTATTTGTCCTCGTAGCTGAGGATTTCCTCACTGTGCATCGGTTCTTCGATTTCTGAGGCTTCTGCGTCGTTCTCATCGCCGAGTACCGCGCAGTTGATCTCACGAAGATTCGTGATCGCGTGCTCCACGAGCACCTTGGTCGCGTAACGGAACGCGTCGTCCATTGCCTGTGTCAGAGCCCCGCGGTCCTTTGCAACACTGATGCCGACACTCGAACCGAGATTGACCGGCTTAACGATAACCGGATAGCCGAAGGTCATCTCGACAGAGTCAAGCATGGCGTCCAATTTGGCGTAATCGGAAAGCTTGTAAATCTTACCGGGCAGCAGAGGAATATCGTATTCCTTAAGAACGGACTTCTGCACGAATTTCTCCATGCCGACAGCCGACGCGGTAACATCGCAGCCGACGAACGGGATGCCGATAGTCTTCAGATATCCCTGCAGCGTACCGTCCTCCACGTTCGTACCGTGTACGGCGGGAAATGCGACATCGATCTCAACCGCTTTCTTTCCGCCGAACAGTTTCTGCGGGATCGGCTGTAAAAGGAACTTTCCGTCCTCGTTAACGAGAATAACTCTCTGCGAGCGCTTCAGAAGAGAAGGGATATCCTTATAGCACTCAATCTTGCCGATGTCCTCTCCGATATACATTTCGTTCTTCTTTGTAAGATATACAGGGGTTACGTCGAACTGCTCCGTATCCATGCTGAGGAGCGCCTGGATTCCGGTGATGACCGAAACCTCATGCTCCACACTCCTTCCTCCGAACATCATTGCTACTCTTGTTTTCATTGTATTTCTCCTTGGTTACGATTTATTCTGTAGGTCGCTTATCGTCTTAGTAATTATCCGGCAGATCATTCTCGAGAAGGATGAACTTGTGTCCCTCGCCGCTTACCGCGTAGGCGTAATCAAGCGCCTCCTGCAGCCGGTCGAAGATCTTAAGCCGTTCCTCCGGGAATCCCGCCTCTCGCGCGCCTGCCGCAATCGGCTCCGCACGCCTCCGCCCCACAAGGCAGATGTGATCGCAGTTCTTTGCGGCATAGCCGCCGAATGCTTTGTTGTACTCTTCCTCTTTGTCCCCGAGTTCCACCATTCCGGGGGTAACGAGAATCTTGATGCCGTCAAAAAGTCCGAGCGTCTCAACGGCGGCTTTGCTGCCGACCGGATTCGAGTTATAGGCATCATCGATAATGGTTACCGCGCCGCGGCCGATCAGCTGCATGCGGTGCGGTACCGGTTCCAGTCTGCGGACCGGAATCTTCAGGTCACTGAGGGCGATGCCGAGCCGGTTGGCAACCGCGATCGCTCCGATAATGTTGATGACGTTATGACCGCCGACAAGGCGTGTGGAGAACGTCTCCTCGCTGCCGTCCGGCGCGTGTACGGTGAATTCCGTGCCGAGAGCGGAAACCTTGATGTCCTTGGCGTAATAACCGTCCGCCGGGTCTGCTGCGGAACCGTTTACTCCG
>JAGADM010000108.1 GCA_017613595.1 Lachnospiraceae bacterium | reverse complement strand
TGAACCCGCGACCTCTTCCTTACCAAGGAAACGCTCTACCCCTGAGCCACATCAGCAATCACGAATGCTATAATACCACACACCTCTTTGTTTTGCAAGCAGTTTTTTCGAGTTTTTTGAAAGCTTTAAAAGAGGCGGAAAAGCTAAGAAAAATGCCCCTTTCTCACGCCTGTCCCGAACCGTTCGCGAGAAGCTCGCGGACTTTTCTTCGGATGCGCTGCAAAGTGTTGTCGACAGACTTCGGACTCTTGCCGAGCTTGGCCGCAATCTCGCGGTAATCAAGTCCCTGCAGATACTCCGTAAACACGGCATTCTCGCCCTTACTCAGCGAATCGAGGATGCGTTTCCGGAGCGTTCCTGCGTCCTCCCTCGAGATCACCTGGTTCTCCGGGTTATCGTACCGTCCCACTCCGTAAAGGCCGGTGCCGTCCTCACTCTGAAACGCAGGCGAATCAAGCGGAACATAGTCTTCCATCGCACCGTGCTTGCGGCGGTTGGCCGCGGTGACGGCATTCAGCATCTTTCCGCGTACGCAGAGCGCGGCAAATGTGGCAAAGCTCGCCCCATTTTCCGCGGAATACCCGCGGATTGCCTGCAGAAGGCCGATCATGCCCTCCTGCAGCAGGTCGTCCCATTCGCCCCAGGAAAGGTACAGGTTGCGTGCCTCAAGGCGCACCATCTCCTTGTTCTTCACAAGCAGATATTCTTCCGCGTCCTTATCGGTCTTCGCGAGCCCGCAGAGCTCCTCATCGCTGTAAATGCTGTAATCCGGACTCATTTTCCACCCATTCTCTGGCGCAGGATTTCGTATGCCAGCACGCCCATCGCAACCGATGCGTTCAGCGAATCAATATCGCCCTTCATCGGGATGGACGCGGTATAGTCGCAATGTTCCTTCACAAGACGGCTTACGCCGCTTCCCTCATTACCGATCACGAGACCGATCGGGCCGGTCAGATTCGTACGGTACATAACGTCGCCGCTCATATCTGCGCATACGAACCAGATACCTTTCTTCTTGAGGTCTTCCATCGTCTGCGTAAGGTTCGTTACCTTCGCTACCGGCGTATAGTTGAGCGCGCCAGCCGAAGTCTTCGCAACCGTCGCGGTAAGCCCTACGGCACGGTGCTTCGGAATAATCACGCCGTGCGCTCCGACCAGGTTCGCGGTACGGATCATCGCGCCGAGATTATGCGGGTCTTCAATCCCGTCAAGCAGGATCAGAAACGGCGGTTCGCCCTTCTGTTCGGCAATCTTCAGAATATCGTCCACGTCGGCATAATCGTAGGCCGCGGTCTGCGCGATCACGCCCTGGTGCTTGCCGGTCGTGCTCATATGGTCAAGCCGTTCCTTGTCGACAAAGTTGACGATCGTGCCGGACTTGTCCGCTTCCCGAAGGATCGAGCGGACCGGACCGTCCTTGCAGTCCTTCAGCACGTAGAGTTTGTCGACCGTCTTGCCGGCGCGGTACGCCTCCAGTACGGCGTTGCGGCCCTCTATCATAGTCTCACTGTATCTTTGTTCATCCATGTTTTTATCCTTCCTGTCCGAACACCAATTCCATGATCCGGTCCGTGCGCCCGTTCAGGTAGAGAAACCCTAAAAGCGCCTCAAATCCGGTCGCAATGCGGTAATCGGTCACCGACGCATGCTTTGCAACCGAATGCGAATTGGCGTTGCGGCCGCGCTTAAAGACAGTCGCCTCCTCTTCGGTGAGAAGCGGCAGAATGCGCGTCATCAGTTCCTTCTGCGCCTCCGCCTTCACCTCGTCGGCTGCATGTTTATGCAGATGATTTACGGTCCGTTCGCATTCGCAGAGAATCTTTGTGCGAACCAGCAGCGAATATACCGCGTCTCCGACAAATGCGAGCGCTAACGGCGAATACTGCTTCGCGTCGGTATTCTCATACCCGAAACGTTCCCGGATCAGCGACGTCAGATCTTCTCCCATACGACGCCCTCTCTCGTATCCTTGATCTGGATTCCGGCGTTAAGAAGCTCGGCGCGGATGGCGTCGGCCTTCGCGAAATCCTTTGCCTTCTTGGCTTCGGCACGCTCCGCAATCTTCGCGTTTACGAACGCAGTCAGTTCGTCGTCGGCTTCCGATGCGGGCTCTTCCGTCTGTGCTGCCGTAAGACCGAGACTGAGTACGGTATCAAAGCTCTCCGCAAGAGCATACTTCGTTCCGTCACTGATATCGGCCTTCAGAACATCATATAAAACCGTAATCGCGGAAGCGGTATTGATATCGTTGCACAGGCAGTCCTCGAACTGCTTTCTGTATTCGGCAAACGCAGCCTGATCCACCGGCGTATCCTTCTTAAGACCGGCGATTCTCTTTACGAGCTTATCGTATGCAGCCGTCATCTGGTCAAGTACCTCATAAGAGAACTCAAGAGGCTTGCGGTAATGGCTCTGTAAGCAGAAGAAACGGTATACGAGCGGCTTGTAGCCCTTGCTCTCAATCAGCGAAACCGTCAGGAAATCTCCCTTTGATTTGCTCATCTTTCCGCTCTTGTCGTTCAGATGATGCACATGGAACCAGTAATTGCACCATTTGTGGCCGAGATAAGACTCGGACTGGGCAATTTCGTTCGTGTGGTGCGGGAAGATGTTGTCCACGCCGCCGCAGTGAATGTCCATATATTCGCCGAGATGCTTCATGCTGATGCAGGAGCACTCGATATGCCAGCCGGGATATCCGACGCCCCACGGACTGTCCCACTTAAGCGCCTGGTCCTCAAACTTGGACTTCGTAAACCAGAGCACGAAATCGTTCTTGTTCTTCTTGTTCGGGTCAACGTCGACATCGTCGCGAACGCCCTCGAGGAGCGAATCCTCGCTGTGGTTCGTAAGTACGTAATACTCCTTCAGCTTGGACGTATCGAAGTACACATTTTCCCCTGCGAGGTAAGCGTAGCCCTTCTCAAGAAGCACCTCGATCATGTGGATAAACTCGGGAATGCAGTTGGTCGCGGGCTCCACAACATCCGGAGTTTTAATGTTCAACTTCGCGCAATCCGAGAAGAACGCGTCGGTATAGAATTTCGCGATTTCCATAACGGTTTTGTGCTCGCGCTGCGCGCCCTTGAGCATCTTATCCTCGCCGGTATCGGCATCGCTCGAAAGGTGGCCGACGTCGGTAATGTTCATGACACGCTTTACATCGTAGCCGAGGTAACGGAGCGTCTTCTCAAGAACATCCTCCTGGATGTAGCTTCTGAGGTTTCCGATATGCGCAAAATGATAAACGGTCGGGCCGCATGTGTACATGTTGACCTTTCCGTCAACATTCGGTACAAACTGCTCCACGCGTTTCGTAAGTGTATTGTATAACTGTAATCTGTTCTCCATAGTGTCTCCCTTCCGCCCTGTCGGCGGTTATATGAATTTCCGGCGGAATAACTCCGCGGATGATGTGATTTCTATTTTGTGTAAGGAATGTAATAGTATTTGCCGTTACTTACCGTCAGGATACCGAGCGAATCCGCTTCGGCGGCCTCTTCCGGCAGGTAACAGGAGAAACCGTTGTCGCAACATCGTTCCGATGTGAGAAGCTCGCGCTCATAGATCGGGAAAGCCTCGTAAAACAAGGCATTTCCGCCCTTTTTCACGATGATGTAGACGTGGTAATCCTCGTCCAGTACCTCCGGCGCGATCGAGCCGTAGATATGTAAGAACACGCCTGCGGTTCTTGACGCGACCTGATTGTCGTAATCGGAAATGTCATACGCGTCAAGCACTTCCATCTCGCGTAACGGTGCTTCCATCATCGGCGCCTTTTCCGCAAGGTTCTGCAGGTTACGCTCAACAATCTCAAGAACAACGGTGTCCGCGCCGATGCGGTCGATCGCGTTCAGACGGTACGGAACCGCACGCTCGAAATCCGCCTCCGCGAAAGCTTCCGCGAAGTATCTCCAGGTCGTATTTCCGAACGAGTCGCGGAACATGAGAAGCGAGCCCTCTCCCGCGCCGCCGGTCGTCTCGATCACCATATCCATATCGCTTACGAAAGCGCCCTTAACGGTAAAGGAATACGTGATGTCCGGGTACATCTGCAGATCCGTGTCGGGCGCGCCCGGATACATCATGTTCACAAGGTCGGCATCCCAGTCCGCCCGTTCCGTGAACTTCACGTCTTCAAACAGGTTATGTTTTTTGGAAAACTTATTTACGATCGTCCGGTAAGCGAGCATGCCGCCCTCGTACGTCCAGTGCGAATCCCGCGGCTGGTAATAAGCCTTCTGCTCCTGCAGGAACATGCTCTTAAGGTCGGCGTATTTTACGCCGAAGCGGTCAAGGTCCGCCGCCAGCATGTCGAGGTTGCTCTTACCGGATGTCCTTAAGTACCAAGCCGGCATATTATCGGGATAAAGTGTATTTTTATTAGGCGCGACGGTAAATACGAAATCTACGCCGCGCTCCGTACAGTAATCCTGCATCATCCGAAGCGATATTGCAACGTTACGGCTGTTGCGCTCCGTGAGCGAAGCAACATTAGCGTAATCGTCGGCGGTCTCTTCATAGAACAGCCAGCCGTTCTTTCCGAGGATGACCGAACTGTTCGCCGACTCTCCGAAAACGTATTCCTTCATCATGGTCTGCGCTTCCACGAGGTACGAGCGGCCGCCCATATGGTCAGTAAACCACGCGTCAAATTCCGTAAAGAAAGAAAGGTTCAGCTTGCCTTCCTTCTTCACGTCGGGAAACGCGCTCAGGTCTCTCTTCTCCTCCGCGGACGTATCCTTCGAAAACGGAAGCATCGCAAGCGGAGCCAGACAGAGCAGCACATAGATTATGATGAAAACAACCTTTTTCTTCATGAACTCTCCAGCACCGGGTCACCATATGCCCGGCTAACAAAACCCGGTTTAGAACCGGAAATAAATAAACGGATTATAGCTGTCCGAAGCAAGCGCCATGAACGCGAGCCCCAGAATGATCAGCGCGAAAAGCATCTCGAGATAAGGCATCCACGCCTCCGCGTGCTTAGCGGAGCGCATCTTCTTTACGCCGTTAGCAAGAAGCGGCGTAGCACCGAGGATTGCGCATACTGAGATACAGATCATGTACGGTGACATCAGCGCTATCGCACCCGCGTAGCCGGCCGACGAATCCGCACAGACGCCGAACATCGAGCCGATCATCGCAATACCCTGCCTGAGCGTATCGGCACGGAACATGACAAATCCGACCGTTACCATCAGCAGTGTATAAATATGATTGAAAACCTTGATTCCCCAGTGGACCGGAATCCACTTCTTCTCTTCAAGCATCTCTAAAAAGCCGTGGAACAGCCCCCATACGAGGAACGTCCAGTTCGCGCCGTGCCAGAAACCGGTACAGAAGAATACGACGAACTTATTGAAGATCGTACGCCATTTGCCTTTGCGGTTTCCGCCGAGCGGAATATAGAGGTAATCCCGGAACCATGTGGACAGGGAGATGTGCCACCGTCTCCAGAACTCCCGGATGCTGCCCGAAATATAAGGATAATTGAAGTTCTCCTGGAAATGAAATCCGAACATGAGACCGAGGCCGATCGCCATATCGGAATAACCGGAGAAGTCGAAATAAATCTGCATCAGATATGCAAATGCCGCGATCCATGCCGCCAGCACGCCGACCTGCGCGGTTTCCAACGCGAAAAGCCTGTCTGCGGCAAATGCCATCGTATTCGCGATCAGTACCTTCTTGCCGAGCCCGACGCTGAAACGGATCAGGCCGCTCCACACGCCGTCAACCGTAACCTTCCGGTCGCGGATCTCGGTCTCGATATCGTGGTATTTGACGATAGGACCGGCGATCAGCTGCGGGAAGAACGAGATGTACAGCAGCAGCTTCAGAGGATTCTTCTGCACTTCCACCTGCTTGCGGTATACGTCGATGACATAGGAAAGCGCCTGGAATGTATAGAAGGATATACCGATCGGAAGCGAAAGCTTCGGAACGGGCACGCTCATTCCCGCGGGAAGCGCGTTATTGAGGCTGACCGCAAGAAAACCGGCATACTTGAATACAACAAGTAAGCCGATATTCACAATGACGGCACATGCGAGGAAAAACTTCCCGGCCTTACCGGATACACCGAGGCCGAGCAGGTAGTTCATCAGTACGGAAGCCAGCAGTAAAATGACATACACCGGCTCGCCGTACGCGTAGAACAAAATGCTCGCAATGATCAAAACCGCGTTCCGCACTCTTCCGAACGGAAGGATCGTATGTAAAATGAATACGATCGGGAAGAAAATGCATAAAAAGATGACAGAACTGAAAACCATATAGTCTCCCGGAAATTACGGTTTCGTGTAGCCGTAATAGTATTTGTCCGTATACCCCGTCTTCGGCTTCTGCGGGCCGTAGCGGGAATCGGTGTAGGTATACATCTTGGAATCCAGTTCAGCCTGGCTGAGAAGGACATAATTGCTTCCTCTCATGGCATCGATGTATTTCCACTCACCGTTAACTCTGACAGCAGTCCACTGATGCTCTGCGAAAGAATGGCCGCCGCCCTTGATAACCTTAGCCTCATAACCGGCTCTCTGAAGGATGAGCGTCATCAGCGAAGCATAATGCCAGCACGCACCCTTCTTATTATTTATTGCTTCACAAGCAAGCGTACGGATTCCGGCACTGCTTGATGAGTAATATGAATAGTTCTTAATCGTGGTGTTGTATACCCAGTTCGCCAAAGTTCTGATATCCTTGCTCTTCACCACATCATTGATGATATAGTCAAGATAAGCATTCAGATTGTTGTCATTGATCGTGGAGAACTTAACCTGTGCGACTCCGTTTGCGTCAATCTCATACTTCTTGCCGTTGATATCCATCTCCGTGCTGTAGGCAAGCTCACCTTTGTCGTTCTTCACATAGCGCTGCTTGCCGCCGATTTTCTGCAAACCGACTTTCGTGACAAGATAACCGACATCCGAGAAGCCATAAAGCACTCCGTCAATCTTCACGGCGCCGACCGCGATCGTACCGTCTTTGTAGGAGTAGAACTTTCCGTTATCGGTGTGCCAGCCGGGCTCTAAGAAGCCGCCCTCACGCGACAGGTAGTAACGCTTATTACCGATAGCCACGTTGCCGGCAAGCATGACGCCGGTCTCGGCAAGATAATACTTCTTGTCGTCGATGGTCTTCCATCCGGTCTGCGCGGAACCATCCGCGTTATACATCGCAAGCAGGCCGTTCACCGTCTGCTTACCGCCGCGGGCGATACCCTGACTGTCGAGGTAATAGTATTTGTCTTCAATCTTCGTAATGCCGGTCTGCAGATAACCCTTGTCAAAGTACTGACGGCCGATTTCGGTCTCGGTAAAGCCGTCATAGAAGGCGCCGTCGTCCGCAAAGAGATACTTCACGCCGTCAAATTCGTGCTCGCCGACATACAGAACACCCTCGTCGGAGAACCGGTAGTTCTTGCCGTCGATCGTCTGCCAGCCAAAAAGCATGACGCCGTCATTATCAAAATAGTACCGGCCCGTCTCACGCGTGATCCAGCCGCGGGCAAGGCGGTAGTCAGGCTCGAAGTAGTAGCCTTTGCCGTCGATCTTCTGATCGCCGGTCACAAGACCGTTCTCATTCGAGTAGAAACGGCCGTTCTCATCCTCTACCCAGCCGAGTACGAAGGCGTTATCCTTAAAATACCAGTCCTTCCCCTCCGCTTCGCCGATGCCGTTCAGCACCGCGCCGTCCGTACGAAGATAATACTCGGTGCCGTCCACGTTAACGCGTCCGAAACGGAGCGATCCGTTCTGTGTCTCCGCGTAATAACACTCTTCTTCGCTGCGGATAAAGCCCTTTCGGACATATCCGTTCCAGTCGAAGTAATAAAGCTCGCCGTCAACCTCACGGATGCCGGTATACATGTTGTAATCGCTTGCCGGAAAATACCGCATGCCGTTCTCAAACGAGGCCCAGCCGCTGAGCAGCTTTCCATCTTCGCCGATGTAGTATACTTTTCCGTCGATCTCACGGACGCCGGACTCCACGAAACCGTGCGAGTTGCGGTAGTAATCCGCGCCGTCCTTCGTATAGAAACCGCGGCGCAGCACGCCGTCTTCTTCGCTGAAGTAATATTCCTCGCCGCCGATCGTAACAACGCCCTTCAAAACGCCCTGTTTAGAGGAATAATAGATCTGACCGGAATCCTCGGCCGGTCCTTCGATCAGGAAACCGTTGCCGTCGAACAGATACATGGTCGAGTCGATCGTGTAAAGACCGACGAGACGCGAATGATCGCTGATGTAGAAACTGCCTTCCTTCGTGTTATGCCAGCCGTTCAGACCGGTATAATAGAACTGCAGGCAGGCAAATATAAGGAGCACGCCGAGAACGCCGAGAAGAACGATCAGTCTCGCTCTGCTCCGCTTCTGCTTCTCCTTAAGGGACTTATAAAACTCTTCTTCGGTAGCCGCTTCATAGACGGGATCCGGCTCTGCTTCCGCCGCTGCTGTTTCGGCAGGTTCCGTTATCGGCGCGGGAACAGGCTCCTCGTCCGCAAAAGCGTTATACTGTACGCTTTCGCCGTCCTCGTATTCGTACTCCTCCTCGCCGTCCTCACGGTCACGATAGACGTCGTCATCGGAGAAGGATGCGTAGGAAGCGCCTCCGGACGCGGCCATGGCGGACTGTTCCGCCGCGAGGTCGGCCTCCAGGTGGTCGTCCTCATCCCAGGCAAATACGTCGTCGGATGCCTCAGGTACAGCGGATGCTTCATTCGCGATGAAATCCGCAGCGTCGGAAAGCTTCGAGGGATCGTCCTGCTGTTCCGCAATCTGCTTCAGTTGTTCGTCACTGAAAATTTCTTTCATAAAAAACCATGTCCTTTGTCTCGGCAAAGCCGCGTCAGATCTGATAGCTCGCGTATACGTAATCCTTTACGCACGGGAACTTGACGGAGTCTTTGCTCAGCTCAAAATGCCACCATTCCTGTTTCGCAACAAGAGGAATCAGTCCGGTGCCGGTCGTCATAATATCATATAAAGCCTTGGCTTCCGTTCCGTTGTAGGTCATATCGCACCGGTAGTCGAGCGTATGCATCTTTGTCTGCATCTCAATCTCCTTACCGAGCTTATCCACGGAATCGTACTGCATGATCGTCAGGTCGAGCGCAATACCGAGATTGTGCTTCGAATTGTTCGCGATGAAGTAGGCTTCCGTATAGTTCTTATTCAAAAAACCGTTCGCGAGCGTCAGCTTATTGCCCGCATTTTCAATCTCTTCCTTGAAGTAGGCATTACCGGTCATCGCGGAATAAACCTTCTTCGAAGTCGCGTTCGGACGGTATGCCTCGTAGATCAGCAGACAGCGTCCGCGCGCCAGAGCGTTCCGCTGTGCGGTCAGCAGCTGCAGAGCCACATCCCAGACAGCCGGCATCTGGTCCTTGCTGCCGTAATTCGGCAGTTTCTTACCGGTTACATCCTTAATCTCGTTGTATCCGGTTGCTTCCAGGGAAGCCTTTCCGTCCTTTGCCTTTAACGGGTCATAACGGGTCTCCTCCTTGGACTTCGTATCCACTTCTTTACCGTTGCCGCCACACGTAAAGATCGATGCGTAAGCGTTGGTACGGTTATACTGGATGGAATACGGGTTGCTCATCGGGAAGATCATCGCCAGGTCCACGAACATGGCGTTTCCGAGGATCCAGCCTTCCTTTTCCTCACCGGATATGGTTCCTTTTACATGCACGCTGAAACGATTGCCGTCGCGTTCACATACGTAATCGCCGTTCGCATCCGCGGTGATCACAAGCGGAGTGCCGCCGGGAACGTCGCAGATGACATTATTGAGGTCCACATCGGTGAATAAAACCGTCTTAAACTGCGCCCAGCACTGAACGCCGAGGCACCCGTTCCCGGCCGTATAGCCGACAAGCTTGGTGTCCTGTCCGACCTTGAGAGTCGTACGGACATTGAGGAACGGATCGCCGTAATCGGTGCCGCCCGGGGTAATCTTCGTAATATCGGAACGGAGCGTCGCAAAATCTTCTTTGATTGCGGCTACCATCACCTCGTACTCGTTGCCTTTGACCAGTCCGCCGATCGTAATCTGCGGAACATCAACGGCAAATTCATGCCATGCGGTCTCTCCTGCCGCGCGGAAGCTGAACACGTAATTCGCGCCCTCACGCGTAAAAGGCCAGGTAAGCGTTGCTGAATAATCGTTGGTCGCTTTCATCGAAATGACCGGGCGAACCGCTTCGGAGGAAATGATGGCCTCGGTCGAAGCCGGTCCCTTCTCTCCGGTCGGGCTGAGCGAACGCACCTCGACATGGTAGGTAAATCCGGAATTGATCTTAATGCGGGCATAGGTTTCTTTCGAAATCTCCTGCTGCCATTCGCCGGCTTCGGAGCGGAACGAGATCTCATATCCCGCCGCGCCCGGAACTCTCTCGTAATTCAGCGAAAGCGTTTCCACATTGGCCACAATATGGGTTATCTCCGGCTTCTTGTCCGGATCCCACGGCTCGGGTGTCGGCGAAGGTTCGACCCATTTGGTGGGCTGCTCCGCAACCTCGATCGGCTTTTCCCCGAAAATCTTACCTACTTCATAAATGACAAATCCGATTACGCACGCAAACAGTGCCACACACACTGCTCCGATCGCAGCATAGATTGCTGTTTTCTTTCTGCGGCTTCTCTTGCTCATTGTTTTCACCCCCTGATAAACCATAAGCATGCGGCTTCCCGCCGCGGCCGGTCACGCCCCCTACTGGAAGCTGTAATCGACCAGATAAATCTCCGTCACTTTCTCATCGACGATATAGAAAGACATCTGCCAGTTGCCGGTTTTATAGATCCGCTGCGTGTTGGTGTCCTCAGTCGGCTCGCCGTACGCGGTAAGCACATCGTCCTCGGAGGAACCGATTCCGATGCCGGAATCCGTTAATGCTCCCGCACCCTTGAACTGGGCGCTGTAGATATACTGTCTTTCGTTCTGGCGGATCGTATCGATCCGGAAATCCTTGTAGATATAGTTGATATCGTAACCGCTCTGCAGGCAGGACACGCCTTCAAGCTTGTCGGTTACCTTGCCGGGCTCGTTCTCCTTACCGGTGAAATCCATGCCCGGAGTGATCCGGATGTCATTGATGATGACGACACAGTCCTCTTTCGTGAACTTTCCGTCACCGCTCGGCGTATTGGTAATAACCGGTGTCGGTGCTGCCGTAACAGTCGGCAAAGGCGTCGCCGTAACCTCCGGAGTCGGTGTCGGTGTCGGAGTCGGCTTGTCGTGATCGACATACGGCTGGCTTCCGACGATCTCCTCGCCGATACCGATAGCCACCTTGTGCGCTCCCTCCTCGGAATAGACCGGGGAGCCCGCGCACGCCGTAAGGCATATCATCAAAACCGTTATCATAATCGCCGCTAAGGCTTTTCTTCTCATCGTAAAAAACTCCCTCAAGGACGCTAATCCCCAAAATAATCCAATTTTTACTATACCACAAATATCGCGCAATAGCAAGTACGAACGCCGAAAGGACCTGCCGTCAGGCAAGCCCTTTCATGGATAACTGTATTCTCTTTCTGTTCAGATCGACCGAGAGGATCTTAACCTCCACAACCTGCCCGACTTTTACGACGTCAAGCGGGTGTTTTACATAGCGGTCCGACATCTCGCTGATATGTACGAGACCGTCCTGGTGCACTCCTATGTCGACAAATGCGCCGAAATCGATAATGTTTCTGACCGTTCCCTTAAGGATCATTCCGGGTTTCAGATCGGATAGTTCCATAACGTCGCTTCTGAGTACCGGCTGCGGGGCGTCCTCACGCGGATCGCGGGACGGTTTCTCAAGCTCCGCGATAATATCGGTCAAAGTGATTTCGCCGGTGCCGAGTTCGGCCGCCAGCTTCTTCACATCTCCCGCCTTCTTACGCATGCCGCGGGCTCCGCCTGCCTTTACGTCGTCGGCCGTATAGCCGAGACGCGCAAGGAGCGCCTTTGCGATCTCATAGCTCTCCGGATGAACCGCTGTATTATCAAGGAAGTTCTTTCCTTCCCGGATTCTTAAGAATCCCGCGCACTGCTCGAACGCCTTCGGCCCGAGCTTCGCAACCTTCAACAGTTCTCTTCGGTCACGGAAGCGGCCGTTAGCCTCACGGTAATCGACGATATTCTTCGCGAGCGTCTTATTGATACCCGAAATATACGAAAGAAGCGGCGCCGAAGCCGTATTGAGGTCGACACCCACACGGTTTACGCAGTCCTCTACCACATTTGCCAGACTGTTTCCGAGTTTCTTCTGGTCCATGTCATGCTGGTACTGGCCGACACCGATTGCCTTCGGGTCGATCTTGACGAGCTCCGCAAGCGGATCCTGCAGTCTTCTCGCAATCGAAACCGCGCTTCTCTGCCCCACGTCGAACTGCGGGAACTCTTCGGTCGCCAGGCTGCTCGCGGAATATACCGACGCGCCGGCCTCGCTGACGATCGCGTAGCTTACCTTCTGCGGGATTTCTTTCAAGAGTCCGGTGATCACCTGCTCGGATTCGCGGGAAGCGGTCCCGTTTCCGAGGGAGATCAGCTGGACGTTGTATTTGTCTATTACCTGTTTCAGAACGCGCTTTGCGTCCTCGACACGGTTCTGCGGCGCCGTCGGATAGATGACAACGGTATAAAGAACCTTGCCGGTCGGGTCTACAACCGCAAGCTTGCAGCCGGTACGGAATGCCGGGTCCCAGCCGAGTACGACCTTGCCGGCGATCGGAGGCTGCATCAGAAGCTGCTCGAGGTTACTTCCGAATACTTTGATTGCGCCGTCCTCTGCCTGTTCGGTAAGGCTGTTTCTTATCTCACGCTCGATCGAAGGCGCGATCAGACGGTCATAGCCGTCCGCAACGGCTTCCTTCAGATAAACCGCGGTATCGGCGTCGGGTGCCGTAATGATCTGCTTCTCGAGATACCGGAGGATATCCTCCTCGGGTGCTTCGATACGTACGCTCAGAACCTTCTCACTCTCACCGCGGTTCACGGCAAGCACGCGGTAGCCCTGCATTTTCCTAACTTCGGAGCGGAACGCCTTATACATTTCGTATACGCCGGCGTCCTCCGCTTTGGATTCCGAGATGAGTACGCCGCGGTCGGTTGTCATCTGCCGGATCGCGGTACGGAAATCCGCCGTATCGCTTACCTGCTCCGCAATAATGTCCTTTGCCCCGCTGATAGCGGCGTCAACATCCGGAACGCCCTTCTCTTCATTCACGTAGGCTTCCGCCTCAGTGCGGACGGACTTACCTTCCTGCGCGAGGATAAAGTCCGCAAGTCCCTGCAGTCCGCGGTCTCTCGCGTCGGTTGCGCGGGTGCGGCGCTTCGGCCGGTACGGGCGGTACAGGTCATCGACAGCGACCATCGTCTCCGCCTTTTCAATCTGCTCCTTCAATTCGGGTGTCAGCTTGCCCTGCTCCTCGATCGAAGCAAGCACCTGGGCCTTCTTCTCCTCGAGGTTACGTAAATAGACGAGCCTGTCGTACAGGTTTCTCAGCTGTTCGTCATTCAGCTGTCCCGTTGCCTCCTTACGGTAACGGGCAATGAAAGGAATCGTATTGCCCTCATCGATCAGTTTGACAGCCGCCTCGACCTGGCCGAGACGGACATTCAGTTCTTTTGCAATCTGCTGTTCAATCATATTCACTCCGCCGGAAGCGCAATGCTCCCGTAGTCATCTCAAAATAGAGCCTTTTAAGGCTTCATCGTGCATCCGCCGCAGGACGCGCACCGGTCGAATACCGGGAATTCGGGCTTTTCGATCAGGCATACCGCCTGTGCCGCGATTCCATCGCCGGCGCCGGTAAATCCGAGGCCTTCCTCGGTTGTCGCCTTCACGCTCACGCAGTCCATCTCAATACCGAGATCCGCCGCGATATTAGCGCGCATCCCGGCAAGATAAGGCATCATCTTCGGCTTCTGCGCGATAATCGTAGCATCGATATTGCTGACGACGTAGCAATGCTCCGCAAGGATCTCGCGGACCTTCCGAAGCAGCACCCGGCTGTCGATATCCTTATACGCCGCATCTTTATCCGGAAAATGCTGACCGATATCCCCGAGCGCAGCCGCGCCGAGAAGCGCGTCCATGATCGCGTGAAGCAATACGTCCGCGTCCGAATGGCCGAGGAGCCCCTTTTCAAAAGGGATATCCACGCCGCCGATGATCAGCTTCCGCCCTTCCGTCAGGCGGTGTACATCATAACCAGTTCCGATTCGCATCTTACTCCCTCACTCCGCTATCCTTCAAAGTAGCGCTGCATCTGCTGTTTCTTACTTTCCGTGATAATCGTTTCATAGATTTCGGCAACGATTTCTTCATACTCCGTTCCGGCAAGCTGTCTTACCCGGCGGCGTAACAGTTCCTCGCGCATTTCATCGTAGATCGGCACCCCCTGCGCCTTCTTCGTTTCCGCCATTTCATTGGTCACATAGATCCGGCGGCAAAGCAGATCGACGAGTTTCGCATCGAGTTCATCAATCTCCATTCTGCATTGTTCCAAAGGTTTCAACGTACTGTCCTCCTTTCGGATTGTCTTCCCCATTTTACCCAAGGAAACAAGCATTGTCAATGTGTTGATTTTTCCTAAAGATGATGGTACATTATATCCGAAAACACATTTGCGCGCCGCGTGCGTGAAGGCGGTGCTCCTATACCGGAAACGAACAGGTGGATATATGAATTTTCTGAAAAAGCTGCCCCGTAAATGGGGCCTGGTCGCTCTGGCGGCGATCCTTCTGATACTGCTCATTCCGATCCCCGTCCACTATGATGACGGCGGAACGGTCGAATACAAGGCCCTCCTCTATTCCTATACGAATTATCATTCCTGGCGAGTCGAAACCGATGCTGACGGCAACATTATTTCAGACAATCATCTGGTCGGCTATGAATTAAAGATTCTCGGTAAGACGGTTGCCAAGAGCACGCACCTGGAACCCCGGACGCCCGCTGATGAGCTGAACACGCCGACGCCGGTTGAGGATCCTACGCTGGTTGTCATCAATCCGACCGACGAGCAGGTTCCGACCGCAACCCCCGGTCCCACAGCGGAAGTCACAGCAACACCGACACCTCTTCCGACCGGGAAGGCGACGCCGACACCTACGAAAAAGGCAACGCCGACACCGACTCCCGCCCCGAAGATTGACGAGAACGGCTGGTACTACTCGAAGGAAGACGTTGCTCTTTATATTCATACGTATGGTAAACTTCCGTCCAATTACATCACGAAGGACGAAGCCGAAAAGCTCGGATGGACCGGCGGTTCCGTCCAGAAATACAAGAAAGGCGCCGCAATCGGCGGTACCTATTTCGGCAACTACGAAGGCCTCCTGCCGAAGAAGAACGGCCGCAAGTATTACGAGTGCGACATCGACACGGACGGCAAATCCTCCCGCGGAGCCAAGCGTATCATTTACTCGAATGACGGCCTGATCTACTACACCGACGACCATTACGAAACCTTTACCCTTCTCTACGGAAAGGAATAAACGGGGGAATCACCATGAAAACGATTGTTCTTGACTGCTCCTATATGACCGACCGCGACACGGCTTACGCGTATCTTGCGAAGAAGCTCGGCTTCCCGTCCTATTTCGGAAAGAACCTCGACGCGCTGTATGACATGCTCACTGATCCGTGCGAGCAGCGTCAGCTCATCATTTACAACAAGAAGCTGATTCTCGTAAGCCTCGGCAACTACGGCCAGCGCATCCTCGACACGATCCGGGACGCGACACGCGTGAACAATAACCTCTATTACGCGGAGGACGACGTATAAAAAAGAAACTCCCTGACGCTCAGTGACCGTACATCACCGGCGGGCAGGGAGTTTTATTATTTCGGAATACAGAAAAACCTCTCTCACCGGTTTCGGTAAGAGAGGTTTTCTTTGCTAGCGAAGGGGGGATTCGAACCCTCGACACTACGGGTATGAACCGTATGCTCTAGCCAACTGAGCTACTTCGCCACAGGTACGGCTCGACCGTACCTTTGCATTATATTCAGAAAAT
>JAGADM010000107.1 GCA_017613595.1 Lachnospiraceae bacterium | reverse complement strand
TCGACATCCCGATGCCCGAGTCCGGCATGGCGGTTACCGTTGACGACGCTATCGCGATCGCGACGAAGATCGGCTACCCCGTAATGGTACGTCCTTCGTTCGTACTCGGCGGCCGCGGCATGGAAGTCGTATACGATGACGAGCAGATGACCGAATACATGAAGGCGGCGATCGGCGTAACGCCCGACCGTCCGATCCTGATCGACCGTTTCCTGAACCACGCGACCGAGTGCGAGGCCGACGCGATCGCCGACGGCGCACACGCATTTGTCCCTGCGGTAATGGAGCACATCGAGCTTGCGGGTATCCACTCCGGAGACTCCGCATGTATCCTTCCTTCGGTACACATCTCCGAGGAAAATCTGAAGACCATCAAGGAATACACGAGAAAGATCGCGGAAGAGATGCATGTTAAGGGTCTTATGAACATGCAGTACGCCATCGAGAACGGCAAGGTATTCGTAATCGAGGCAAATCCGAGAGCAAGCCGTACCGTTCCGCTTGTATCGAAGGTCTGCAACATCCGCATGGTACCGATCGCAACCGACATCATTACATCCGAACTGACCGGACGCAAGTCCCCGGTTCCGGATCTTCATGAGATGGTTATCCCGAACTACGGCGTAAAGGAAGCCGCGTTCCCGTTCAATATGTTCCCTGAAGTAGACCCGATCCTCGGACCGGAGATGCGTTCCACCGGTGAGGTACTCGGACTTTCCCCGTCCTACGGCGAAGCGTTCTACAAGGCGCAGGAAGCAATCCAGAGCAAGCTTCCGCTTTCCGGTAACGTTCTGATCTCCGTAAAGGATAAGGACAAGGAAGAGGCACTCAAGGTTGCGGAATCCCTTGTCGGCGACGGCTTCAAGATTTACGCGACCGGCGGCACCTACGACCGTCTGACCGCAGCCGGAATCCCCGCGGAGAAGACACTCAAGCTGTACGAAGGACGTCCGAACTGCTACGACCTGATCACGAACGGACAGATCCAGCTGATCATCAACTCCCCGATCGGCAAGAACAGCCTGCACGACGACAGCTACCTCCGTAAGGCAGCCATCAAGGCAAAGGTTCCGTACGTAACGACGATGGCAGCAGCCCTTGCTACCGCGGACGGTATCCACTATGTAAAGACCCACAGCGAGCACAGCGTAAAGTCTCTCCAGGAGATCCACAGCGAGATTCACTGATCGGAGACCGGCGGGAGTTTCACCGCCGTCCGCGTGCACGAAAAATGACCGGAATAATACTCAGAGGATTGCCGCCCCGGCAGTCCTCTGTTTTTGTCAGCAGAGGAGTTTCGTGGGAAGGGAGAGAGACATCGTTCATACGAGATTACGCAAACTCCCTTTTTGGTGGGCTGATTCAGGAGTTTTTTCTTCTCTTTATGTTCATTTTTCGCCGGCCCCGATGCATGAGCCTACCTTTCGCCTTAATTTCTTGATTTCATGGGAAACGGGTTCCGTCTGTTTCATACACAATCTTAAGAAACTGAGATTTCGTATGAGCCGATATCAACCGGTTTGCATACGAAATCCCCCTTTTTATGGAATTCATATGCAATTGACACATCCACATTCCTACTTGATTTCAAAAACAATAGATTTCAAGGGAACCCATATCATTTCAGCACCCAAAAATGAGCACAAGCAAGAAAAAACTAACGGACTGCTTGAAAAAGTACATCCGGACTGCCTGGAAGAGTAACTTCCGAACTGTCTGGAAAAAATCATCCGGACTGCTTGAGAAAGAACCCCCGGACTGCTTAGAAAAATAACTTTCCGGACGCGCCCGGAGGAGGTTGACGAAGGATTCAGTTCCTGAGACAACCTCCTCCGAGGCAGTCCGGTCCGGTTTTCCGAGGCAGTCCGGCTAGACTCCCGAGGCAGTCCGGTCCGTGTACCCCGTGCCGTCCAGCCGGTTCCCATTTTCTATTGACGTCCGCCCCTCATTTCAGTAAAATAAGACCATAAGTGTAACGGGAGGCAGGTATGAAAAGAGGATATAAAATTGCAGTGCTGATCCTTGCATCGGTGCTGCTTTGCTGCGGATGTACGACGCATGAGAAACCGGGGCGCCCGGTCCCGCTTACACCGATTCCGACGAAAGGACAAAGTACAGTGGAACCGACGAAAGAACCCTATGTACCGGATCTTACCGAGACCGAGTACTTAATGACCAAAGACAATGTAAAGACAATCGGCCGGACTTATTATGAGAAGGATATCCGTTGGTGCGGATACTCCGGAAGCGGCGTCGAATTTACCTTCGCGGGACATGACTGCACCGTGCATCTCGTGTCCGATGACCAGTACACAAGCGCGACACACGCGGCACGCGTGGGGATATTTGTTGACGGCGAGCGCGTTGCGGACGTTCTGATGGACGAGCCCCGCAAGGATGTTAAGATTATCGAGAGTGAGAAACTCACATTTGCAACCGTAAAGATCATCAAGCTTTCCGAAGTATCGGATTCCGTTGTCGGCATCGAGTCGCTGACCATGACCGGCTCGCTGCTTCCGATTTCGGCGCGCGCGACGCGGATCGAGTTTATCGGAGACTCCATCACCTGCGGCTACGGCGTGGACGGCGAGTTCGAAAAGGACGTATATTCCACGGCAAATGAGGACTGCACGAAGGCATTTGCCTACAAGACGGCCGACCTTCTCAACGCGGACTACAGCCTCGTGAGCATCAGCGGATACGGAATCGTTTCCGGCTATACCGCGACGGGGGAGAAACTCGGCGACAAGATTCTTCCGCCGTATTACACGAAGTTCGGCATGTCCATCGCGACGTTCGGCGAAGGACGCCGTGCGGACGAGATTGACTGGGACTTTGATGAGTTCCTTCCCGATATCGTAGTCATCAATCTCGGCACCAACGATTCGAGCTACTGTAAGGATGACGCCAAGAAGCGCGAGTATATCGACGGCTATAAGGAATTCCTCGCGGCCGTACGAGCCAAGAATCCGGACGCGAAGATCATCTGCACGCTCGGCATCATGGGAACCGAGCTCTGCGAAAGCATGGAAAAGGCCGTGGAAGAGTTTAAGACCGAAAAGGGCGACACCAATATCGTGACGATGCGGTTTGAGGAGCAGGATGTCGAGAACGACGGCATTGTTGTTGACTGGCATCCGAGCGAGGCAACGCACGGGAAAGCCGCGAAGAAGCTTGCGAAGTTCATTACCGAACTGCAGCAGGAAGAGTGGTAGGACCCCCCCTTCGGGACAATCCGGGCTGTCTGGAAGTTTTTGAAAGAAAATAATAGTTCTACTATTGTAGAATAGAGGAGAGGTATCAATCATTATGGAGTTACAGAAGATCTTAAATGCCGTGGACCATACGCTTTTGAAGCAGACGGCGACATGGGAAGAAATCCGCAGACTGTGCGATGACGGAATCCGTTTTCATACCGCGTCGGTATGCATTCCGCCGTGCTTCGTTAAGCAGGCTGCAGACTATGTAAAGGGCGAAATCCCGATCTGCACCGTGATCGGATTCCCGAACGGCTATTCCACAACGGCGGTCAAATGCTACGAAGCCGCGGAGGCGGTGGAGAACGGCGCGTCGGAGATCGATATGGTTATCAATCTCGGGATGGTCAAGGAAGGCCGCTACGAGGATGTTCTCCGTGAGATCAATCACGTGAAGAAATCCTGCGACGGAAAGCTTCTGAAGGTTATTATCGAGACCTGCATGCTGACCGAGCAGGAGAAGATCCGCATGTGTGAGATCGTATCGGAATCGGATGCGGACTTCATCAAGACGTCGACCGGATTCGGCGGCGCCGGTGCGACCGCGCGCGACATCGAACTGATGGTTGCCAACACAAAGGGCAAGCGCGTGAAAGCAGCAGGCGGCATCAAGACTCTTGAGGACGCGGAAGAGTTCCTGGAACTCGGCGCGGAGCGCCTCGGAACAAGCCGCGTGGTAAGTGAAGTAAAGGCTATGGTACAGCGTGTCAACCATTGGGATCTGAGTTTCTTTTCCTGATGAAGCACTGTGCGCTGAGAGCCGGTTTTACAGGTGTGTGACTTATGGGACACGGACATTTTGTGTAATCCGGGATACACCCGGAACGGAAAGGAGTTTACGATGAGCAAGAAGAATTATCCGACCCCTCATATCAATGCGTCGCCGAAGGATTTCGCCAAGACGGTTCTGATGCCCGGCGATCCGCTTCGTTCGAAGTTCATTGCCGAGACGTTTCTGACTGACGCGAAACTGATCAACAACGTGCGCGGAGTACATGGCTATACCGGTACCTACAAAGGGAAGAAGGTCAGTGTCATGGCAAGCGGCATGGGAATGCCGTCCATCGGTATCTACAGCTACGAGCTGTATAACTATTTCGGCGTGGAGAACATTATCCGTGTCGGTTCCGCCGGTGCCTACAACCCGGACGTGAAGGTGCGCGATATCGTGATCGCGCAGGGCGCATGCTACGATTCGAATTACGTGTCGCAGTTCCATTTGCCGGGAACACTGTCCGCGATTGCTGACTTCAAACTGCTCCGCACCTGTGTGGAACAGGCTGAAAAGACAGGACTCCGCTACCATGTCGGCAACATCCATTCGAGCGATATATTCTACGGCGACCTTGCCGACGCGCCCGAGATGGTGAAGCCGATCCACGCATGGGGTAAGATGGGCGTACTGGCCGTAGAGATGGAAGCGGCCGCGCTCTATATGAACGCCGCACGCGCCGGAAAGCGCGCGCTTGCGATCTGCACGATTTCCGACAGTCTGGTGACCGGTGAGGCGACGACCGCGGAAGAGCGGCAGACCTCCTTTACCGAGATGATCACACTGGCTCTCGACACCGCTGTAGCAATGAAATAATATGCTGACGGGATTCCCTCTTTCGCGAAGTTCGCGGAAGAGGGATTTTTCATTGACTTTTCGCGCCCGCAATACTATACTGGAATAGATTTTTATTATATTTTTGTGCGCGTCCGCGTACGCGCGTGAAAGGAAAAGCATGGGTAAGATTATTTTGACCGGAGACCGGCCCACCGGACGGCTTCATGTGGGACATTATGTAGGATCGCTGAAGCGCCGCGTGGAACTCCAGAATTCCGGAGAATTTGACAGGATATATATCATGATCGCCGATGCACAGGCGCTCACCGATAATGCGGAGCACCCGGAGAAGGTGCGCCAGAACATTATGCAGGTGGCACTGGACTATCTGGCCGCGGGACTTGATCCGGAGAAGGTAACCATCTTCATCCAGTCGCAGGTTCCGGAGCTGACGGAGCTCTCGTTTTACTACATGAACCTCGTTACGGTATCCCGCCTGCAGCGGAACCCTACCGTTAAGAACGAGATCATCATGCGGAATTTCGAGACGAGCATTCCGGTCGGATTCTTCACGTATCCGATCAGCCAGGCGAGTGATATTACGGCATTTAAGGCAACGACGGTTCCGGTCGGAGAAGACCAGCTGCCGATGATCGAGCAGGCGAGAGAGATCGTCCGCAAGTTCAACCAGACCTATGGGGAAGTGCTGGTTGAGCCCGAGGCGGTTATTCCCGAGAATGAGATCTGCAAGCGTCTTCCGGGTATCGACGGAACGGCCAAGATGAGCAAGTCGCTCGGCAACTGCATCTATCTTGCCGATACCGAGCAGGAGCTTAAGACAAAGGTCATGAGCATGTATACGGACCCGAACCACATCAAGGTTACGGATCCCGGCTCGCTTGAGGGCAACGCGGTATTTACGTATCTGGACGCGTTCTGCAGACCGGAGCATTTCGCGAAGTTCCTTCCCGAGTACGAGTCGCTTGACGCGTTGAAAGAACACTATCAGAGAGGCGGTCTCGGCGACGTAAAGGTGAAGAAATTCCTCTTTGCCGTTATGAATGACGAGCTGGCGCCGATCAGAGAGCGCAGACTTGAGTGGGAGAAGCGTATCCCTGAAATAATCGAGATTTTGAAGAAGGGCAGCATCGAAGCGGAAAAGGTTGCGGCGCAGACCCTTTTGGACGTAAAGAATGCCATGAAGATCAACTATTTCGAAGATGAGGAGTGGCTTCGTGACCAGTTGAACGCGAACTGACGTAAGAGTTTCCATACCGGCGTGAGAAGGCGGAATGGAGAGAAAGGGGCTTACTGTGGAGGAAAAGCGGAACGCGTATTTTACGGAGAATGAAAGAAAAGTCAACAAGGTATTGATCCGTCTCGGAATCTTCGCGGTTCTGATCGGACCTCTTGCGGCGATTGCCACCGCATCCGTCGACTACAAAGCCCTTTCGTACCTGGATGACATTGTTATTTCGGTCGGAGCGGTGCTTGTGTTCGGTCTGGCCTTCTTTCTGTACCGGGTCAATCCCGAGAACCCGATCATCAAATATGTGATCCTGATCGGTCTGCATGTCGGTGTCTGCTATGCGGGAACCAAGTACGAGATCAACATGTACATGCTGTATGCACTTGTTCCGGCGCTGTCCTGTCTCTATTTCAGCCGCTGGTATACCATCCGTCTCGGAGAGGTGTGCTACTGTATGATGCTCATCTCGCTCGGACTCCGCGCTACGATCGAAGCAGATAACGCGAACAAGCTTAACGACGGTCTTAATCTTACCTCTTTCGAATGGTTCGGTATGTACGGCTTCCGTATGACGATTGAGTATATCGTCATGTTTATCGTGTTCTTCCTTCTTGTCCGAAAGATTGAGGACACGATTGATTCGACGCTTGCCAAGAATAAACAGATGCGCCGCATGCAGAAGCAGCTGATCGCGGGCTTCGCGAATTTCATGGAATCCAAGGATGAGAACACCGGCTTCCATATCCGCAGAACCGCGGATTACGCGAAGATGATCGCGGACGAGCTTGTGCGCAGCGGCTATCATAAAGACGAACTGACACCGAAGGCAATCGATAACCTGGTTATCGCGGCGCCGCTTCATGACGCCGGCAAAGTATATATTCCGGATTCCATTCTGCAGAAGACCGGCGAGCTGACGCCGGAGGAATACGAGATCATTAAGAGCCACACGACAGAGGGCGGACGGCTGATCGAGATGAACCTCTCGAACCTGACCGACCGCGAGCTGTATACGGCAATCAAAGATGTGGCGCTCTGTCACCATGAGTGGTGGAACGGAGCCGGCTACCCGCACGGATATAAGGGCGAAAGCATTCCGCTTCTTGCGAGAATCGTGGCGGCGGCCGATACGCTGGACGCGCTTCTGAGCCAGCGCAGCTATAAACCGAGTATGGATATCGATCAGGTTATGCAGGTGTTCCGTGAGGAAAAGGGAACACACTTCGAACCCTGTATTGCGATAGCCGTTCTGAACCTGCAGTCCGAGATCAAGCGTTACGTTGAACGTGAGAGCATCAAGATGAGCAGTATGACCGGCGGTGAAACCGAAGAATTAAGCTGACGAAGGAGAGTACGAAAATGTACCGAGTGGGATTTGACAACAACAAGTATCTTGAGATGCAGTCCGCACACATCAAGGAGCGGATCGGGCAGTTCGGAGGAAAGCTTTATCTGGAGTTCGGAGGAAAGCTTTTCGACGATTTTCACGCGTCCCGCGTGTTGCCCGGGTTTGAGCCGGACAGTAAGATCCGCATGCTCAAACAGCTGAAGGAGGATGCTGAGATTGTCATCGCCATCAATGCCAATGATATCATCAAAAAGAAAGTCCGCGGCGACCTGAGCATTACCTATGATGTGGATGTGCTCCGTCTGATCGACGCCTTCCGCGGATACGGACTCTATGTCGGCAGCGTTGTTCTTACACAGTTTACCGAGCATGACAACGTGCTCAGCTACCAGAAGAAACTTGAGGAGCTCGGTCTTAAGGTATACCGTTCCTATAAGATCGAGGGCTATCCTTCGAACATCAGCAAGATCGTAAGCGACGAAGGCTACGGCAAGAACGATTATATCGAGACGAGCCGTTCCCTTGTTGTCGTTACCGCACCCGGACCGGGAAGCGGGAAAATGGCAACCTGCCTCTCCCAGCTTTACCACGAGCATAAGCGTGGAATCCGCGCGGGCTACGCGAAGTTTGAGACATTCCCGATCTGGAATCTTCCTTTGAAGCATCCGGTTAACCTTGCTTATGAGGCAGCCACCGCAGACCTCAAGGACGTAAACATGATCGATCCGTTCCATCTCGAGGCATACGGCGTAACGACGGTTAACTACAACCGTGACGTTGAGATTTTCCCCGTTCTGAACGCCATGTTCGAGCGCATCTTCGGAAAGTCTCCGTATAAGTCCCCGACCGATATGGGTGTGAATATGGCGGGCAACTGCATCATCGACGATGAAGCAACGCGTATCGCGTCCCGTGAGGAGATCATCCGCCGTTACTATTCGACGCTCTGCGAGTGCCGCAAGAACCGTGCGGACGAAGACGCGGTTTATAAGATTGAACTCCTGATGGAGCAGGCGGGCATCCGCAAGGAAGACCGTAAGGTTGTTCCCGCCGCGCTGCAGAAGGCCGAAGAGACCGGCGCACCGGCTGTCGCGATCGAGCTGAATGACGGCACGATCATTACCGGAAAGACGTCTCCGCTTCTCGGCGCCAGCTCCGCAGCCATCCTGAATGCTCTTAAGTATATGGCGGGCATCGATGACAATACGAGACTCCTTTCGCCGGAGATTCTCGAGCCTATCCAGGACCTTAAGGTGAACCATCTCGGAAACCGTAATCCGAGACTCCATACCGATGAGACGCTGCTTGCGCTTTCCATCGTGGCAAGCACCGTACCGATTGCCGAGGAAGCGATGAAGCAGCTTGAGAATCTCAAGTGCTGCGAAGTGCATTCGAGCGTTATCCTTTCGGGCGTTGACGAAGGCGTATTCCGTAAGCTCGGCATGCACCTGACCTGCGAGCCGGTTTACGAGACCAAGAAACTGTATCACAAATAACGGAAGGTGCAATGCACCGGCCGACGGATATTACTGCAAGGAGGCTTATTATGAGCGACAGCATCCGCATTCCGGAGGGCTACAAGTCCCCGCTCGGAATGAAAGAGACCCAGATAGCGATTAAGAAAGTAAAGGATTTCTTCCAGAGAGAGCTTGCGACGCAGCTGAATCTGTACCGCGTTTCGGCACCCCTTTTCGTACCGAAGGAATCCGGTCTCAATGATAATCTGAACGGCGTGGAGCGCCCGGTCGCATTTGACGTATTGGAAAGCGGCAGCATCATGGAGGTCGTTCATTCGCTCGCGAAATGGAAGCGTATGGCGCTCGGCCGCTACGGTTTTCATGTAGGAGAGGGCCTCTATACCGATATGAACGCGATTCGCAGAGACGAGGATACGGACAACATCCATTCCATCTTCGTGGACCAGTGGGACTGGGAGAAGATCATTGAGAAGAAGGACCGCAACGTTACCACGCTGAAAGCGGTTGTAAAGGCCGTATACGAAGCGCTCCGCGTAACCGAGAAGTATGTTGCGAACCAGTATGAATACGTTCACTGCATCCTGCCGGAGGAAATTACCTTTATTACGACGCAGGAGCTTCTCGACCGTTATCCCGATAAGAACGCGAAAGAGCGTGAATACATGGCGGCAAAGGAATACGGCGCCGTGTTCTTAATGAAAATCGGCGACCTTCTTTCGAACGGTGAGAAGCATGACGGCCGCGCCCCCGACTATGATGACTGGGAACTGAACGGTGACATTATCGTATATTATCCGGAACTTGACATTCCGCTTGAACTTTCGAGTATGGGCATCCGCGTGGATGAGGATTCGCTCCTTTCCCAGCTGAAGAAGGCCGGATGCGAGGAGCGTGCGGAACTGCCGTTCCAGAAGGCTCTTCTTGAGAAGAAACTGCCGTATACGATCGGCGGCGGAATCGGACAGTCGAGAATCTGCATGTTCTATCTTCGTAAAGTGCATATCGGCGAAGTACAGTCGTCGGTATGGCCACAGTCCGTACGTGATTATGCGGAATCCAGAGGAGTCCAGCTGTTATGAGCGTACCTAAAAGGGATTATTCGGAGGGCTTTCGGAACGGGATTCCGATAGCCCTCGGTTATTTTTTCGTGTCATTTACCTTCGGCATCGTCGGCTCGAAGAACGGGCTTTTATGGTGGGAGACGGTGCTGATTTCGATGACCAATCTGACGAGCGCGGGACAGTTCGCGGGCGTAATGATCATCGCCGCGCAGGGGTCTTATCTCGAAATGGCGATTTCGCAGTTCGTTATCAACCTGCGGTACTCGCTGATGGGCATATCGCTTTCGCAGAACACCGATGAAAACTTCGGGACCGGCAGCAGGGCGGTGCTCGGCTTCGGGATTACCGATGAGATTTTCGCGGTCGCGGTCAACCGTAAGGAACCGGTGTCGAGAATCTACTTCCTCGGACTGATGACGCTTCCGTATCTCGGGTGGTCGCTCGGAACGCTCATGGGAGCGGTACTCGGAGACATTATGAACGAGACGCTGTCCGACGCGATGGGGCTGGCGATTTACGGCATGTTCATCGCCATCATCGTTCCGAAGGCCAAAGAGGAGCGCAACACGCTTCTGATCATTCTCCTCGCGGTTGCGGTCAGCTGTGTGCTTTATTATGTGCCCTGGTTTTCGAAGTTGTCGGGCGGATACGCGGCGGTCATCTGCGCCGTGGCGGCATCGCTTGCCGGCGCGTTCTTCTTCCCGGTGCAGACACCGGATGAGAAGGAGGTGTCCGCATGAAGCATGTGTTTATCATTTATCTTCTCGTGATGTCGCTCATTACCTATCTGCTCCGTGCCGTTCCTTTTATGGCGTTCCGCAGAAAGGTCAGAAACCGGTTCTTCCGGTCGTTCCTTTATTACATCCCATATGCGATACTGGCGGCTATGACATTTCCCGCCGTCCTTTACGCGACCGAATCGATGATTCCGGCGGCACTCGGAACCGCGACGGCGCTTATCCTTGCCTTCCGCGGGAAAGGTATGGTTACGGTTTCGCTTTCGGCCTGTGCCGTAGCGCTTTTAAGCGGATTTCTGATCCCTTAGGGATTCACAGTCTGCGCCCGCTCCCATGATAAAATGAGGGCGTTAATGTATCAGGAGGTTTACTGTGAAAAAGAAAGTTTTATGTTTGTTTTTAGTAACGGTTATGATCCTTTCGCTTGCCGGGTGCGGAGCGAAGGAGACGACGCCTACACCGCAGCCGACGGAACCCGTTACGGGAACGCCGGAGGTTACGGAACCCGCAAGCACGCCGACGCCCGATCCGACCGAAACCCCCACGCCGACGCCCGATAACGCGTGGTATGACGAAATGATCGCCCGCTCGCTTATTACGACCGGCAACAACTACCGCCTTCGTAAGGTCATTGAGAAGGCACAGTCCGGCGAGGACGTATACATCGGATTTATCGGCGGCTCCATTACCGAAGGCGAGGGCGCTTCCTACGAGAACTGCTACGCGATGCAGACGTACAAGATGTTCTCCGAAATGTACGGAAAAGGCGACAATGTACACATCATCAACGCAGGCGTTTCGGGAACTCCGTCGACGCTCGGCGTAATCCGTTACGAACGGGATCTGATCGAGAAGAACGACGGACATCTGCCGGATCTTCTGATCATTGAGTTCGCGGTCAACGACGGTGACGATCCGACGAACGGACAGACGTACGAAGGCCTGATCCGCCGCGCGCTGTATGCGGAAAATGAGCCCGCTGTCGTTCTTCTGTTCAGTGTATTCCGCAGCAAATGGAACCTGCAGGACCGCTGCAAGCCGATCGGCGCGCATTATAATCTGCCGATGGTCAGCATCAAGGACGCGGTTGTTCCGTGCCTCAGTAGCGGTAAGATCACGAACAGCCAGTTCTTCAATGATGAATATCATCCGAAGCTGTACGGACACACGATCATGGCGCGCTGTCTTGCGAATCTGTTTAAGGCGGCGATGGAAGAGGATCCTTCCGCGTCCGATACGCCGAAGGTTGACGCTCTTAAGAGCTCCGCGTTTGATAATGTTCACATGATCACGTCAAAGAGTACGAATGTGAAGGTGACAGCAGGCAGCTTCGTCGGCGTGGACGCCGCGATCGGAACAACCCGCTACGATAAGGCGAAGACGTTCCCGGACAACTGGAAGCATGAGGCCAATTCCGGCAATAAGGCGCTCACATTTACCGTGAAAGCCAAGACAATCCTGCTGACATATAAAAAGAGCAGCAGCCAGGATTTCGGCAGCGTGGATGTGTTCGTGGACGGCAAGAAGGTAACTACGATCAACGGCTACGACAAAGGCGGCTGGAACAATCCGTATACGGCCGTTATCCTGAATACCGACACCGTCGCTTCCCACAAGGTGGAAGTGAAGATGGCGGAAGGCAACGAGGATAAGGTGTTCACCGTAATGGCATTCGGTTACGGAGACTGACAGGATAAAAAGGAAAGGGGGAACGGCCGGCATGAAAAAGAATGTGATACGAAAAGGAATATTATGCATTACGGCAGTGCTTTTGCTGGCCGTGATTCCGTTTCTGCTGAAGAAAACTCCCGCAAATGATACAAAGGACATGCGGGGGAAGGCAACGCTGGCGCCGGCGGCGGAAGGAACGATCCGCCTTAA
Organism: Lachnospiraceae bacterium; assembly: GCA_017613595.1. Next base: position 20,463 of record JAGADM010000107.1, on the reverse strand, counting down.
GGCCGGCGAACGGGAAGTAAACGTAAGCTGGGAAGACAATCCTATCACAAGGCTGATGTACGAAAGACTTCTCGAGGGTCCGGTTACGGTTTCCATGGCACAGTTTGATACCGGTCCGTCCGGATATCTCGAAGGATTTCCGCTCCATGTGGAAGAGCTGACTGCGGTACGGCCGGGAGACCTTGTTATGGCCGCCGATATGATGCTTACGGTTCCGTTGCGGGAGGCTACATCGTATTATTATGTGTTGGGACATTTTGCGGATCTGAACGAAGCGGAAGTGAAGAAATTGTTCGGAAACGGAAATATAACGGTAACACTGTATTTGGAGTAAACAGGGCATAAAGAGAGGGAGTACCCGCGGGTACTCCCTGATTTGTTGTCAGCGGTCCGTTACAACCGTTGTAACGGAGCCTGCGGGAACGGTAAGAAGACCGTCCGCCGGAACGGAACCGAGATCTTTATACATCATGTCGGCGGTAAATCCGTCAGTGAAAACGGACTGGCGGACGATTGTTGCGGAACCGGTCAGGCTCTTTACATCGACAAGCAGATCCGTCGTGCTGTTGTTGATCAGAACCGATACGATGCGCTTGCCGTCGGGACTTACGAAGCAGCTGTTCCGCAGTCCCGAAACCTCATTGCCGGAAAGGAATGAGAAAGAACCCGACACGCGGGTATAGCCGGGACGGATGTATTCCGAAAAGTGCCGCATCGCGTAATAGGCACCGGTCAGCTTATAGCCGGTCATGCCGGATTTATTGGACATGTCGCGGGAGATCGGAATCAGCGTGTTGGTCTCAAGGTCATTCGTTACATCGCTGCTCCATACGCCGCCCCAGTAGATGTAGGCGTTCGCATTTTCCACGGTGAGAACGTTATTGATCATGTTGACGGTCTGAAGGGCAGTGCCGCGGTAGAACTCGGTCTGCCACAGGCGGTAGCCGTAGGTCTGCGCGTAATCCTTGAGGGAACGGAGATTGGTGCTGAACGAATCGTAGCTGCAGTTATCCGGCTTATCGGTGCTTGTTCCGCCGTCATACAGGTGGTGCGCCACTGCGTAGAGGCTTTCGGGCGCTTCCTTCAGGATTTCGGCAAGATACAGCTTGATCTGTGTCGCGGCGCATGTCATCGTTTCGGGCGCGATCAAACGCGGAATATCGGTTCCGAACGCGTCCTGAAACGCAGCGTAGGTTGCGAGATAGGCTTTGGCGTAGGAAGCGTTCTTTCCTTCCTTCGCGTCGAATTCGCAGCCGTCATAGGTAACGGCGTAATCGCACTCGTTCTGGATGCTGACAACGTCGACCGGAAGCCCCTTCTCACGGTATGCCTGAACGCCCTCGGTCCACCACTGCGCGAACTTTCCGTACTCATACTGTCCGTCTGCGTCCTTCGTGAGCGTACCGTGTCCGTTAACGCTTCCGTTGGACTTCGTTCCGCCGGCGGGAGACCAGCTCGTATAAAGAACGGTCACTTCCTCGCCGCGCGCGTCGGCATATTTCTTCGCGCCTTCGTAGAAGGCGAGGTTGGTCTTCGCGGAATTCTCGAAGTTCGCGTAGCCGTACTCGTTTTTGAAGCGGAGGATCGTCATGCCGCCTTCGCCGAACAGCAGGTTGAACACTTCGTCGGCGTGGCCATGATTGAGGATCTGGTCTGCATACCAGGTATATCCGGCGCCGAAACCGTCAATTACCTGGAACCGCTCGTCCGTATTCACGGAAAATGCGTAGTCCGGTTCGGGAGCGGGCGTGGGCGACGGTGTCGGCTCGGCAGTCGCTGTCGGCGACGCCGTAGGCTTGTTCTGGCATCCGCACAGCAGTACCAGGATCAGAAGCAGTGCGGTAAATCTTGCTTTTTTCATTGCTCGGAAACCTCTTTACATCGTTTTTTCGCTTAGTATGAACAGTATACTTCTTTCCCGGCGGAAAATGCAATTGCTTTTTACATTTTCCTACGCGCGCACGCGTTTTTATGGGTTGAAAAAGACCCGAAAATCAGTTATTATAATTCTGTATGCTGTTGCTGTTTTCATGAGTACTGAAAAGAGGCATCGTAGGATATGGATCGGAAGGAATTTCTCGCCGGAAAGGCGATGGACGCATATGAGTTTTTCGGGGCTCATCCGACCGGCAAAGGGACCGTGTTCCGCGTTTACGCGCCGGGTGCCGCAGGCGTTACGGTGATGGGAGACTGGACCGGGTGGAAGGAAATCTCCATGGGCCGTGAAGCGGACGGTGTGTTCACGAAATGGGAGGAGTTTGCGTATCCGGGCCATATTTACAAATACGTCGTCTACGGAAGGAACGGAAGCCGCGTTGAGAAGAGCGATCCGTACGGATTTCTTACGGAACTGCGGCCAGGGTCCGGGTCGGTGATCACCGAGCTTCACTCGTATTCCTTCGAAGACTGGGACTGGATGAATAACCGGAGCACGGGCTATGACCGTCCGGTGAATATATACGAAGTGCACGCGGGTTCGTGGAAGAGGCATTCCGATGAGGATGAGAACGGGTTCCTCACCTATCCGGAGCTAGCGGAACAGCTGATTCCCTATGTGAAGGAGACAGGCTATACCCATGTTGAGTTCCTGCCGCTTTCGGAGCATCCGTGCGATGCTTCCTGGGGCTATCAGAACACCGGCTTTTATGCGCCGACTTCCCGGTACGGAACGCCGGACCAGCTGCGCGCCATGGTCGACCGGTTCCACCGGGAGGGCATCGGGGTCATCCTCGACCTTGTTCCGGCGCATTTCGCGGTTGATTCGTACGGTCTGTGCCGCTTTGACGGAACACCGCTTTACGAGTACCGCTCCCCGGATGTCGCGAACAGCGAATGGGGAACCTACAACTTTGATTATTCGAGAGGAGAGGTGCGGTCCTTCATGCAGTCGTGCGCAAACTACTGGCTGAAGGAATTCCACTTTGACGGACTCCGCTTTGACGCAGTCAGCCGGCTGATCTTCTGGCAGGGTAATGAGCGCAGGGGCGTGAATCCCAACTCCTTAAACTTCTTAAAATACATGAACGAGAGCCTGAAGCGGCTGCATCCGACCTCTATGCTGATCGCCGAAGACTCGACGGCCTACCCCGGCGTGACGCGTGCGACCTGGGCGGGCGGTCTCGGTTTCGACTACAAATGGGACCTCGGCTGGATGCATGACACGCTTTCTTACATGCAGACCGGAGCATGGCTCCGCGGAAGCATGTACGACAAGCTCACATTTTCCATGATGTACTTCTTCTCGGAACGGTATCTGCTGCCGTTCTCGCATGACGAGGTCGTTCACGGAAAGGCTACGATCCTGCAGCGTATGCAGGGCGATTACGAGGACAAGTTTCCGCAGGCCCGCCTTCTGTATCTATACATGGCGGCGCATCCCGGAAAGAAGCTCAATTTCATGGGCAACGAGTTCGGCCAGCTGAGGGAGTGGGACGAGTCCCGCGAACAGGACTGGATGCTTCTTTCGTATCCGAAACATGACGCGTTCTTTACGTACATGAAGGAACTGAACCGCATCCTCACAACCAATGACGCGTTCTTCCGGGATTACGCGGGCGACGGCTTTCTGTGGCGCGACTGCAATTCCAGGGAACAGTGCCTGTACGCGATTGAGAGAAGAGGAGATTCATCCCGCATCCTTGCGGCGATGAACTTTTCGGGGATAGAACAGACATACCGCCTTCCGCTTTACGGCGAGGAAGCGCGGCTTCTGCTGAACTCCGACGATATCCGGTTCGGAGGAAGCAGCGAAACGGCTGATTTTCAGCAGGATCCCTGCGAAATCACCATACATTTGCCGGCCTATTCGGGAATGCTTTTCGCACTCGGAGCGGCCGCGGACAAGGAGTAGAGAATTGAATACCAACGTAAAAGGACCTGTTGCGCCCAAAGACCCTACCGTGAAACGTCCCAAGATTTATTTCATGCTGGACGATCTCGTAGCGACTTCCTACGCGGAGGACGGTAAGCCGAAGGAACTCCGTTTCCTCGAGAACCGTGTCGCGGGCAACATCAAGCTGATCTGCCAGGAGGTTCCCGACGAGATTGCGGGACGGCTTCAGAAGAGCGCGGATTTCATGGAAATCGTACACAGTATCGGTATCATCATGGAACCCGAGCGCGAGGAGGACCGGAATCATCCGATGTCGGTTGTGCTGCAGCATTACGGCAAGACCGACCGCTACAATTCCGGAACGCGCATGACGATGGACGTGCTCTGCGACGGCGCGGAGAGAGTGTTCCCGCTCACGGAATTCCCGTGTACGGAGGAGGATGACATCCTCGGAACGCTGCTTCTTTTCTCCGACAGCGAGAGCCTGCAGGCAAAGGGCACCATTATCCTTTACTTAAACGACGGGTTCGAGGTTCCCGAACCGGTACTCGATACGCCGATTGACTGGGAGAGCGACGATTATCAGAAGATTCTCGAGCGGTCGCTTATGTCGATGGGCAACACGACGAGACTCCGCCGTGCGATTGAGAAGGCTTCCGAAGGCGAGGACGTAACGATCGCATTTATCGGCGGCTCCATCACACAGGGCGCCGGCGCGAAGCCGATTGAGTCGAAGAGTTACGCTTACCGTATCTTTGATAATTTCCGAAACACCTATGCCGAGGATCCCGAAAAGGTACACCTCGTGAAGGCGGGCATCGGCGGAACGAGCAGTGAGCTCGGCGTACTCCGTTATGAGAAGGACGTTCTTAGGAACGGAACGGTCAATCCCGACATTCTGATCATCGAGTTCGCGGTTAACGATGCCGGTGACGAGACGAACGGCATCTGCTTCGAGAGTCTTGCTTCAAAGGCGTTCCACCGTGATAACGGACCGGCTGTGATCCTTCTGTTCTCGGTATTCATGAACGACTGGAACCTGCAGGACCGTTTGGAGCCGATCGGACGCCACTACGATTATCCGATGGTAAGCGTTTTAGACGGCGTATCGCCGCAGTTCCCGAAGGACGCTCCGGACCATGTAATCTCAAAGCGCCAGTATTTCTATGACATCTATCATCCGACCAATGACGGACACAGAGTCATGGCGGACTGCGTGAATTACCTGATCGAGCAGTCGCTCGCGCATGTCAGCGACGAGGTTTCCTATCCTGAGGAAAGTTGCCTCGGCCGCTACTATGATAAGACCGTTACCGTATATCCCGGAACAATCGGCGAATTCGCCGGCTTCACGGTTTCGTACGGTGATTTCACGGACAACGACAAGGACCTGCAGTATGCCGAGAAGGATCTTGACCATCACGGTACCTACACGTTCGACGGTTCCTGGAGCCGCGCGCTTAAGTCGCAGGAGCCGTTCACGGTAACGATGAAGTGTTCTTCGTTCTTCTTCATCTTCAAGGACACCGGGGACCCGGCTTTCGGCCCTTGCGATGTCGTCGTCGACGGAGAAGTAAAGTACGAATACAACCCGCTTGCTATCGGCTGGACGCATAGCAAAGCGATGCTCGCCGTTCCTTACGGGGAGCCTGCGGAACACACGATAAGCGTTGTTCCGAAGAGCCCGGACAAACGGTTCTCGATCGTGGCATTTGCCTTTACCAAAGATTGAGCCGGGACGATTGCCGTTTGCGCTCTGCCTGAAATATAAAGAGACAGGAGGTTAGAGCATGGAATTGGATGATTTTTCCCTGGAAAATGCAAAGCTGCTACTGGATGAGAAGAAATATGCGGATCTCAGAAAGATGCTGATGGACGTTCCGGCGGCCGATATCGCCGAGATGTTCGAAGAAATCCCGAAGAACCAGTTCGCGATCCTGTACCGTATCCTGCCGAAGGAACTTGCGGCCGATGTGTTCGTCGAACTGGATCCCGATTTCCAGAAGGTATTGATCGAGGCATTCAGTGATAAGGAGCTTCGTGAAGTTCTGGATGAGCTTTACATGGATGATACGGTTGACCTGATTGAGGAGATGCCGGCCAACGTGGTAAAACGAATCCTCGCGAACTCATCCGCGGAGGACCGCAAGACGGTCAATGAACTTTTAAAGTATCCGGAAGACAGTGCCGGAAGCATTATGACGACCGAGTTTGTCCGCCTGAAGGAGGACATGACGGTGCGCGAGGCATTTGCCCTGATCCGTAAGGTCGCCATCGATAAAGAAACGATTTATACCTGTTACGTAACCGATAATCGGAGTCATCTGATCGGTATGGTAACGGTCAAATACCTGCTCCTGTCCGACTACGAAGCGAAGATCAAGGACATCATGCAGGACAATGTCATCAGCGTGAAGACGCTCGATGATAAGGAAGATGTGGCGGCGACCATCAGTAAGTACGACGTGCTCGCGCTTCCGGTTGTGGACGAAGAGAACCGTCTCGTCGGTATCGTAACCGTCGATGACGCTATCGATGTCATGCAGGATGAGGCGGAAGAGGACTTCGCAAAGATGAACGCTATGGCGCCCGTCGAAACGCCTTACTTAAGAACGCCGGTGCTTTCGCTCTGGCGAAGCCGAATCATCTGGCTGCTTCTCCTGATGGTTTCGGCAACCTTCACCGGAATGATCATTTCCTCCTTTGAGGATGCCCTGCGGGTGCAGGTCGTACTGACCGCGTTCATTCCGATGCTGATGGATACCGGCGGTAATTCCGGTTCCCAGGCAAGTGTTACGATCATTCGTGCGATTTCTTTGGGGGAAGTCGAATTTGCCGATATCATGAGAATTATCTGGAAGGAAATGCGTGTCGCGTTCCTGTGCGGGGTTTCGCTCGGCGTCGTGACCTTCGGTAAGATTTTCCTTGTGGATAAGCTGCTCATGCATCGTGAGATTACCGTACCCGTAGCGCTTGTTGTATGTTTAACGCTTTGTATTACCGTGCTCTGCGCGAAGCTCCTCGGCTGTACGCTGCCGATGATCGTCGCAAAGCTCGGATTTGACCCGGCTGTCATGGCGAGTCCGTTCATCACCACGATCGTCGACGCTGTTTCACTGCTCGTTTATTTCGCGTTTGCAACGATGTTCCTTCGATTGTGACGCATATTGGGGGTAATAACCTGTGGAAGAAAAATTTGCTGCAGCAAGAAAACAATTTCTGCTCGTCATAGCACTCAGTTCCGTGATCATCGCGATTACCGAACTGGCTATGTACATCAAGGTTCTGGAACCGACCGGCATGCTCTGGAACGATTACAGCGTGAGCAACTTCTATGTTCCGCTTGCGATCAATCTGTCGGTTGTGGTTGCAATCGGGATCATCATCAACAGCCCGAATATGAATCCGGTCTTCATGAATTACGCGTGCGTAGTCGGATTTGTCATTGTGTGCACGGTAGTTGTTACGGCGCATAACGATTATCCGGTACTGCTTGCCGTATTTGTCGTTCCGGTACTCTGGTCGACCGTCTTTGAGGATAAGATGCTTTGCAGCGTAACGCATGTGCTGTGCCAGATCGGTATCCTGCAGCTGACCGTTTCGAGTTCGGTATTGACGAAGAGCGGACAGATCGTTGTCGACGCGGAGGATCTCGCGAAGAGCCTTTCGGACAAGAGCGACACGATTACCACGCACGGAATTGATGCTGACATGCTGCTTGACCTTTCCACAAGTACGCGTACCAACGTGCTCTGGCTGAACATCATTTTAGGTATTCTGCTGGTGGCCATGGCGAGACTGTTCGGCTATCTGATGCTGATGCAGCTGCAGCGCAAGGACACGATGCTGCAGTCACATGAGAAGGACAATATGGCGCTTGAAAAACAGCTGCTGCGCGACCAGATGACGGGGCTTTACAACCACACCGCATTCTATGAGTTCCTTGACCGCTGCGTGCGGATGAAGGGCGATGAGCCGCTGACGCTTGCGGTAGTGGATATTGACGACTTTAAGAAGGTAAATGACACCTATGGTCACGATAACGGCGATGAAGTCATTCTGACGCTTGCGAAGATCATGCAGGAGCACTGCGGCGTCGACAATTACGTGTGCCGTTACGGTGGCGAGGAATTCGCGGTTATCTTCCCGAATTCCCGTGAGAAGGATGCGAAACAGGTTATGCAGGGCATTCTCGAAGCGTTCCGGAATACGCATTACGACTGGCACAGCGGAAGTATCACGTTCAGCTGCGGTGTGTTCCAGTGCGGCGCGTACCGCATGAACGCCGAGGAGTTCTTCCAGATTACGGATAAACTGCTTTATAAGGCAAAGCACAACGGCAAGAATCAGGTTTGCGGAGGAGGTTGACAGGATTGAAGAACAGAAGGAGGGTTTTCCTCTTCCTTATATTGGCTGCCGCGCTCATGGCGGGCTGCGGCAAGAAGGATACGCCGACGCCGACGGTATCGGCTGACGTTACGGCGGCGTTTCACCCGTGTACCGGGGAAGTGACCGTCGGACAGTACAAAGGACTTGCCCGAAAGGTAGAGAAGGTTACGATCTCCGATGAGACCGTCAGGCAGCAGATTCAGGAGTTTTTAAGCATCCGTCCGAATTATGTGCATGACGAGTCGAAGGACGGCAATACGGTACAGAACGGCGATGTCATAAATATCGATTTCATCGGCCGCAATAACGGCGAAGCGTTCGAGGGCGGAACGGCGCAGGGTTATGACCTGGAGATCGGCTCCGGTTCCTTTATCGAAGGCTTCGAGAGCGGACTGGTCGGAACGAAGCCGGGTGATACCGTGACGGTAGACGCCACATTCCCCGACAATTATACGAATAATCCGTCGCTTTCGGGTCTGACCGTACAGTTCGAGGTTACCGTCAACTATTTCTGTAAGAAGTCGGACGATATCGATGACGAGTATGTAAAGAAGAATTCCCGGGGTTACACAACCGCTGCGGAATTCCGCGCATTCGTAAGGGAGAATCTCGAGAAGGACGCGAAGGAAAAGGCTGAAGAGGAGGCCAATCTGAAACTTCTCGATCAGGTTGTCGAGTCATCGACGTTCGGCGAGATTCCCGAGGCGGATATCCAGTATTATTATCTGCGCCTCATCACTCCGTATGAGAGCTACGCATCGCAGAGCGGCATGGAACTCGCAGCGTTCCTTAAGGCATATACCTCTTATTCCTCGCCCGAGGAACTGTATGCGCGGAGCCGCGACCTTGCGATCAGTTCCGTGAAGCAGTTCATGGTGCTTCAAAAGATCGCGGAAGCGGAAGGCATTACGGTGACGGTCGAAGAGTATAACGAGTACGTTACCGGCGTAAAGGAAGAGGGCGGTTACGCGGACAACGCAACCGTGGAGCAGATGTTCGGAAAGGACTTCCTTACGTACAGTAAACAAATGGAAAAAGCGCTCGCATTTATCGCGGACGCTTCCGTAACAGAGTAGAGCTTATTACAATTCATAAAACGGATATTACCCCGGAGAGTTGCGGCGCAGCCGAAACTGTTTCGGGGTTTCGTTTTTCCATTTCTTAAACGTTTTGATCAGGTGGCTGCAGTCGGAGAAACCCGTCTCCTGGCTGATATAGGTCAGGTCGTAATCCGTAAACAGCAGCAGATCCTCGGCTTTGCAGACGCGGACAAATTCGATATACTCCCGGCAGCCTCGTCCGTACATGCGGCGGAACGTCCGCGCAAAATACGAATAGGACATGCCGCACCGTTTCGCAAGGTCCTCCACCCGGAGAGGCTCCGCCGAATGCGCGTCGATATATTCGGTCACCGAATCGATGCTTGCCTCCTCCGGAGCGCTGTGCTGTACGCTTACGTTTAGTCCGCGGTCTTTGAAAACGCGGATTACGGAGACGAGGAGTGAAGAGAGGACGCTCTGTACGATCATATCGTAGCCGTAGTTACGGTTCCCGAGTTCTTCGATTACGGTGTGAAACGCGTTTCCGGCCTGTCCCGGGCTCAGTTCGTCGGCGGAAACGACCGGAAGGATATCGGGTGTGTTCTTCGCGGCCTCAAGGATCGTCCGGAGCTTCGGCGTATAGACGGAGGACTGCGTGAGCCGTCCGATATCGAATTTGATGACGCCGTAGCGGTAGGAGTGCGCCGCGTCGGGTGTCAGCGTGTGAATCTGCTTCGGATAGAAGACCGCGAGATCCCCGGGGTGCAGAATCGTACGCCTGCGGTCATAGTCCGCCTGCAGCGTCCCGTCTTCCACATAGATCAGCTCAATATAATAGTGCCAGTGCGTACGCGGCGGGTCGTTCACGTTGCGGCTGTCGGCCCAGAAGGCGTCATACGGCGTATTTAACGTATCAATCGGTTCGTATAATTGCGGCATGGTATCTGCAGGAATTTCGCGGTTCCTGCTTCCGCGAGAGCATCCCGCCGCATCCAGGCAGGATAGATTTGTACGATTTTTTACAGAAGTTATTATAGCAGTGAAATGCGGAAAATGCTATAGTGAAATCACAAAGAGGTTAACGGCCGGAATCAGAAGCGTACAATAATCCGGCCCATACATAAGCGTAAAGGAGAAAACCATGATCATCGGAAACAATCTTCCCAATATTCCGTGGCAGGAGAAGCCTGCGGGATGTACGGATGTGATCTGGCGTTATTCGGACAATCCGATCATCGGCCGCCATGCGATCCCGTCCGCGAACAGTGTATTCAACAGCGCCGTAATCCCGAAGGACGGGGCATTTGTCGGCGTATTCCGAAGCGATAACAAGGCGATGGAGCAGCACCTGTTCCTCGGAAAGAGCGAGGATGCCCTTCACTGGGACATCGAGCCCGATCCGCTGCCGCTCTACAACGAAGCGGGAGAGCAGACCGGTGTTGCGTGCGGTTATGACCCGCGCGTATGCCTGATCGAAGACCGTTATTATGTTACGTGGTGCAACCAGTTCGAGGGCAACTGCGGACCGACCATCGGCGTGGCATATTCCTACGATTTTAAGAAGTTCATCCAGCTGCAGAACGCGTTCCTTCCGTTCAACCGAAACGGCGTACTGTTCCCTCGTAAGATCAACGGCAAATACATGATGCTTTCGCGTCCGTCCGACAACGGACACACCCCGTTCGGCGACATCTATCTTTCCGAGAGCCCGGACATGGAGCACTGGGGCTACCATCATCATGTGATGAACCACGGCGGCTGGGCATGGACCAAGATCGGTGCGGGCCCGATCCCGATCGAGATTGACGAAGGCTGGCTGCTTTTATTCCACGGTGTCGGCACGACCTGCAACGGCCTGATCTATTCGGTCGGCGCATGCATTCTCGATAAGAACGAGCCCTGGAAGGTGAAGTACCGCTGCAAGCCGTTCCTGCTTCATCCTGAGACGCTCTACGAGTGTGTTGGAGACGTTCCGAACGTATGCTTCCCGTGCGCAACGCTGACCGATGCCGCAACCGGCCGCATCGCGATCTATTACGGCGCCGCGGATACGGTCGTAGCGCTCGCATTTGCCCAGGTTGATGAGCTTGTTAAGTTTATTAAGGATAACGCTGAGTAATCCTTCCCGTGCGTAAAAATGAAAAGAGGACAGAGTGAAATATGCCGCTTCCTGGCGGCATATTTTACGGAAAATGTGGTAAATATTATTGACATTTTGGCGCGGATATGGTATGATGAGCGACAGTAAACTACCGCGTAATACGGTTCTTTGATAAAGGAGAGTAACCATGAGTGAAGAGAAGAAAGCGGTTCGCTACCGCGAGCCGAGTGAGGCGGGAAAGGTGATCATCCCTTCCGTCATCACGGTTTTGTACGGGCTGATATCGTTTTATCTGATACTGCCGGCGCTGAACATTTACAATTCGGGATTCTGGGGATGGCTTCTTTCCATCTGCGGCGTGTTCATCGCAGCGGCGGTTTTCGCAACCGCGAAGGGCAATACCATCGACACGAAGAATGCCGGAAAGCTTGTGAAATATCCGTTCTATCTGATCCTCGCGATCGTTGCGGTGCTTGTGATCGGCGGCATCTCGTCCGCGAAACTCTTCAACGCCCGCCGCTTTGCCGGCCTGATCGACGTGCAGACGGCTTCGTTTAAAGAGGATATGCCCGAAACGACCAATGTCAATAACATCGCTTTGATGGATACGGCTTCGGCAAGTATCATCGGTAACCGTACCCTCGGCTCCCTGTCGGAAGTCGTTTCCCAGTATGTGATCAGCAATTCCTATTCGCAGATCAACTACCGCGACACGCCGAAGAAGGTCGCAAACCTTGAATACGCGGACTTCTTCAAGTGGTTCCAGAACCGCTCCGAAGGCGTTCCCGGCATCGTAATGGTCGACCCGCTCAACAATACGGCGGAGTACATTAAACTGGCAAAACCGATGAAGTATGTGGACAGCGCTTACTTCGGCAAGGACCTGAAGCGTGCGCTCCGGTTCGCGTATCCGACCAAGATCTTCCACAATTACTATTTTGAGATCGACGATGAGGGCAATCCCTACTACATCGTTTCCTGTAAGACTCCGCACGCCGGACTGTTCGGCGCGATGGACGTGAACGAGGTCATCATCTTTAATCCGTGCGACGGCTCAAGCAAGCTGTACGCGCTGAAGGATGTTCCGAGCTGGGTCGACATCGTATTTGACGGTGACCTGGCCAGCGAAAAATACAACTGGTACGGCACGCTTTCCGGCGGTTTCTGGAACAGCGTGATCGGTAACAAGAACTGTAAGCGTGCGACGAGCGACTACGGCTACATCGTACTGGATGACGACGTGTGGTATTTCACCGGCGTTACGAGCGTGAACGAGGACGAGAGCAACATCGGTTTCATTCTCGCCAACGCACGTACCGGCGAATACAAATTCTACCCTGTAATCGGCGCGGAGGAATATTCCGCGATGCATGCCGCCGAGGGCGAAGTGCAGGAGAAGGGCTACCAGGCTTCCTTCCCGTCCTTGATCAATGTCGGCGGACAGGCAACCTACATTATGGTTCTGAAGGACAGCGGCGGACTCGTTAAGCTGTATGCCCTTGTTAACGTAGAGAAGTACTCGATGGTTGCGACCGGAGCGACGCAGCAGGAGGCTATGAGCACCTACCGCAAGCTCTTAGAGCGTGACGGCATCACCGCCGTAGTGACGGACAACCTGAAATCGTTGACGGTTGAGGTTACCGACGTGCGCATGATCACCGTCGGAGACCTTCCGACCGTATATGTGACGGGTTCCGACGGACGGGTTTACAAAGGTTATCTGAACCAGGATGAGTCGCTCGTACTGATCCGTGTCGGCGACTGGATCCATGTGTACTGCGAAGATACGCAGACACCCAATATCTTTACGATCCGTTCGTGGACCGGCAAGAATAAGGAGTAATGACCATGGATGTTTTGGAACGGTTTTTGAAATACGTGAAGGTGGATACGCAGTCCGCGGAGGACCGCGAGGAATTCCCGAGTACGGAAAAGCAGAAGGTGCTCGGACGTATGCTGAAGGAGGAACTCGAGTCTCTCGGAGCGGCCGATGTCGTCATGGACGATAACGGCTACGTGTACGCGAAGATTCCGGCCACTGACGGCGGAAAGAACGGGCAGGTAATCGGTTTTCTTTCGCATATGGACACCTCTCCGGATGCTTCCGGAGAAGGCGTAAAGCCGCAGATTGTTAAAGATTATGACGGCGGGGATATCGTGCTCAATGCGGAGAAGAACATCGTTCTTTCTCCTGAGGCGTATCCGGAACTTGCGGCCTATAAGGGTAAGACGATCATTACTTCGGACGGAACGACGCTTCTCGGCGCCGACGATAAGGCAGGCGTCAGTGAGATCATGACGATGGCGGAGTATCTGCTCAGCCATCCGGAGGCGGAGCACGGAACGATCGCGATCGCATTTACCCCCGATGAGGAAGTCGGCAGGGGAGTGGATTTCTTTAACCTTGAGCAGTTCGGCGCCGATGTCGCCTATACGGTGGACGGCGGCGGGCTCGGCGAGCTCGAGTATGAGAACTTCAACGCGGCCTCGCTTACGGTTACCGTTCACGGTATCAGCGTGCACCCGGGTGACGCGAAGAACAAGATGAAGAACGCCGTGCGGATCGGTATGGAGTACGACTGCATGCTTCCCGAAGCGGAGAAGCCGGAGCTGACCGAAGGGTATGAAGGATTCTTCCATCTGCTGCATTTTACGGGCGACGTCGAAGAGGCGAAACTCGTTTACATTATCCGCGACCATGACCGCGCGAAGTTCGAACAGAAGAAGGCGCTTGCCGGGAATATCGGCAGACGGCTTGACATTCTGTACGGCGGCAATACCGTGGAAACCGAGATCAACGACTCCTATTACAACATGAAGGAGAAGATCGAGCCGGACTATTATTTCTTAATTGAGAATGCGGCGGCGGAGATGGAGAAACTCGGCATTAAGCCGCTGATCCGTCCGATCCGCGGCGGTACTGACGGCGCCAGGCTTTCGTTTATGGGGCTTCCTTGTCCGAACATCTGCACCGGCGGTCACAACTTCCACGGGCGGTTTGAATACTGCGTGCTCGAATCGATGGAAGCGATCGTTAAGATTCTCCTCGGACTGTGCACGGCAGGCAGTGAGAATTGTTAAATCATTGTAAAATCGTAAAAAAATACTGGTAAATGTAGTTTACATGTGATATAGTATAGACAAATTCAACCGAAAGGAGCAGGATATGCAGGAAGATATTCAGTATATGGATTCGCTGCGAAAGAAATCATCCCAGGGAATGCTTCTTATCCTTCCGCTGATTTTCCTCGCGTTCATTTCGTTCTATATCAACTTTATATTTGCCATCGCGGTGATTGTGGCGATTGTCCTGATCTACAAGAAAAAGGTCAGCAGATACCGCAAGGAATACCGCTCCTATTACAAGGACGTTTTCGTTAAGAAACTGATCCTGCAGGCGATTCCGGATGCGGTGTACGACCCGGCGCAGGGATTTCCGAAAGCCGTGATCAGCGGAACGGGCCTCATGGCAATGGGTAACGTTTACTCGAGTGAGGATTATATCCGCGGTACCTATAACGGTGTTTCGTTTGAACGTGCGGATGTCCTGATCGAGGATGAATCCACCGATTCCGAAGGCCATACGACCACGACGACTTACCTGCATGGGCGTTGGATGATCTTTGAATCCAACAAGTCGTTTCAGGGTGATCTGCAGATCATCCAGAAGGGATTCAGCTACGCGAACCGTCGCAAAGGCTTCTTCACGAAGAAGGCCGATCGGAGACATGTATTTAAGACCGAGGATGAGTCCTTCAATAAAGAGTTCCAGTGTCTCTGTCAGGATGAAGGCGAGGCGTTCTATCTGCTGACACCGGGTGTCATGCAGGGCCTTTTGAGACTGGCGCAGGCGATGGACGGAAAGATTATGGTCGGATTTGTCGACAATAAGATGCATGTGGCGGTGAATTCGAAGAAGGATTCCCTTGAACCGCCGTGGAGAACCATTACGAATGACGACCTCAATGAAGTGACGAGAGAGATTAACGCAATCACCTCATTTGTCGTAAGTATGAACCTGGATCGTAAGATTTTCTTATAAACTTTTCCAAATCAAGAAAGGAGGAGCGTGAGACCGGGCGTCTCATGCGGAAAGAGTATGGATGGAGTAACGATCGTTGTAATTGTTGTTGTGGCTTTGGTTGTGATCTGTTTCGGATGGTGGATTTCCACCGTGAACGGACTCCGTCAGACAAAGGTTAAGATCGAAGAGGCTTCCTCGGGTATCGATGTGGCTCTGACGAAGCGTTATGATGTGCTGACCAAGATGGTTGATGTGGCAAAGTCCTACGCAACCTTCGAGAAGCAGACAATCCTCGAAGCCATCAAGCTTCGTAAGGGCATGACCATCTCCGAGAAGAACGAAGCTGCCGAGAAGATGGGCGACGTTCAGAGAGAACTCAACTTCCTTGCTGAGAATTATCCTCAGCTGCATGCCAATGAGAACTTCCGTCAGCTGCAGATTGCGGTTATGGATGTGGAAGAGCATCTTCAGGGCGCACGCCGCGCTTACAACGCAAACGTATCTACTCTGAACCAGAAGATCGTTTCGTTCCCGACCAGCATTGTTGCGGGTGCCATGGGAATCGCGAAAGAGGCATTCTTCGAGGCTGAGGCAACAAAGCGCAATGATGTAAATGTTAAGATCGATATCTGATATCGTGTAGAGGGGAGACGCCCGGACGGTTTCGGCCGGAGCGTTCCGGCATAGGTGCCGGAATGGGGGGTATTATATCCACAGTGTAAAAGGCTGCTTCACCGTGAAAAACGGTGAGGCAGCCTTTTCGTGTTGTTTCCGATAAAGTGCCGCTGCGGTTCCCGGCGGTACCGTGTCCCCTCCGGCCAGAGTGCGGCAAGGGTGTGAATACGGGCCGACGGCCGGGGCGGTCACGCCGCCTTGTTCCGCACGATGCGGTCACTCCGTTTTATTCCGTACGATGCGGTTCTTCTGCGGCCGCAGCGTGATGTCGCTTACGACAAGACCGTCCCTTGCGTGAACGGCGAAGAGAACGGCTTCCGCGACTTCCTGCGCGGTAAGGACACACGTGGGTTCTTCAGCGGGACGGAAGTCCGCGTTCCGGTAGAGGTTCGTATCGGTCAGATCGGGGTGGATCGTGATGATCCGTACGCCGCTCTTTCTTGTCTCTTCAAAGAGCGCCTCCGAAAAATGCGACAGTGCGGCCTTGGTCGCCCCGTAGGCGCAGCCGTAGGTGTTGCTGCTCTGCTTTGCCGTCACGGACGAGATGTTCACTACGGCGCCCTGCGTCTTCTGTAAATCCCTCAGGAAGCGGTTTGTAAGAAGCAGGGGCACTTCCACGTTGACCGCAACCATTTCGTGAACGGCGGCGGGAGAGAGCGTCTCATGCGGCCCGTAGTAGGCGCAGCCGGCACAGTTCACGAGAAGCGAGAGCGGCTGCGGCACATTTGTTTTCAGATAGTCCGGAAGACCTGCGGTCTTCGTGAGGTCGTATTCGAGTTTGTGAAGCCGTGCGTCGGTGTCTTCGGGGAAGGTCCGGCCGATGCCGTAGACCGTGAAGCCGTCCGCAAGAAGCGCTTCCGCGACGGCGCGTCCGATGCCCGACGAGGCTCCGGTGACTAGTGCGGTTTTCACAGTATCCATAGTTTTATCCTTTCGGCAGTTCTTCACTTAAAAAGATCCGTTCTTCGGGAATCATTTCCGCAAGGCGGCTGCGGGCAAATGAGAGCATTTCACGCACATCTGCCGCGTCATAGCCGTACACGCCGTCCGCGTTGGTGTACGGGTAAGCCGTGATCTCGCAGGAACGGTGGCTTCGCATGTGTTTCAGATATTCCGCGGAGATACGGAAGGTTCCTGCGCTGACGTCACGCAGCTTTTCCGTCGGAACCGTTTCACGGACCGTTCGGAACAGCTCGCCGTAGACGGTCTCAAAATCACGGATCCGAAGCATCGGGTCAAAGCAGAGTCTTACCTGCCTGCCCTCCGAAAGAGCAGTGTTCACGAGCTTCAGGCGGTCCGCTAGCGGCGGCGTGCGGTGTTCAAAACGTTGCCTGACAGGCTCCGGAGAAACCGTGACCGCGAAGATCATATTGTCAAGCACCGGCAGCGCGGAGACGGCCGATACCGCGGCGCTTTTCGTCCGGACTTCCAGAAGAAGCGACGGATTGGCGGCGGCAAAGCGGGCCCAGTCCGCTAGAAAGCCGGTCAGCCCGTCGAGCGCGGGCAGGTCGGTGTCAAAGCTGATGCAGAGGTACAGCGGATGCTTCGTAAGCACCTCGGAAATCTCCGTAAAGACATCTTCAAGGTTCACGAAGATTACGATGTCACCAGACGGATACATCCCCTGCAGATAGCAGTATTCACAGTCGTACGGGCAGTTGCGGATACAGGAAGTATAGTAAAAATGCCGCTCGCCGAAGTCCTGGCACACCGCTGCGCCGGGGTAGAGAAACGGCGGCTTCTGCACCGCTAAAATCAGTGCCGGAGCCTGCTTCTGCAAGGCTGCGGACTGGTTCGGACGGTTGAACAGATTCTTGTAATCGTGTATCGGAATGACCGTGCTGCCGGGCAGCCGGCTGAGGATTTCCCGCGTCCTCGGATAGGAAAGCGCGGCATCCTCTGCATAGACGCGGGAGAACGCCTTCCGGAACGAAACTTCGTTACCGAAGGCAGAATTGCCGTAAGTGTTCAAGGATGATCTTGCCCTCCTTTCTCCGAAGCGGCTGTTCTCCGCTGATTCCTTCTTCGTTCAGAAACGCACGGAGCCGCTCCGCGGCGTTTCCGTCTCTTAACTCTATATAGAGGGCCAGTTTCATTATCTCACTACGCATCGTGACCGACGCGTCAAGAAGACGGCAGATGCCATCGGCTGCCTCCTCCGCTTCCGCGCTGAGCTCCTTCGGCTCCGGCAGAAGGGAAGCGTACCGTTCCGCTTCAGAGATAATACCGGGGAGAGCCTTCGCAATAAGGTTTGTGACCGTCTGCGGCGTCAGAGCGTCCGTATTTCCGCGGTCCGAAACAATCTTGTAAAGAAAGATCCGGTCCGGCGAAACCGCCTTCACAGCCGTTTCAAAAAACGCGGAGCCTTCCATGTCGGCAAGCGTTTCCGGAGCTTCGCAAGGCTTTCCGTAAGTGGTCAGAGCCGCTTCCCGAAAAGCGGAGTCCGCCAGCAGATCGGGATAGAAATCCCTGCAGGAACAGGCATCGGTGATCTTATGGATACGGCAGCATTCCCCGAAGGCATATCCCTCCGGCGCGCCGCATATACCGAGGTTGATGAGGATATCCTTCGGCCCCGGAGCATCGAGTGTGAGTGCTTCCGAAACGGCAGACGCCGCGCGCACAGGACCGGATCCCGTGAGAACGAGAACCGCGTCTTCGCCGCGGAATATGTCAGCGAACCGCCCGGCCGTACGTTTCATGGCATACCGTGAAACAACCGGCGCGGCTTCCGGATAAATTGCCGTAAAGAACCAAAGCATAAGTGCCCTCCGTAAAGGATATCCTGACGCGGTCCGCGCATCTGCGTCCGGTCGCATTCCGCTCTTCAGTGTATCACAGAATGTGTTTTCAGACAACCGAAATACCGCTGAAATTATCTGACTATTTACGGAAAATGCGAAAAAAGACTTACATTTTGCGTAAAATTGTGTTATGATATATACGGAGGGAACCGGGGTTCCCTCCGAGTAGTGCCATTTGTCTGAAATCCGGGGCGGAGAGGAAAGGAATCCGCGGCGGATTGTGTCGTAAACGAAGGAGCAGAGTATGTTTCAGGTAGGCGATTATGTCATTCACGGAAGCAACGGTGCCTGTAAGGTCGAGAAGATCGGCCCTCTTACCGGCATGTCCGGGTCCGGCGACAGGGAATACTATACTCTGACGACCTGCTATACGAAGAGCACGATCTATTCGCCTGTCGATAACCCGAAGGTAATGATCCGGCCGGTCCTGACCCGCAGCGAAGCCGAAAAGCTGATCTCCGGGATTAATAAGATCAAGAGCCTCGGCGAAATGGAAGACAAGCGCCGTGAGCAGGAGTACCGGGACGCGATCCGGTCCGGACGGTGCGAAGATCTGGTGCGCATCATTAAGACGATCGATGAGCGCCGCGCGAAGCGTCAGGCGCAGGGCAAGAAGACGACATCAAGCGATGAAAAGTATTTCAAAATGGCGGAAGACGGGCTTCTCGGAGAGCTTGCGATCTCGCTTGACATGAGCAGGACGGAAGCCAGGGAGTATGTGCTGAAACAGGTACAGGACAAGGCCTGAACAATAAAATATAACCGGACACGGCGGGAACACGGGAGGGATGGAAACGGAGCCCTCAGAGTGCGGAAGTACCGCCCGGAATACATAAGAATGAAGCAGGAACCGTATGGAAAGAACGGTTCCTTTTTCATTGCCGCGCAATGTCATTTTAAGTGACATTTTCCGCGCCTTTTTGCACGATTAAATTGGATAAAATATTCTGAAAATTCACACCCTCGGGACACGTAATCTGACAAATACAATGCGGTATACATGTATACATGAATTAAATAAAAAAACAATGTGAAAACCGACCTTTTGCCCGAAAAACTGCTGGAATTCCGCCCCCTTTAGTGTTAGAATACGATTAACTAATTATGTAAAGGAGGACGCTCAATGGGCGCTGACAAAAAGACGACAGTTCCTTTCCGCGGAACTGAAGAACAGAAGCAACAGTTGTTGCAGGTTATTCGTGAGCTTAAGGATGAGCGGGGCGCACTGATGCCGATTCTGCAGAAAGCACAGGACATCTATGGTTATCTGCCGATCGAAGTTCAGAAGATGATTTCGGATGAGACCGGAATTCCGTTGGAGAAGGTTTACGGTGTTGTTACCTTCTACGCACAGTTTTCTCTCTATCCGAAGGGAAAGTATGCAATTTCCGTATGCCTTGGTACAGCCTGCTACGTAAAAGGATCGGGTGACATCTATAACAAGCTTTGTGAAAAGCTCGGTATCGAAGGCGGACAGTGCACGCCGGACGGCAAGTTCTCATTGGATGCATGCCGTTGTATCGGCGCCTGCGGACTTGCACCTGTCATGACGATCAACGGCGAAGTTTACGGAAAGCTGACCGTGGACAAGCTTGACG